>DATHVV010000164.1:0-28510 GCA_035461105.1 Longimicrobiales bacterium | reverse complement strand
CCCTCAGAAGCCGGCGGTGCGCAGCGCCTCCCGGGTGCGCGGCAGGTAGCTGCTCCCGAAGAGGTTGATGTGGACCAGGAGGTAGTAGAGCTGGTAGATGGCGCGCCGGCGCGGCCACCCGGGCAGGAGCGGCCAGGCTTCCTCGTACGCTGACCGGAAAGCCGGCGCGAAACCGCCGAAGAGATCGGCCATCGCGAGGTCCACCTCGCGATGGCCGTAATAGCTCGCGGGATCGACCAGCGCGATCCCGCCGCCGGCCATCGGGTGCACGTTGCCGTTCCACAGGTCGCCATGCAGCAGCGATGCACCTTCCAGGGTCCCGGGCGCGAGCAGCTCACCGAGCGCGGTGCGGAGCCCGTCCCAGCGCCGGCGGTCGGCCGTCGTGAAGTGCCCCGCCGTGCGGCGCAGCAGCGGCTCCAGCCGGCGCGTTTCCCAGAATGCGGGCCAGTCCGGGGCGGTAGCATTCGCCTGCGGCAGCGTGCCGATGAAATTGTCCGGCACGCCGCCCCATTCCCCGGTGTAACGGTGCAGCGCGCCGAGCGCCCGGCCGAGGTCCGACCAGTCCCGCTCGGCAGCCGCGCCGGGCTCCAGCCACTCCAGCGCCAGCCAGTCGTCCTGTTGCGCGAGCACGCGCGGCACGCGCACGGTGTGCGTGGCGGCGAGCGCGAGGAGCGCGCCGGCCTCGGCATGGAGCAGGGCCGGGTCGTGCGACTCGGCAGTCTTCAGGAACACGCGCGATCCGTCCGAGAGAACGAGGCACTCGGTGCGGCTGATGCACCCGCCTGCGACCGGCCGCGTGCGCACCACCCGGGCACCATCCGTGCACTCGGCGAGTGCGGCATCGAGCTCCGCCGTGCGGCGCTCGCCCGCCATCAGAAGCCGTGGACCCGGCGGATGTGCGAGAGCAGGCCTCGGCAGGCCCGCTCCACCATCTCGTGCACATCCTCGAAGCCGCCCTCCCCGCCGAAGTAGGGGTCGGGGACTTCCGCTCCGTCAGGTGCCGCCGGATCGTAGGCCCGCAGCAACGCGATCTCCGGATCCACCGCGGCCTTGCGGGCGAGCGCCTCGATGCGCTCCAGGTTGTCGGTATCCATGGCCAGGATGTACTGGAATTGCGCGAAGTCGCCGACGCGCATCCGGCGCGATGCGTGGTCGAGCACTACCCCGCGCCGCTCGGCGACGGCCGTCGTGCGCGGGTCCGGACCTTCGCCGTCGTGGTAGCCGCTGGTACCGGCGGAATCGATGTGGAAGCGCTCCGCGAGACCCGCTTCCTCGACCAGGTGACGGAACACGCCCTCCGCGAGTGGAGAGCGACAGATGTTGCCCAGACAGACGAAAAGGACGCCGACGCGCTCCATGCAGATCATGCCATTCGTTCGGGCTCAGACCGGCGGGCTGCTCGCCCTGCTGGCACTTTCGTGCGATGCACCGGGCGCCGCAACCCGCGCCGAGCAGGGCACGGGCGCGATCACGCCGGACGCGGAGGTCACTGCCGAGGGCGATGGGTCCATCGGCGGGAGCGCGGCCGCACCCCGTGTCGCCTGCGCGGCGCCCCAGCGGCTGGCCTGGCTGCCGGACGTGCTGCCCGAGCCCAGCGGGCTCGCGCCCGCCACGCAGCGCCGGCAGCTGTGGGCGCACAACGATTCGGAGCAGCCCGCGCGCCTGTACCGCCTGGACGTGGCGGGCCGGGTGCTGCAGCGCGTGCGCGTGAGCGCCGCCATGCAGGACTGGGAGGACGTGGCCGCCGGCCGCTGCGCGCGCGGCACCTGCCTCTACCTCGCGGACATCGGCGACAACCTGCACGCGCGTCCCGTCGTGCGCGTGCTCCGCGTGCGCGAGCCCGCGGCGCGCGAAGCGAGCATCGCGGAGTACGAGGCGTTCCCGTTCCGCTACCCCGAGGGCCCCGCCGATGCCGAGGCGATCTTCGTACTGCCCGGAGAGCGCCTGTTCGTGATCACGAAGGGCCGCAATCGGCCGGTCACCCTGTACCGGTATCCGGGGAAGCTCCGCGCCGACACCGTCACGCTCGAGCCGGTGCGTCTGCTGGGGGACGGGATCGCGCAGTTCCCCGACATGGTGACGGGCGCCTCGGCGACGCGCTCCGGCCGTCATGTCGCCGTGCGCACCTATGCGTACGTCGACCTGTACCACGTCCGGAACGGCAGCCTGGTGGCCGACGCGCGCATCGACCTGTCCGCGCTCGCTGAAGCGCAGGGTGAAGGCGTGGCACTGCTCGACGGCGGTGAGCTGTACCTCGTGGGTGAGCGAGGGAACCGCGAACCGGGGCCGCTGGGCCGGGTCCGCTGCGTGCTGCCCTGATGTGCGCTCCCCGGAGTACGCTCCAGCGGCGCCGCATCGGGCGCCCGGAACGGGGGGCGCCGCGCGGCCTCCCGGCGACCCGCGGCGGTTGTCCCGGGCGGCACGGATGGTGCACCCCTTCAGCGTTAAGTATTTGTGCCCCAAGCACCTGCCTGGAGGGAGGCGCCCGTGACCCGCGATTCCACCGACCGCCGCAATCCGACCGCCGATACTGGCCGGAGCCTGTCCGAACCGGCACCGAGCGCACCGGAGCGCCGCATGGCAGGCGCCGAGCGGCGCTCCTGCGAGCGGCGCGCCGGGAATCGTCGCCAGGCAGACCGTCGCACCGGTACGGAGCGGCGGCAGTCGCGCAGCCGGGAGCTGATCACGAAGTACCGGCAGCCGCTCATCGGCCTCGGCCTCGCCGGCGCGGCGGTACCGCTCGTGAACGCCGGCCGAGCGGCGGAGCAGGCGGGCGAGGAGGACGCCGCCAGCAGCGCCGCCGCTCCCGACGTCGCGGCCGCGCTGGCTGCCGCGCGTGCCGCGGGCGAGGACACCGAGGAGCAGCTCGCGTCGCGCATCGCGGAGAGCCGCGCCACCGATCGGCGCGCCGGGCACATCCAGGGCGCAGTGCAGCAGTTCGGGATCAGTGAGGAGCTGGCCGCGGACATTTACGACATCGCCGAGCAGGAGAACATCGATCCCGATGTGGCGTACGGCCTGGTCCGCACCGAGAGCACGTTCAACGAGCGGGCGGTCAGCCACGTGGGGGCGCGCGGTCTCACGCAGGTCATGCCGCGCACTGCCCGCGGCATCATTCCGGGCATGAGCACGGACCAGCTGTTCGACCGGAAAACGAACCTCCGGCTCGGATTCCGCTACCTGGACCAGCTGCTGCAGAAGTACCGCGGCAACATGGACCTCGCGCTGACGGCCTACAACCGCGGTCCTGGCACCGTGGACAAGGTGCTGAAGCGCGGCGGCAATCCCGACAACGGGTATGCCGGGAAGGTGCTGCGCGGCAGCTGAATTGCGCGGCCGCCGTGAGCGGCGCATTCTCACCCGATGAAAACCTGCGCCACCATTGCCTGTGCGGCCGCGCTCCTGTTCGCAGGAGGCGCCGCCCGGGCCCAGCAGATCGATTCGCTCGCGATCCGCGGGCACACCCGCTTCCTGGCCGATGACCTGCTCGCGGGTCGCGGCACCGGCACTCCGGGCGAGCACCTCGCCGCCGCCTACATCGCGAGCCAGCTCGAGCGGCTCGGCCTCGAGGGCCTGGGGCCGGACGGAGGTTACCTGCTGCCGATTCCGCTCAGGGCAGCCCTCATCGAGGACGCGACGTCGCTCACGCTCGATCGGGACGGGCGCAACGCGAGCTTCGCGAGCGTCCGCGACTTCGTGGTGAACACGGGGGGTGCCGGCGCATTTCGCAGCTTCTCCGGGAACCTCTGGTTGGCCGGACCGCCGCAGGCGGCGCTCGCCGCGCTGCGTGCGGCCGGCGACGTGCGGGGCCGCGTCGCGGTCGTAACCGGAGCCCTCGGTGCGGCCGCCACCGAGCTCGTGCCTGCGCTCGTCGAGGGCGGCGCCGCAGGTATCGTCGTGCTGGTGGCCGACAGCGCGCAGTACGACCTGTTCGTGCGCAGCCGCGGCGACCGCCGCTTCTTCGTCGCCGCCGACGTCGGCGATCCGGTGTGGCAGCCCGATCTGCCCGTGCTGCTCGCCGGGCCCGGCCTGACGCGCGCGATCCTGGACGGCGCGAGCGTGCCGCGCGCGCTGCTGGAAGGCACCGCGGGAAGCACCGCGCTCGACCTTCGGTGCACCATCACCTTCGAGCTGCGGACCACCACCACCGACGTCACAGCCGCGAACGTCGGCGGCGTGCTGCGCGGCAGCGATCCGGCACGGCACGACGAGCTGGTCGTCTACACCGCGCATTACGACCACCTCGGCATCAGCGTACCGGACGCCCGCGGCGACTCGGTTTACAACGGCTTCTCCGACAACGCCGCCGGCGTGGGCATGCTGCTCGCCATCGCGGAGGCGTTGCGCGCCGCGCCGCCGGCTGCGTCCGTCGCGTTCCTGTTCTTCACCGGCGAGGAGCGCGGCCTGCTCGGCTCGTCGTTCGCGGCCGCGCAGCCACCGTTCCCGCTGTCGCAGGTGAAGGGGCTGATCAACCTGGATGCGGGAGCGCCGCCGGCGCCGCCGGTGAGCTGGCGCATCGCCGGCGGCACGGACTCCCCGCTCGGCGCCCGCGCCGTCGAGGTCGCACGCCGCGCCGGCTGGAGCGCCGAGGCCGCGGGCGCGTCCCCGAACTCCGACTACTGGCCGTTCCTCGCCCGGGGTGTCCCCGCAGTGTTCATCATCCCGGGCGGCGAGTGGGAGAACGTGACCGCCGAGCAGCGTGACGCGCTGCGCCGGCGCTGGGACCACTATCACAAGGCGTCCGACCACTGGGCCGAGGACTTCCCGTTCGCGGGGCTCACCCGCTATGCCGATTACGCACTCCGCCTCGGGCTCGAGCTGGCACGCTGAGGGTGTCGGGACGCGCCCGCAGCCGCGGCAGGGAAGTCCCACGCCGGAGTGACAGTCGCGCACGACGTTGCATGAACTCGAGCACGCCGCGGGCACCAGGTCCGGGGCGCACCCAACATGGAGGAAAGCATGGCCCTCGCGGAACGCAGTGCACGCAGCGTCTGGGAAGGTGACCTTCCGAAGGGAAGCGGGCGCGTGTCGTTCGACACCGGCGCGATCGGCGAGCAGCGCATCAGCTGGCCGGCGCGCACCGAGGCCGCGAATGGCATGACCAGCCCCGAGGAGCTGATCGCCGCCGCCCAGGCGGGCTGTTTCTCGATGGCGCTCGCGCACGCGCTCCACCAGAAGGGTCACAAGTCGGAGAGCATCACCGTGCACGCGACCACCTACCTCGACAAGGTCGAGGGCGGCGTGAAGATCAGTCGCATCCACATGGTCATCCGCGGCCGCGTGCCCGGCATGGACAACGCCGAGTTCGCCCGCCTCGCCCAGGAGCAGACCTGTCCCGTCAAGAACGCGCTCGCGGGCAACGTGGAGTTCAGTGTGGACGCGGCGCTGGAACAGGGATAGGGATAGGGACGGCGTAGCCGGGAACGCGATGAGGACGCGGAGCCGCTCGACTGGGCGGCTCCGCGTCCTCAACGACACCAGCGCGCTGCGGGAGACTAGTTCAACAGCGGCTCGATCCGCTCCGCGAAGCTCGTGCGCGCCCGGTGCAGCCGGCTCTTCACCGTGCCCAGGTTCACACCCGTGATCTCCGCGATTTCCTCGTAGCTCTTGCCTTCCAGCTCGCGCAGACGAAAGACGAGCTGGTGATGCTCGGGCAGCTGCTCGACCGTGCGTTCCACGATCTGCTGCAGGTACCGCTTCCGGTACTGGTCATCCGGGCGCGCGTTCGAATCCTCGAACTGCAGCGGGCGGTGGTCCGGCTCCCAGTGCGTCGTCAGCTTCTGGAACAGCACCAGCGGGCTGCGGGATCGGTTGCGCAGCTCGTTCTTCGAGAGGTTCGAGCAGATCGTGTAGATCCACGTCGAAAACTTCTTGCCCTGGTCGAAACGGTGCAGGTGACGGGTCACGCGGATGAACGCCTCCTGCACCAGGTCCTCGGCACGGTCCCGGTCACCCGTCTTGCGTGCGATGAAGTGAACCAGCCGCCCGCGATACCGATCATACAGCTCAGAAAACGCCCCGGGATGCCCTTCCAGGTGCGCCGCGACGAGCTCGCCGTCGTTCAGCTCCGACAGCCGCCGCATCTCCTTCAGGTTTCGCACTGCCTTGCCCAAGGGGACTCCTTTCAGCAGAAAGGGGAACGGCCGACGTCAGCGCCGGCTGCGCCCCGCGTGATCGGGGCCTCTCTGTCGCCCCCGATCCGTGCTCCAAATCTAACTTCAACGGGTATTTAACTCAAGGCTGCGGGGACGACCGGGCGGATGACTGTTAAGTCTATAATCGATAGGGATTTAGAGGGTGGGACGAACGGCTTCGGAAGCCCGCGCGCACGCCGCCGAGGCGCGGTCGGCGGGACCACTCTGCAGGTCGCCCGGCCTCGATCCGGCAGCTCCGCCAGGTGGAGGCCGATACCCCCGGTCACCGCCACGTCTCAGGGGCAGTGCAGCTGACCGTCGGCGGGGCGCAGCGTCACGGACTGCCGCTCCGGCAGGGCCACGGCGACGTTCGGCCCGCACGCGGCGACGAGACGGCCCTGCTCGACGCGAACCAGGACACCTTCCGGGCCGCCGACCTCGAAGTGGGTGGTGCCCTGCGGCACGGTGATCCGCAGGTCGAGGGATTCCTGCCGGCTGCGGATCACGAGCGGTCCGCGGCCGGGGGTGAAGGACAGCGGTCTGGAGCTGCCGACCAGGAATTCGCGGCCCTCGACCCGGACCTCGATGCTGCGGAGGAAGCGGGCGTCCGGAAGATCCACCCGGGCCGGTGAGGTCGGCGCACGGTGCACGGGGAACAGGCCATACTCGAGCGATCGGGAGCCGGCGCGGTCCTGGGTGTAGGGTCGATCGGCGTCGCCTTCCCAGCGGAGCAGGGCGGCGGGCTCCCAGGAAACGGAGCGGGCCCCGTATTCACCGGGCAGGGTCACGCTGACGTGGACGTCCTCGGGCACGATCACGACGTAATCGGCCTCGGTGGCGCCGAGCGCACTGAGGCGCAGCCGGTCGCTGCGGTAGCCGCCGAGCCCCCAGGCGGCGAGGCCGTGACGGGCGTGGGCGGCGACCTCGATGCGGCCGGGCTCACCGCGCACGATCTGGAGGGCGCCGGGCCCGTCGGCCAGCACCTCGATGGTGAGGCCGCGCTCGAAGAAGGTCCAGGCGCGGCGGCTGACGGCATATTCCTGGGCGTTCAGCGGCGCGGCGGCGGTAGACATGACGGCCAGGGCGAGGAGAGCGGGACGCATGGGAGATCTCCGGCGGCTCGGGCCCGCGCGACGCGCGCGGACTCGCTGGATGGTACGTCGCTGGACGGCGGATGATCCGCCGGCGGGCGCGCCGGGGCGGCCCACCGGCGGCCGGCCTCAGAGCCCCGTCGTCGTGGCCGGCGCGGTGTCCGGCGTGCTGCCCGGAGCCGGCTGCGTGCCGGGGGCGGGCTGGGTTCCAGGTGCCGGCTCCGTGCTCGCGGGCGGCGGTGGCGCGGGCTCGCGATACGGCTCGGTCTGCAGCTCCACGTCGTCGTCCGCCAGGTCCGCATCGCGGTCGCCGAGGTACATCCAGGCGGCAAAAGCGACTGCGGCCAGCAGCACCAGGCCGAGCAGCCACGGCATGATGCTGGACTTCCTTCTCTCGATGTTGATGTCGGCCATAGGGGCTCCGGGTTCGGTTCGCCGCGCCGGATTTGCAATTCGCGCGCCCGCGAGCGCTAGGCGCTGCGTTCGATCCGGATGCCGCGCTGCGCGAGCGCCGCGATGTAGGGGCCGGCGGGCACGGCCTGGTCGGGGGTGAGTGCCCCGGCGCCCCGCACCTGTCCCCGGGCCTGCATGACGCCGGTGATCGCGAGCGAGAAGCCGGTGGTACGTTCCATCGCGCTGATGCCGGTGGCCGGGTCGTAACGATCGAGCAGCTCGAAGGCGACGCGCGCCGGAGCGCCGTCCTCCGTCCCCTCCGCCACCACGCGCAGCGCCACCAGGTCCTCGCTGTCGGGCCGGGACAGCCGCGGCTCGGCACAGGCGATGAACGCATCGCGCGGCCGCACCGGCCGGCCGTCCACGAGCACCGGCTCGAGGTCGAGCAGGCCGAGCCCCCGGATGGCACGCATGATCTCGGCATGCCCCGGGTATCGCAGCGTCTTGTACTCCATGGTGGGGATGCGGCCGCGGTAGGTATCGGCCATGGTCGAGAGGCCGCCCGCGGTGTGGAACGCCTCCAGCCGCCCGACGGGTGGCGGAAAATCCACTGGCTCAACCTCGGACAGCGCCTCCACCTGCGTGGGCTGCCCGTCGCGCAGCACCCAGGAGGGGGTCGTGTAGTAGTCCAGCACGCCGTGCAGCGAGTAGACGACCTGGTAGTTGAGCGGTGGCTCGGGCCGCTGCGGCAGGCCGCCCACGACGATCCGCACGGTGCGTACCTCGTCCAGCGCATCGATGCCCGCCTGGGCCAGGATGTTCACCATGCCCGGCGCCAGGCCGCAGTCGGGAATCACGCTCACCCCGCGCCGGCGCGCTGCCGCGTCCAGCTGCAGCTGCTGCCGCACGATCGCGGTGTTGCCGCCGAGATCGCTGTAGTGGGCGCCCGCCTCGACCGCGAGCTGCGCCATCCGCAGGTTGAAGTAGTACGGCAGCGCGTTCATGCACGAGCTCGCGCCGCGCAGGGCCTCGCTCACTTCACCCTCGTCACGCGCGTCGAGGCGGCGCAGCTCGAGCCGGGCGTCCTGGCGGTACGGAGCCAGGAACGGGGCCAGGCGCTCGATGTCGATGTCGGCCAGCGTCACCCGGGTGATCGCCGGATCCTGCAGCAGGTCGTAGGCGCAGGCGGAGCCCTGCAGCCCGCCGCCCAGAACTACCATCCGCATTCGTCCGCCTCCGCTCCTGGTCAGCGCCGCAACGAACGGCGGCCCGGAAGAATCGATCTCCCGGGCCGGTTCCGTGCGGCCGGGCGCGGAGACTGCGCGTCCGGCGCGACACTGTCAACCCGTGACCAGGCCCCGGCCGCCCTCCGCGCCGATCGTGACGGTGTCCGCGCGCGACAGCGTCGTCGTGTCTGGCGGCGCCGGGGATGGGGGCGTCGTATCTGGAGTCGGCCGCGGTCGCGCCGTGTCGGGCCGTGGCGGCAGCGGCCCAGGCACGGGATCGCCGAGTGGCCGGGCCGGTCGCGGGCGGGTGGTGTCACCCGGATCGACGGAGTCCGCCGGCTGGCCGGGCCGGGGCTGCGCCGGACGGATCCCGGGCGGCAGCTCGCGCCCGAGCGTGTCCCGGGGCTGCGCCGGACGCACGCCGGAGCTGTCGCGTCCGAAGATCCGCGAGCGCATCCGGTCCCACCAGCCGTCCTCTTCCACCCGGCGCCGCTCGTAGTCCTCCCACACGGAGTCGCTGTACAGGCCGAGCGAGTCGCTGTACGCCAGGAACTGGTCCTGGAAGCAGTCCACGTACGGCGTGGTGCCGCGCAGGAAGAACTCGCGGTACGCGCCCGCGCTGGCCGGGCAGCTCTCATCGACGACGCTGCCCTGCGGGGTGACCAGGCGCGTCTCGATGCCGTTCGGGACCGCCCAGTCGCGACGGCCGACGTCGAGCCCGTTCATCACGCGGCCCCACACGGGTGCGGCGATCTCGCCGCCGGTGGCCCCGGACAGGATGCGCTGCCGTTTGTCGAACCCGACCCACACCGTGGCCACGATCTCGGGCGTGATGCCGACGAACCAGACATCGGCGGCATCCTGGGTGGTGCCGGTCTTGCCCGCGGCGGTGCCCCGGAAACCGACCGCGCGCACGCCCGTACCCGTGCCCCGATTCACCACGTCCTGCATCATGCTCACCGTGAGGAACGCGACCGCGGGATCGATCACCCGCTCGGTGCTCGACGGCTGCGACCACACGGTCGCCCCGTGGCGGTCCACCACCCGCGTCACGAAGCGCGGATGCGGCCGGTTGCCAAGCGTCGCAAAGGCACCGTACGCCGAGGTCAGCCCGATGGGCGTCACCTCGGCGGTGCCGAGCACGACGGCCGGGTGCGCCTGCATGCGGCCGAGCCCCATGTTCTCCGCCACCCGCAGCACCGCGCCCAGACCCACCTCGTTCGCGAGACGCACGGTCGCCACGTTCTTCGAGTACATGAGCGCCTGGCGCATGGTCACCACGCCGGAGTACCCGCTCTCGTAGTTCCGCGGCTCCCAGACCCGCCCGCCGTCGATCACCATGCGCAGCGGCTGGTCGATCAGCCGGTGCGTCGCCGGGATGCCGGCCTGCAGCGCCGCCGCGTACACGAACGGCTTGAACGCCGAGCCCGGCTGACGCTGCGCCTGCGTCGCGCGGTTGAACTCGGAATCGTCGAAGTCGCGGCCGCCGATCAGCGCCAGCACATCGCCGGTCGCCGCTTCCATGACGATCATGGCGCCCTGCAGGTACTGCGTTCCCGCGCTCGCGTCGGTGGTCGTGTCCGCCATCAGCGACGCGTACGTGCGATGGCGGAACGTACCGTAGCGGCCGGACTCGACCGCCTGCAGCTGCGCGCTAAGCGCACGCTCCGCCGCCCCCTGCGCACCCAGGTCGAGCGTCGTGTGGATCGTGTAGCCCTCGGTGTAGAGCGCGTCGCCAAGCTGGACCTCGAGCAGCCGCCGCACCGCCTCCACGAAGTAGGGCGCGCGCTCCTGCGACTTCGCCGTTCGCTGCCGCAGCCGGAGATCGGCGTCAGCCGCCTCGTCGCGCTGCTCCGCGGTGATCAATCCCTGCTCCGCCATCCGGGTGAGCACCAGCTCGCGCCCCTCCTGCGCCGCCCCCGGGTTGGAGCGCGGGTTCAGACGGGACGGCGCGCGCGGCAGCGCCGCCAGGGTCGCCGATTCCGCCAGCGTCAGGTCCGTCGCGCTCTTGCCGAAGTATTCCTGCGCCGCCGACTCGATGCCGTACGCACCGTGGCCGAAGTAGATCTGGTTCAGGTACATCTGCAGGATCTCGTCCTTCCGGTAGCTCCCCTCGATCTGTCGCGCGACGCGGGCCTCGCCCAGCTTGCGCCAGAGCGTCTTCTCGTTCGCCGGCAGCTTCTCCGGGAACACGTTGCGCGCCAGCTGCATCGTGATCGTGCTCGAGCCCTCCTCGATGCCGCCCGCCTGCACGTTCCTCGCGAGCGCCCCGAGCACGCGCCGCCAGTCCACGCCCCCGTGCTCCCGGAAGCGCCGGTCCTCGATCGCGATGAACGCATCCTGGAGGTGCTGCGGCAGCGAGTCGATGCCGATCACCACACGTCGCGTCACGAACAGCTTCGCGATCTCCTCGCCCTCGCGGTCCACCACCCGCGACGCCTCCTCCGGCATGTAGCCCTTCAGCATGTCCACGTCCGGGCAGCCCCTCAGGCCGCACCGGAGGTACAGCAGCGATCCCACCACCAGCAGGAGCAGCAGCACGCCGCCGGCCCACGCCGCCCGCCGCCGGCGACGGCGGGCCCGCGCCTGCGCCGCGACCTGCTCCGGCGTCGGCACCGGCTGCATCCGCAGCGGCGCCTCCGGATGCACGCGGCCAGATTGCGGCCCCGGCGCGACGCCGCCGGCCGGCGGCTCCGGGTGCTCCGGCCGCTCTTCTCTATCGTCCGCCATTCGCGTCCTCGATCCCCCGAAACGGTACGCTCGCGCGGGAAACCCGCGCCCCCGAACCCCCGGCCCCGGGAAAGGCAAGAAGACGGCCACAGCGCCCGCCCGCTCCTTGCATCCGTCCCCATGCAGTCATCATCCTTCGTGACCCGTATTCGAACGAGCGTTCGAACACCAGCGGAGCTGTCGATGAGCCGATTCACCGAAGAGCAGATCAAGCAGAAGGTCCACGAGGGCTACATCCTCGAGTCCCCGGACGAGATGACGGAGGGCTACCGGAAGGCGCTGATCGTCCAGCTCCTGGTGCAGGCCGACACCGAGCTGATGAGCGCGCCCGCCTACTGGATGGCTGCGCAGGACGCGCCTTCGACCAACACGCAGGTCAGTGCCGTCGCGATCATCCAGGATGAGCTGGCGCACGCGAACATCGCCTACCGCATCCTGGAGGACATGGGACTCGACAAGGAGCAGCTCATCTACGGCCGCGAGCCGCACGAGTTCAAGCACCCGTACGGCTTCGACCAGCCGCTCGAGTCCTGGGCGGAGCTGGTCACCGCGAACGGCTTCTTCGACCGCGCCGGCATCACGCTGCTCTCCGATGTGTACAAGAACACGAGCTATGGACCGTTGAAGCGCGCGCTGGTGAAGGTCGACCTGGAGGAGACATTCCACCTGCGCCACGGCGAGGTGTGGATGAAGCGGCTCGCGGGAGCGGGCGGCGAGGCGAAGGAGAAGCTGCAGCGGGCGGTCGACTGGATGTTCCCGATGACGATCGAGTGGTTCGGTCTGCCCGATGACATGAAGCGGCACAGCGGCCAGCTCGAGTACCGGCTGAAGGGTCTCACGAACGACCAGCTGCGCCAGGTCTGGATGGCGTCCACGGTGCCGCTCTGCGAGACGCTCGGTCTGAGCGTGCCCGCGCACTTTGACGAGGCGAAGCAGGAGTACGTGCTCGATTACCCGTTCCCCTGCGAGTACGACGCCGGCGCCAAGCGCTGGGACTTCGCGGGTGGTCAGATCTCCTGGGACCAGGTGTTCGAGCGCTGGAAGAACCGCGGTCCGATGAACGAGACGTACGTGAACAGCGTGCGTCGCAGCCACGGCCCGCTCAACCGGATGCTGGCGGCGTGACGGTTTCTGGCGATGTCTCCGGACCGCGTTCCGGCCCTTCCCCGGGCGGCGGGGTGGCCGCGCCTTCCACCCCGGCTCCGGCCGACGTCGAACGTCGCACGCTGCCGGTGCTCGACACGGGCGCCGGCGGCAGCACGCGCTCCGGCTCGAGGTGGCACGATGCGGTGCGCGCCGCGAGCGTGCGCACGAAGCACGAGCTGCCCGAGGCGATGTCGTCTTCCGATCCGCGCTACCGCTCCGATGACGAAGCGCTCGACCGGCTCTGGCGTGCGCTGCGGGAAGTGGCGGACCCGGAGCTGCCGGTCTCGCTCGTCGATCTCGGCCTGGTCTACGGCATCCGCCGCGACGGGACGCACGTCGAAGTCGACCTGACGTTCACCGCAACCGCGTGCCCCTGCATGTCGTTCATCAAGTTCGACGTCGAGGAGCGGCTGCTGCGCGAGGCGAACGTCGAGCGGGTGACGATCCACGAGGTCTGGTCGCCGCCGTGGACGGTCGAGAAGATGACAAAGGAGGGACGCACGCTGCTCCGGTCGTTCGGAGTGGCGGCGTGATCACTCGCGCCGCCGTGAACCGCCGCCCGCGTCGTGACGTTCCTGCCAGCCACGCAACCCGAACCGCCGGGCCCCATGATTTATGAAGTCTTCGCGCGCAAGAGCCGCGGCGAGCCGCTGCGTCACATCGGCAACCTGAACGCGCCCGATGATGACCTCGCGAAGGTTTACGCGTTCCAGACCTACGACGAGGAGAAGTGGTTCGACATGTGGGTGGCGCCGCGCGACCGCTTCATCGAGGTATTCAACGTGGATCGCGGCGCGGCGGTGTGATGATGACCGCGACGAACGTGAGTGAGGCGGCGAAGGCTGCGGCGCTGCCGGACGCGGTACGGGCTGCCGTACGCGACCTGATCCTGGTGCTGGCGGACAGCAAGCGGCTGCTGGGCACGCGCTACGCCGAGTGGATCCTGGGCGCCCCCGAGCTGGAAGCAGGGATCGCCTGCGCGTCCATGTCGCAGGACGAGTGGGGACATGGCCGGCTGCTGTACGCGCTGCTGCGTGATTTCGGCGACGAGGTGGACCGCATCGAGCACGGGCGCGATCCGGCGGAGTACCGCAGCATGGGCGTGCTGGACGCACCGCCGGCGAGCTGGCCCGAGCTGGTGGCGCTGAATGCGCTCGCGGACCTCGCGCTCACGGTACAGCTGGAGGCGCTCCGGGGCTCGAGCTACCTGCCGCTGCGCCAGCGCGTGCAGAAGCTGCTCGAGGAGGAGCAGTTCCACGCCGCGCACGGCGCCGCCTGGCTGCGCCGGCTGGGACGCGGCGGCGGCCCGGCCCGGGATGCCGCCGCGACCGCCGTGCGCGGCTTGCTGTCCGCGGTGCTGCAGTGGTTCGGCCCGGACTCGGCGAGTGCGCGTGCCCTCCTCGAAGCCGGCATCGTGGACGCGGCCGGCAGCTCGCTCCGCGCGCGTTATCTGGAGCGGGCGGCCGCGCTGCTCGGGGAGCTGGACGCCGACGATGCGCTCACCGGCGTGGAGAACGACTTCTCGCGGTTCGACGAGGCGAGCCGCCGCGTTTCCGGGACCGCCCCCGATCCGGCCACGATCGCGCGCGTGCGTGGCGACAAGAACCGCGCCTTCCTGATGGACTGAGCGATGCGGCCCGACTCCGGCAAGTCATTCGGAAAATCCGCCGCGCGTGGTCCCGCGCGGGCTGCGGCGCCGGGCTCGTCTGGTCCACCCCGGCCCAACGCGGCCGACTACGATCTCCCCGAATCGGTGCGCTGCCCATTCTGCGAGCTTGACGATACCGAGCTGCATTCGCCGTTCGGTCCTCAGCTCTCGGTAGCGACCTACTGGTGCCGCCGCTGCCATACCGCGTTCGACTGGTTGAAGTGGCGCTCCTGACATACATCGCTACGACTTCAATTCCGCACGATCGGTAGCGTAAGGGAGCGATTTCCAGCGGCGTCCGCGAGCTGTTGAGGCGTGGCCGAGCAGGCGCCGGGCCGATGGTGACGAGATGCCTGGCTTGACCTGTGCCGTCGCCGGAAGGCATTATCGGCGAAGCCGGGAGCCTGCCTGCCACCTGCCCCGCCAGGAGGTCTGTATGAGGAGACGGCTGCTGTGCACCACGCTGGTCTGCCTGCTTGCGACGCCTGCTTTCGCGCAGGAGAACCCACCTCCGGGATCCTCCTCCACCCTTCCCGAATACGAAGTGTTCGGCGAGCCCGCATCGCCGGAGGACGCAGCAGCCATCATGGCACTGATGCGCCGGTTCAGTCAGGCGCGCGCGGCCGGAGACGCCGAGGCCACTGCGGCAGCGTTCGCCGACGATGTGGAATGGACGAACGCGTTCGGCGACGTGGTTCGCGGGTCGGACAACCTCCAGACCTTCCTTGCCTGGCTGTTCGCGCGGGACGTAGAGATGACTACCGCGCGCGAGGTGATGGAGTATCGTCCCGTGTCTCTGCGCTACCTCGGCGAGGACGTGGCCATCGTGCACGGGATGACCTTGAGCACGAGGGGGGAGGCGCGTAGCGGTGAGGGTCCGCGGCGGGTTCACCTCACGTTCGTGCTCGCCAGGCAGGGTGGCGAGTGGAAGATCGTCTATCAGATGATCATGGATGCGAGGGACTGATCAGGACGTGCAGCGACATGCTCGAGAGCCACCCTCGAACGCCAGCGCTGCCCCGGTCCAGGAGGGTGCCCCGATCCTGGCTGGCAGGACAATTCGAGCCGTGAAACCGGAGTACTGCTCCAGACGCGAGCGGACCGGGTCGACGCCGCGGGCCCGCTTCACCCCTTCCCCAGCGTCACCCGCGCCGCTCATTGCGCTGGAGAGCGGCGAGCCCTGAGCGACTCAGCCGACCAGCCCTGAGTCTGCCGGCCGTCAGTCGCCGCCGGCGCGCCTCTGAGGCCGCTCCGGCAGGGTGTCCCGCGGCGGCTCAGGTAGGCTGTCCCTCGGCGCCGGAGGCGGTGGTGACGGCAGCGTGGTGTCCACCGGCAGCGGTTCGACCGCGGTGTCGGCCGGCAGCGTGTCAGGCGGCAGCGGCGCCGGCACCGTCATGGTGTCGAGCTCGGGCACGGGCACGCCGAGCGGCTCCTCGATCTCCGGGACATCGATCGCGCGCGGCAGCCGCGGCACGCCCAGGAACCGTTCCTCAGGCTCGGGCTCGCGCGGCTCCTCGGTGCCGACGTGGCGGGCGAGCCACCTGGAGGCGCGATACCACAGTCCGCCGAGCCATTCCTCGAAGCGGTCGAACACGTCGCGCGCGCCGGGTTCCGGACGGCCCTCCGGGCACGTGAACGGCGGCTCGGTGCCGTCGATGAACAGCTCGTTGCGCGCGCTGCCGCGCCTGGGCCGGCAGCCCTCTATCAGGGTGTATCCGGTCTCGGGGTCGATCCGCCGCTCGATGACCTTGTCGGGTCGCTCCCAGTCGGCGCCGCGGCGACGCCCATGGACGTCGGACATGAGCCGCGCCCAGACGGGCGCGGCCAGTCGCCCGCCGCTCGCGTCATCGACGATCTCGTCGGGCCGGTCGAACCCCATCCAGATGGTGGCCACGTACTCGGGCGTGTAGCCCACGAACCAGACGTCCGCGCCGTCATTGGTCGTCCCGGTCTTGCCCGCGGCAACGCCGCCGTAACCGGCGCGTCGTACGGCCGTGCCGGTTCCCTCATCGATCGCATCGCGCAGCATGTCGGTGACCAGGTACGCGACCTCCCGGTCGAGCACCTTGCGCGGCTTCGCGCGGTTGCGCCAGATCACCTTGCCAGCGCCGTTCTCGACGCGCGTCACGAAGCGCGGCGCGACCGCGCTGCCGAGCGCGGCGAACGCGGTGTACGCCGCGGTCAGCTCGAGCGGCGTGACCCCGCCGCTCCCGATCGCCATCGAGGGCAGGTCCGGGATCTCGCTGTGCACGCCGGCCCGCTCGGCGAGACGACGCACGTCGTTGATGCCGACGTCCTGGGCGAGCCGTATCGTGGGCACGTTCTTCGACCGGACCAGCGCCGCACGCATCGAGACCGCGCCCTCGTACTCGCCCGTAATGTTGCGCGGCTCCCAGATCTCGCCGCCGGGCAGCTCCATGCGCAGCGTGGAGTCGGAGATCAGCTGACTGGGCGGGTAGCCCTCGGCGAGCGCGGCGGCGTACACGAACGGCTTGAACGCGCTGCCCGCCTGGCGCCGGGCCCGCGTGCCGCGGTTGAAGCGCGACTGCGCATAGTCGCGGCCGCCCACCAGCGCGCGCACCGCGCCCGACTCCGCGCTCAACAGCACCACCGCGCCCTGCAGGTACTCGGTCTCCTCGCCAATCTCCGCATCCGCCTGGTAACGAGGACCGCGGAAGCGGCCGTAGAGGCCATTCTCGATGTTGCGCAGCTGCCGGCGCAGCTGCTCCTCGGCACTGCGCTGGGCGCGCCGGTCCAGCGTCGTGTGGATGCGCAGCGGCGAGGTGTAGATGTCCTCGCCGAAGCGGTCCTCGAGCACGCGCCGCACGCTTTCCACGAAGTACGGCGCGACCGGCACCTCGTTGCGCGAAGCCGGCGGATCGCGCCGCACGCGCACGGGCCGTTCGCGCGCGGCCGCGATGTCGTCGAGCGGCGCGGCGCGCTGGTCCGCCATGAGCGCGAGCACCAGGTCGCGGCGCTCCTCGGCGCGCGCCCGGAAGCGGCGCGGGTTGTAGGCGGTCGGGGATTTGGGCATGGCCGCGAGCAGCGCGGCCTCGTCGAGCGTCAGGGAGCGGGCCGGCTTGCGCCAGTAGTTGCGCGCGGCCGCCTCGATGCCGTACGCGCCACTCCCGAAGTAGATGTTGTTGAGATACAGCTGAAGGATCTCGTCCTTCGCGAAGTGCCGCTCGATCTCCCGCGCGACGCGGATCTCGAGGATCTTGCGGGTGAGCGTGCGCTGCTGCCCCGGCAGCCGCTCCGGCCAGACGTTGCGCGCGAGCTGCATCGTGATGGTGCTGAAGCCCTGCGAGACGCCGCGGGCCCGGACATTGGCGAGCAGCGCGCCGAGCACGCGCCGGGAGTCGACGCCGTGATGCTCGTAGAAGCGCTTGTCCTCGACGCTGACGAATGCGGCGGGAACGTACTCGGGCAGGTCCTCGAGCTCGACCACGTCGTGCTCGATGGGCGAGAGCGTCGCGAACTCGTCGCCATTGCGGTCGAGCAGCGCGCTCGCGCCGCCCGGCTGGTAGGCGGCCAGACCCTCGACGTTCGGGCAGCCGGAGAGGCCGCAGCGCTGCCAGAGCAGCCAGAGCAGGAACACGAAGCCGAGCGCGGCCATGAGCACGACCTGCCGGCGCTGCGGCCGCCAGCGCCGGCGCGTGGCTGCGCCCGCGGGCGTCCCGGCGGGATCGGCGTTCCGCGCGGGACCGGTGTCGGCTCCGGGCTCGTCGGCCATGCTCTCAGGCTCCGGTTTT
Organism: Longimicrobiales bacterium; assembly: GCA_035461105.1. GTDB lineage: Bacteria > Gemmatimonadota > Gemmatimonadetes > Longimicrobiales > RSA9 > VEPF01. Next base: position 10,390 of record DATHVV010000164.1, on the reverse strand, counting down.
CAGCCAGGCGACCGTCTCCGGCAACCCCTCGGCGAGGGACCGCGGGTGCCAGTCGAGCTCGCGCGTGGCGCGCTCGTGCGAGTGCAGCCAGCGGCCGTGCGCGGCCGTGACCACGCCTTCACGGCTCATCGGAAAGCGTACTTTCGTCACGCGCGAGATTGCGTCCAGCAACGTCCCTGCCGCGGCCGCGACCCGCACCGGGAAGCGCAGCGGCGGTGGCCGCCGGCCGGCGAGCGCGGCGACGCGCTCGGCCAGCTCGTTCAGACTGGCGTGCTCCCCGGAAAGAACGTACGTCGCGCCGGGCAAACCCCGCTCGGCAGCCGCGATCAGCCCGTCCACGATGTCGTCCACGTGCACGTGGGAGAACCAGGCCGGATCCCGCAGCAGCCCCGGCAGCCGGCCGCGCACGACGTCGCGCAGGAACCGGCCGTTCGGTCCGTGGTCGCCGGGCCCGTACACGTTCGCGGGGCACACGATGATGAGCGGCAGGCCGGCCCGTTGCGCCGCGACCGCACGCTCGTGCGCCCGCGTCTTGGTGCGGTGGTATTGCGATGGGTATGGGCCCGAGTACCGGCTCGACTCGTCGCCCTCCCCGCTGGCGACCGGTCCCAGGGCAGCCGTCGAGGAGACGTAGACGGCGCACGGCGTCTCCGCTTCCCGCACCGCGGCGAGGAACGTGTTCGTCCCATCGACGTTGGCGCGCTCGAGCCGCCCGGCATCGACCACCCCGATGTCGTACGCCGCGGCCAGGTGGAACGCCAGCTCCGCGTCGCGCAGGCCGTAGCGGTGCGCGGCGGGGTCCAGCACGTCGCCGGGGACCAGCTCCACGGCGGGGCCCGCCAGGTCGGCCGCCCGCCGGCGGTCGCGTACGAGACAGCGCAGGCGGTAGCCGCGCGCTACCAGCGCGCCGACCAACCGCCTGCCAATGAAGCCGGTGCCGCCCGTCAGGTAGACGAGGCGTCCGCTCATACCGTCACTTGTCGTCCTCGAGAGGTCCCTCGGCCGTCCAGCCGATATCGACCGGGACGCCCGCCACGACCGCGTCGCTGTTCTCGATGATCACGTCCAGCTCGCGGGTCTTGTCGAGGCGCGCCTGCGTCTGGCGGCCCGCGGTGAGCGAGTGGGCCTTGATGGCGACGTCCCGGGTGCTGCCATCGGGCGCAGTGAGCCGCAGTCTCCGACCCACCCCCACGTCCTTGAAGGAGGGGGTACCGCCGGTGAGGCGCAGCCGCAGCAGCATGCCGCGCAGCGGCACCGCCAGCGCGTCGGATACCCGGAACTGGAACGACCCGCCCTTGCTCGCCATTGGCCCTGTCCGTGTGTTTGCGGCCGGCGGCGCTCCCGAGCGCCGCCCCTGGGAAACGGGTTAGGCTAGTGTGCGGCCCGGGTGCCGTCAATCAGGTGATTCCCATGCTCTTGCGCGCCCACTTCCGCATCCCTAGCTTCGCCCGTGACATACGGCATCATCGAAGTTGCCTATCTGCACGCGGGCGGACGTTTCTTCAGGCGGGACTCGCGATACAGTGCGCGAGTTCCGCCCTTGCTTTTGGCGCATGCCGCGGCGCTCGGTACAACCACGCGGCATCGGCTCGGCGGCCCATCGCACCGCCCGGCCGACATCACAATTCCAGTTCAGGAGTTCTGGCGATGGCTCGTGTCAACGGCACCGTCAAGTGGTTCTCGCAGGAGAAGGGCTACGGCTTCCTCCAGCGGGAGGGAGGCGCGGACGTCTTCGTGCATTACAGCGCGATCGACGGCAGCGGCTTCAAGGTCCTCTACGAGGGCGAACCCGTGGAGTTCGACATCATCGAGGAGGCGAAGGGCCCGAAGGCCGCGGCGGTCGTGCGGCTGAACCCGCCCGCAGAAGCGCCGCGCCGCTCGGGTGGCGCCGGCGGCAGCAGCGGCAGTGGTGGCTACGGGGGTGGTGGCTACGGGGGCGGCGGCGGTGGCGGCTCGCGCGGCGGCTCCACCGGTGGCGGCATGCGCCGCGAGAACCGCTACTAGAGCGATCCAGCGCCGGATGCGGAAAACGCCCGCGGCCTCGCGCCGCGGGCGTTTTCTTTTGCGCGACTTTGCGCGACCGGGTCGCTCCCCCCGTTGCCGCGTTCAGCCCTCGGCCGCCGGCGGCGCACTCGCCTGGGGGAACGGGTAGCTCCGGGCGCACTCCGGGCAGCGCAGCTCGGCGAGCGGTCGGTCGAAGCGGGTCGGTATCGCCCGCGGGTGGCCGCGCGGACAGATCGCTACCCGACCGGCAATGTCGAGGGGTTGCCCCTCCCGATCATCATGGAAGCGCGATTCCCGCACCCGCCATTCGTCCTGGCCCGCTGCTGCCGCCTCTGCCCGCGCCGCGGCCGCGCGCTTCTTTCCGCGAAATATCACCGCTCCATTCTCCTCGTCCGAGCGTTCAGGAACGTCGTACGGCCGGTACGACCGGGCACGGCACCCGTCCTGCGGGGTAGCCATGCCGCGAACCAACAGGCATGCGAGGACCGAATGCCCGAGATCCAGTGCGCTAAGTGCGGCCAGGCCGGAGCGCAGCTCGCGAAAGCGCCGCTCCGCACCGAGCTGGGCGAGCGCGTTTTTCAGAATATCTGCCAGCGCTGCTGGGACCAGTGGCTACGCTACCAGACCGCGCTGATCAACCACAACGGGCTCGACGTGCGCGATCGCCCGGCGCGCGAGTTCCTGACGGCGAACATGGAAGCCTTCCTGTTCAAGCCGAGCGAGGCGACCGAGATCGACACGTCACAGCAGGGCAACATCAGCTGGTAGCGGGTCAGCGGGGCACCGCCAGCGGGACTGCCCCGGCGGGGACTTCGACTTCCCCGCCGTTCGGCCGCACCAGCGCACGCAGGTGGTACGTCCCATCGGGCAGCGAGTCGCCCAGGATCTCGCGGGCGTCGCTGCGAGCTGCGAGCTGCTGGCGCTCGCCGGGAGGGATCGTCACCTCCTGCAGGGCCAGGGTGCAGACCACGTTGTGCAGCGCGTCGTAGGCCGGGGCGCGGGCGTCCGCGCTGCGGTAGGCGCGCAGCAGCACGGCGCAGCCATCGGGCAGCGTGAGCCTGACCAGGCTGGCGCCACGGTTGGTGATCGTCACCGTCGTGGCGAGCTGCACGGGGAAGCTCTCCATCACCGCGGTCTCGGCACGATACTCGAGACCGTCGCGGACCACGGCCGCACCGCCTGCCGGGGCATCGGGCGGGGTCGCCTCGCGACCGCAGCCAAGCCCGACCAGTATCGTCAGCAGCATGATGATTCGCATTCTTCGCCTCCCGATGGACTCCCTGCCGCCACGTGCAGGACTCTTGCCGTCATGAACCGCGCCGCGACGATGCCCGCCGCGCCGCCTGCCGTGCTGCTGGTACCGGGCTGGAGCGATTCCGAGCGAGCGCTTCGCCCGCTCGCCCGCCGCCTCCGCGCCGCGGGCTGGCCGCCGTCGCACGTGCGCACGCTCGGATTCCGGCGTCGGTTCGGCGGCAACGTCGAGCATGCGGAGGAGATCGCCGCCGCCGTGGACGCGCTTCGCGCCGCAGCGCGGTGCCCGCGCGTCGCCCTGGTCGCGCACTCGATGGGCGGGCTGGCGGCACGCTGGTACCTTACCCGGCTGGGCGGCGCCGCGCACGTACATACCGCGATTTTCCTCGCCACGCCGCACCACGGCACGTATGCCGCCTGGCTCGGCTTCGGCCCGGGCGCACGGGAGATGCGACCGGGCAGCGAGTTCCTGCAGCGGCTGAATGCGACGCCGTGGCCCGACACGGTGCGTGCCCACTGCTTCCGCACGCCGCTGGACCTGCGGATCTTCCCGCCCGCGAGCGCGTTGCTCGACGGCGCCACCGCGCGCGTGATCCGTGCACCCACCCATCCCGGCATGCTGCGCAGCCGCCCGGTTTTTCGCGCGCTGCTGGAGGCACTCCGGTCCGGGTGACGCGCAGCACGGGCGCGCTGCCGTCTTTGAGGCCTGCGCCGGCGGCGTTACATTGGGATGGTCCGGCCCCGGCGCTCCCGCCGGGGCTTTTCGCCACCGGTACCCGAATGCAAGTCAAGCTCGCGCTCCTGGCCGATTACGCCAACGTGACGGCCGAAGGGAAGCTCAACATCCTCGGTATTTTCGACCGGATCCGGGTCCAGGAGGTACCGGTCGTGCATCCGCAGATGCACCTGATTCTGAGGCTGGAGGCGCACGCCGCGGAGCGGGACCGCTCCCATGCCGTGGAGATCCGGCTGCACGATCCGGACGGCCAGACCGTGTTCGAGGTACGGGGTCAGGTGGTGCCCCACGGCGCCTTCGGGCAGACCATCGCCACGAACCAGATCCTGACGCTGAACAACCTGCAGCTCGCGAAGGCCGGCGGCTACACGTTCGTCGTGCTCGTGAACAACGACCTGAAGTCCGAGCTTGCGCTGGACGTGGAGCTCGGCAGCGCGGACCCCGCGCCCGGCCTGGCACAGGCCTGACCGGGCGGCCCGCACAACGGAGTGGAAGCATGCTCGAAGTGATGAAGCAGAAGCTGGCCGATGAGATCGACCGGCTCATGGAAGAACTGACCGTCACGCTGCCGAAGGCGATCCAGAGGGCCGTGGAGCACGGCGACCTGTCCGAGAACGCCGAGTACAAGTCGGCGCTCGAGCGGCAGCAGTTCGTTCAGGCCCGCCTCAATCACCTCACCCAGCGCGCGGGCGAGCTCTCGAAGATCGAGCAGAGCGCCATCTCCACCGACAAGGTCGGCTTCGGCTCGCGGGTCGTGCTCGAGCAGGTCGACACCAGGGAGCGCGTCGAATACACCATCGTGTTCGGGGACTTCATCGATCTCGACACGAACCAGATCTCGATGGCCTCGCCCATCGGCCGGGCACTGCTCGGGCGCCAGCTCGGCGACGAGGTCGAGGTCAACCTCCCGCGCGGCACCCGCTTCTACAAGGTGGTCGAGCTGGTCACACTCCCGCAGATGGTGTCGTGATCCGACCAGCCGCGACTGCCGCGCTCGCCGCACTCCTGCTCATGCCGCCGGGCGGCTCGGCCCAGGCTCAGCCGACGTCCCAGACCTGTACCGCCACGCCTGCCGCCTGTGCCGAGTTGCGCACCCTGCTCCGCCGCGGCGATGTGCGCGCCGCGCTCGAGTACATCGTGCGCGGCCGCGCCCGTTTCCGCAGCGACCTGATCGGTCTCACCCAGATCGCCGCGCCGCCGTTCCAGGAGGCGGAGCGCGCGGCCGCCTACGCCGAGCTGCTCCGCCTGGCGGGTGCCGACAGCGTCGCGATCGACTCGGTCGGCAACGTGCGCGCGCTCCGGCGTGGCCGCACCGGAGCGCGCACGGTCGTCATCGGGGGCCACCTCGACACGGTCTTTCCCGCAGGCACCGACGTCACCGTGCGCGAGCGCGGCGACACGCTGTTCGCGCCCGGCATCGGGGACGACACGGCGGGGCTGGTGCTGGTGCTGGAGCTGCTGCGCGCGCTCGAGCACGCCGCGATCGAGACCGACGCGCACGTGCTGTTCGTCGGCACGGTCGGCGAAGAGGGACTGGGCGACCTGCGCGGCGTCAAGCACCTGTTCCGCGATGGTGCGCCCCGGCCCGACGCGTTCATCGCGGTGGACGGCGGTACGACCGATGTGATCGTCCACCAGGCGCTCGGCTCGCGCCGCTACCGGCTGACCTACCGCGGACCGGGCGGCCACTCCTGGGGCGCCTTCGGCGCCGCCAACCCGGTCCACGCGCTCGGCCGTGCCGTCGCCGCCTTCGACGAGGAGGCCGCCCGGCTCACCGCACGCGGGCCGCGCACCTCGTACAACGTCGGGCGTATCGGGGGCGGGACCTCGGTGAACTCGATACCGGCGGATGCCTGGGCGGAGATCGACCTGCGCTCGGAGAGCGCGCGACAGCTCGCGCGCGCGGACTCGCTGCTGCACGCCACCGCGGAGCGCGCGCTGCGCGAGGAGAACGCGGGGGCGCGCAGCGGCCGATTGACCCTCGAGCTGGAGCGCGTCGGCGATCGGCCGCTGGGTGAGACCCCGGTCGGCAGCGCCCTGGTGCAGCGCGCGATCGCCGCGACCGAGCTCATGGGCGTGCGGCCCGCGCTCGGCCGCTCCTCGACGGACGCGAACGTCCCGATCGCCCTGGGAGTGCCCGCCATTACGATCGGGCGCGGCGGCAGCGGCGGCCACACGCACGCGCCCGGCGAGTGGTGGCTGGATGAAGGCGGGGACGTGGCCGCGCGGCGCGCCCTCCTGATCCTCCTGGCCGAGGCCGGAATCGACTGATCCCGACCGGCGCCGCGGCGGCCGCGGCACCGCCCGGCACGGATGCTGTATGCCGGCCTCTTCGTGAACGATCCCATCGAGCTCCCCCCGCAGCGCCGCCATCGGCGCGGCTTCCAGCGTGCCGGTCTGGCGCCCCACCACGAGCGCTGGTTCAATCGCTCGCTCGCCACCATGGTCGCGCTGTTCGGGTTCGGCTGGATCTACACGATCGCGTATGCGTCCGAGACCGACCGCGACGCGCTGCTCAGCACCACCATCATCGAGAATCCGCTCCGGCCGGACGCATCACCGCCGGCCGCGTTCCTGGTCGATGCGGCGGTACGCGCGTTCGCGGACGCGGCCTACCGCGGCGAGAGCGGCGCCGTCAACGTGGTCGTGCAGCCGCCGGGTGACACGCTGCTGCTGCCCGATTCCCTGCCGCCGGGCACGGCCATCGAGTATGCCCCTGCCGGCGGCGACACGACGCAGTCCGCCCCGAGCAGCGGCAGCGGCGTCTGGAACGTGCTGCTGCGCATGCGCACCGGCGTGCGCACCGTGCCGGACCTCGCCGTGATCCGGCTGGTACCGCTCTCCGAGAAGCGCGAGGGCCGGATCGGCAGCTACCGGATCGGCAGCTGGCCGAACGAGCGCGGCGGCGCCCGGTCGCCGCAGTACGAGCCGCCCGCCGGGCTGGTCCGGGTCACGCCCGAGAACCAGGACCTCAGGGTCTCGCGCCACTTCCGGCTGCGGGACTTCCTCACCAAGGGCCAGCAGGACGTGTGGCCCAAGTACGTCGCCATGTCGCCGCGCCTGCTCGACAAGCTCGAGCTCACCATCGACGAGCTGAACGCCTCGGGCACGCCCGTCGAGCACGTGGGCGTCATCAGCGGCTTCCGCACTCCCGAATACAACGCGGCCGGCGGCAGCACCGCGGGACGCGGCGCGCTCTCCCGTCACATGTACGGCGATGCCATGGACTGGTACGTGGACAACGACCGCGACGGCCGCATGGACGACCTGAACGGCGATGGCCGCATCGACGCCGCCGATGGCCGGGTCATCGTCGAGGCCGCGGAGCGCGTCGAGAAGAAGTACCCGCACCTGGTCGGCGGTATCGGACTGTACCGGCCGACCGGCGCGCATTCCGGATTCGTGCACCTGGACACGCGCGGCTTCCGCGCGCGCTGGTAGAACGAAAGGAGACCGAACGTGGATACCCAGGCGGAGCACCGCCGTACCCGGCCGGAAGACCCGCAGACACCGCCCAGTGCGCGGGTGCGCGAGGAGGACCTGGAGCCGCACGAGGGGTTGCGCTACATCGCGCGGCTGTTCAAGGCGCTCGCGATCCTGCTGCTCTTCATGCTCATCGCGGAGATCGTGATCGGCTTCCAGCAGGAAGGCACCGCCGCCATCGGCACGCTGCTCATCGAAGCGACCCGCATGATCGTGTTCGCCGGCTTTCTCTGGGCCGGCGGCGACCTCGCCATCATGCTCATCGAGTCGAACCACGACCTGCGCGCTGCGCGCATCCTGCTGGGTCGACTGAACGGACGGCTCGACCGCGCGTTTCCCGAGCCCGGCGTGGACCCCGTGACCACGCGAAAGCCGCCGCCACCGCCGCCGCCCGCGATCTGAGTTGCCGGCGCCGGCCCGGGGTCGGCCGGCGCGAACCCGCCCGAACTGCGCGTGCGGCGCCTGCCCGTCGGAGCGACTGCCGGCGAAGGCGAGCCGGCCGGAGGCCCGCCGTGCGCGGCGCGACGCTCAGAGGCTCGCTTCCGCGAGCGCACCGAAGTCGGCCAGCACGCCCTCGGCGACCCGGTCGGCCAGCGCCATGATCGTCAGGTAGGGGTTGATCTGCAGGGCGTCCGGGAACAGGCTCGAATCCGCGACGCGGAGCCAGGGCATGCCGTGCACCCGGCCGTGGCCGTCACTTACCGAGTCGCCCACCGAGCGGCCCATGCCGCAACCCCCCATCAGGTGTGCAGCGGAGACCGTGGTGGTATTCGGGATGAAGTGCTCGGCACGAATCCGCGCATCGATGGACGCCGCGTCCGCAGCCTCGATGATGTGCGGTGCTGCGGTGGGAGCGTGCACCCGCCGCGCGCCGGCCGCGAAGAAGATGCGCGCGGACGCGCGCGTCGCCGCGACCATCGCGCGGATCACGTCGGCGGTGAAACGGTAGTGCACGACGGGGCGTCCCGCGCGGTCGACGGTGATGCGGTTGCCCGGAACCGCGCGATCGCAGGCCAGCACCAGGATCATCTGCAGGCGCCGGTACGCGCGCATCATGGCGCTGTGCTCGGCTCCGAAGCCGGTCAGGTTCTTCGCGGTCGTGAACGGGAAGTACATGCAGGTCTCGAGGACGTAACCGTCCTCGGCACCGCGATCCACGAAGTAGCTCTTGGGATGCCCCACGTCGTTGGTGATCGCGCGCGCATGCTCGCCGACCAGGATGAACGCGGGATGGCAGGTGAAGCCGTCGCCGAGCCGCGGCAGCCCGCGCCGCAGGCCGGAACGCAGCAGCAGCGCGCTGGTGCCGACGGCACCACCCGCAGCCACCACGATCCCGGCATCGATGCGGTACTCGCCGGGTGCCCATTCGGAGGGCCGGCCCCGCTCGCCCGGCTGCTTCGCGACGACGCGCACGTGCACCCGCCGGCCCTCGATGCGCAGCGCGGTGGCGCGCGTGACCACCTCCACCCCGGCCGCTTCCGCCGCCGGCAGCTGCACCCGGTGGGTGCCCTGCTTCGCCAGGTTCGGGCAGCCCAGGTTGCAGAGCGAGCTGCCGCGGCAGCCCTTCAGGTTCAGCGGGAACTGCTCGGCACGGAAGCCGGCGCGCGCCGCGCCGTCCCGGAACAGCCGGTTGTTGTCGTTCAGCTCCGCTTCCGGCAGCAGGTGCACAGCGTTCTGCTCGGCGTAGCGGCGTGCGCGCCGGACCAGGTCGCCGGCCGTGACGCCCGGCACGTCCCATTCCCGGATCACGCGCTCGGGCGCGGTGAGCGATGTGCCGGTGTAGACCACGGTCGAGCCGCCATAGGCCCGGCCGAGCGCGAGCGTCATGGCGCCGTCCGCGGTCAGGAAGCCCCCGCCCTCCTCGTACAGGGCCGGCGCCATCTCCAGCTCGCGACCGCTGAACTCGTGGTCGTCGAAGCGGGCGCCCTGCTCGAGCACGAGCACGCGTCGCCCGGCCGCCGCGAGCGGCGCGAGCGCGAGCGCGACGGTGCCGCCGCCCGCACCCGAGCCGATGATCACCACATCGCAGCGGAGCGACGTCACCGCACCAGCCGCGCGCCCGCTTCGGCGGCAGCGCGCGCGCTCCAGCCGCCGGCCTGGGCGCGGTAGCCGAGCTCACCCTGTGCCTCGGGCCGCGCGTAGTAGCCCATCAGCACGAGCGTGCGCACGCCCCACAGCCCCTGCCGCAGCCGCGCGCTGGGCGACCGCTCGAGCCGCTGCAGCACCGCGGTCCGCGTGCGCGCGTCGGCCCGGACGAACGTCCGGCCGTACCGCAGCAGCGGCAGCAGATCGACCAGCTTCAGGAACAGCCGCACCTGGCGCTGCACGCGGGCGGGTCGTTGCGCGACCGCGTCGGCGACGATGTCCAGCAGCTCGCGCCAGCCGGCATCGGCGAGCGCCCCGGCTTCCGGAACCACGGTCACGGCAATGGCGCGCAGCACCGCCTCCCGATCCGCGAGCAAACCCCGTGTCATGACTCAGCCTCCCGGGTGGCGCAGGTCGATCACGAGCCGGTTCGGCTCGCGCAGGCGCAGCACCCGGTACGGCTCGGGGGAGCGCACGCCGGCGACCCACTCGACCTGGCCCTCGAAGTCGCAGATCAGCCGCAGCTCCAGCACCGTCGGCAGCTGCGGGCGGAGCGCGCGCTCGGCGACGGTCGCGCGTCCGTCGTCGTCGTGCGCCTGCGCCGGCTCGAGCCGGACCGCGAGCCACGCGTCGCCCTCGAGACGCACCGCGTCGCCCGAGCCGCACTGCCGCACCGGCGCAGCCACGTACTCGATGTGCCAGCCGGGAAACGCGTCCGGGCCGAGCTCCAGGACGATGCGGTCGTACCCCTCGTTGCGGGCCACTCGCACTGCGCGCTGCGTGGCCATGCCCCCACCGGCCTCGCCGCTCGTTGCGCCGACGCTCCAGCCG
>DATHVV010000163.1:0-17159 GCA_035461105.1 Longimicrobiales bacterium | reverse complement strand
GCACGGTTGCGGACGGCAGCCCGGATCCATTCGACAGGATGCTGAACGTGAGCTCGCGGCCGCTGTCGGTCGTCAGGTAGCCGCTCAGCGCATTCACGTTCGCGATCGTCCCGGTCTTCGCGTCCAGCCGGCCGGCCAGCGGCGCGAGCCGTTTCTCGAGCGTGCTGCCCGTCATGCCGGGCGCCGCGAGCGCCGCCGCAAACTGCGTCCGCCATGGCGCCGCGCGGACGTGATCGAGCAGCGTCACCGTGGCTGCCGGCGTGAGCAGGTTCTGCGCCGAGAGACCCGACGCATCGCGCAGGTTGAACGCGAGCGAATCGATGCCGGCGACGTCGCTCAGGTAGCGGCGCTCGACGGCCAGCCCTCCCCTCCAGGAGCCTTCGCTGCCGCGCTCGGCGCCGAGCGTCTTGAGGACGTGCTCGGCGATCCAGTTCTGACTCGGCTGCAGGATCGCGGCGACGATCTCGGCGAGCGGCGGCGACGCGAGCGCGGCGATCGTGCGGAGGGGAGGCGCCGGGGCCGGGTCCCTTCGGATCGCGACGCTGTCGACCGCGATGCCGCGGCGCGCGAGCGCCTGCGCGAGGCGCCGCCCGGCGAACCGCGGCGGGTCGGTGACGGCGAGGCGGACGGTATCGGTGGCCAGGGGCGGCACCCGGGCGCTCAACCGAATGGTATCGGAGCGCGCCATGTAATCGCTGCTGATCGTGGTCCGCGCGCCGGCGGTGTCGGTCGTGACCGTGGCACGGAGCGCCTGCGGTGCGGCCAGGGCCGGGGCGGCATCCGCCGCGGCCGGGGCGGCATCCGCCGCGGCCGGCGCGGCATCCGCCGCGGCCGCCATGATGTGCGCGGCGTCTCCCGGCCGGGCACCGCCGCGCAGCACGACCGCGAAGCTGCCCTCCTCGATGGCGAACGCGCTCACCGGGGCGGCATAGGTCGCGGGCAGGTCTCCTACCTCCCACGCCGAATGCACCTGCGCGTCGCGGAAGTACGATACATCGATGACGAGCGGGCCCGCGACGCGGCGCACGCCGGCGGCGGCGATGGAATCGGCCAGCGCCTCGATGGCGGCGTGCTCGCGCCCCCAGAAGCGCGCGGAGAGCGACGGATCACCACGTCCGACGACGCGCAGCTCGGTGGCGGTGCCGGCGCTGTCCGGGGCGGCGAGCACCTCGGTGCGGTAACGCCAGTCGGGGCCGAGCGTGCCGAGCGCGACCGCGGCGATGACCAGCTTCGTGTTCGATGCCGGGATGAAATGGCGGTCCGGGTTGCGCGCGAAGAGGACGGCGCCGGTGGCCGCATCCTGGAACAGCACGCCCCAGCTCGTGCGGTGCAGCGGTGGCGCATCGAGGATCGCGTCGATGCGGGCTCCCAGGCGAGCCGCCGTTCCGGCCTCCCGGCCCGCGCCGGTGGTGGCGCAGGCGGCGACGAAAACGAGCAGGAGTACGGCGGCGGGGCGCGCCCGCTTCCGTGCGCGACCGGCAGTGTCGGACCCCGGGGGAACCCGTATCATACGCATTCGGCCTGAAGGTACGCGGCCGCCGGCACTGCCCGGAAGGGGCGCCGTGCGCACCAGCCACCACGACGGGGGCGTCCATGATGCAGGAGTCGCGCAGCGAGCTCGGCGACATGACGGCGGCGGAGTTCCGTCGCCACGGGTATGCGGTGATCGACCGGATCGCCGAGTACCTCGCGAACCCGGAGCGCTGGCCGGTTCTGCCGCGCATCGAGCCGGGCGCCCTCGCCGCCGCCCTGCCGCCCCGGGCGCCCGCCGAGGGCGAGCCGTTCCAGGCCATCCTGGATGATTACGACCGGCTCATTCCGGCCAGCACCACGCACTGGAACCACCCCGGCTTCTTCGCCTACTTCAGCATCTCCGGGTCCGCTCCCGGGATTCTCGGCGAGGCGCTGACGGCGGCCCTGAACGTGAACGCGATGCTGTGGCGGAGCGGCCCGGCCGCGACGGAGCTGGAAGAGGTCACGCTCGGCTGGCTGCGCCAGCTCGTCGATCTGCCTCCGGAATTCGACGGCACCATCAACGACACCGCCTCGAGCAGCTCGCTCTACGCGCTGGCCGCGGCGCGGGAGGCATCCGGGCTGGACGTGCGGGAGCGGGGCATCGCCGGCCGCGCGGACGTGCCGCCGCTTGCCGTCTACTGCTCCGAGGATGCGCACTCCAGCATCGACAAGGCGGTGGTCACGCTGGGGCTGGGCCTGCGCGGTGTCCGTCACATCCCCGTCGATGACGCGTTGCGGATGGACGTGTCCCGGCTGCGCGACGCGATCGCGGCCGACCGCGCGGCGGGGATACGGCCGATCGCGGTGGTGGCGACGCTCGGCACGACGTCGACGACCGCGGTCGATCCGGTCGCCGAGATCGCCGACCTCTGCCGCGAGCAGGACCTGTGGCTGCACGTGGACGCGGCTTACGGCGGCGCGGCGGCCGTGCTGCCGGAGGTGCGGCCCGCGTTCGCGGGGTGGGAGCGCGCCGATTCGATCGTGCTGAACCCGCACAAGTGGCTGTTCGTGCCGATCGACTGCTCGGCGCTCTACACGCGCCGTCCCGAGGTGCTGCGGCGCGCGTTCAGCCTGGTGCCCGAGTACCTCACCACGAGCGACGCCGCGCCCGTTCGCAACCTCATGGACTACGGCGTCTCGCTCGGCCGGCGCTTCCGCGCCCTCAAGCTCTGGTTCGTGCTGCGCTACTTCGGTGAGGCCGGACTCCGGGCACGCCTGCGCGAGCACATCCGGCTGGCCGCGCAGTTCGCGGCCTGGGTCGATGCCGACGACCGGTTCGAGCGGCTGGCACCGACCCCGTTCTCGACCGTCGTCTTCCGCTGCCTGCCTCCCGGGGTCACCGACGAGCCGGCGCGCGACGAGGCCAACGCGCTGCTGCTGCAGCGCCTGAACGAATCCGGCGAGGTGTTCCTCTCCCACACCCGGGTGCGCGGCCGGTACGCGCTGCGTCTCGCGATCGGCAACATCCGCACGACGGAGCGGCACGTGGCGCGCGCCTGGCAGCTCGCCCGCGAGCTGGCGCCCGGTTGAAGCGCGCTCAGAGAGTTTCCAGCAGGCGCGTCAGGAACGCCAGGCGGAACGGCAGGTCGCTCACCACGACGTGCTCATCTGCCGCGTGGGCGCCGCCGCCGCGCGCGCCCAGGCCGTCGAGCGTCGGCGCGCCGAACGACGCCGCGATGCTGCCGTCGCTGCCGCCGCCGGAAGCACCTTCCGTGAGCGCCGCGCCCAGCTCTGCCGCGATCGCGCGCGCCTGCTGGTACAGGGCGGCGACGCCCGCCGTGCGCACCAGCGGCGGCCGGCTCTCGCTGCGCGTGACCTGCACGCCGGCGCCCGGACGGCGCGGCGCGAGTGCCATGAGCGCCGTGTGCACCCGCTCCTCCTCCTCGGGCACGGCGATGCGCACGTCGACGTCCGCCCAGGCATCGCCCGCCACGACATTCGTCGCAATGCCGCCGCCGATCATGCCGACGTTCAGGGTCGTGCCCAGCTCTGGACGCGCGAGCGAGAGCGCGGCGATCGCCTGATCGAGCAGCTCGGCGATCGCGCTCACCGTCGTGCCCGGGTCGAGGCCGGCATGACCCGCGCGGCCGGTGGTCCGGATGCGATACGTGAGCACGCCCTTGCGCGCCGTCTTCACGCCGCCATCCGGCAGACACGGCTCGGGCACGAGCACGGCGGCCGCGCGCCGCGCACAGCGCTCGATGTGCGGCCGCGCGCTCTGCGAGCCGACCTCCTCGTCGCAGGTGATGAGCAGCTCGACCGGCCGCCGGGGCGCGCGTCCCCGCTCGCGCAGCAGCACGAGCGCCTCCACCAGCAGCGCGACGCCCATCTTCATGTCGTACACGCCGGGTCCGAGCACCCGGCCGTCCCGTACGCGGAACGGCCGGGCAGCGAGCGAGCCCAGCGGGTGCACGGTGTCGATGTGCGCCAGCAGCAGCAGCGGCCGCTCGTGTTCCAGGTGCCCCGGAACCGCGGCCAGCAGGTTGCGGCCACGGCCCGGGGCGTCGTACCGCTCGATGGCGGCCCCGGCCGCGGCCAGCTCGCTCTCGATGCGCTCGGCGAGTGCGACCAGGCCGGGCTCGTGGCCGCTCGGCGTCTCCTGCTCCACGTAGGCGCGGGCGCGCTCGAGCAGGCGCCCGGTCGCGACGTCCGGATGCATGGCGAGGACCTCGGCGATCATGAGTAGAATCCCGCGCGACGGTAGCTCTCGTCCAGCAGCTCGATGGGGTGCAGCACGGGGATCCGCGAGCCGCGCAGCGCCAGTCCCGCGCCGATCTGCATGATGCACCCCGGGTTCGGCGTCGCCACCACGTCGGCGCCGGTGCCGAGGATCGCGTCCACCTTGTCGTCCAGGATGCGTCCGCCCAGCTCGGCATGAGTGAGCCCGTACGTGCCCGCCCCGCCGCAGCATTCCTCCGCGCCCGGCAGCGCCACCAGCTCGAGCTGCGGCACCTGCCGCAGCAGGTCGAGCGGCGCGCGCGTGATCCGCTGCGCGTGGTGCAGGTGGCAGGGAGCGTCGTACGTGACCCGGAGCGGCAGCGGCGCGCCGCGCGGCAGGTCCAGCTCGACCAGCAGCTCGCTCAGGTCGCGCACGCGCGTCGCCAGGGCGTGCGCCGCGTCCCGGCAGGCGACGTCGTCGCGCAGCTGCTCGCCGTACTCCTTCAGCATGGCACCACAGCCGGCGGCGTTCACGACCACGTAATCCGCGCCGGCGGCCGTGAACGCGGCGACGTTGGCGCGGGCCAGCGAGCGCGCATCCTCGAGCGCACCGCCGTGGGCGTGCAGCGCGCCGCAGCAGCGCTGCGAGCGCACTTCGACCAGCTCGCACCCGGCGGCGCGCAGCACCCGCCCGGTCGCGGCATTGACATGGCCGAAGAGCGCCGACTGGACGCACCCGCGCAGCAGCGCAACCCGGGGCTGCGGCCGCGCTCCAGCATGCTCAGCCGTCAGGCTGGTGCCGGCCGGGTAGGCCGCTGCGAGCGCGTGCGGGTCCGCCGCCGCCCGCTCCGGCTGCACCGCCACCTCGGCTGCGCTCCCGCGGCGGGCCACCGCTGGCACCCCCGACCCGGAGGTCGCACCCGTGGTGCCCCCGCCCGCCGCCGGCGATACCGTCAAGCCCGCTGGCGGAGCCCGCAGCCCGCGCCACGGTCGCGTCGCCGCCAGCATGGCCAGTCCATAGCGCGCCGTGCGCAGCCGCCGCGGCAGCAGTCTCGCGAGCGCGGCCGCGAAGCCACCGGACCGGAAGATCCTCCCCTTCCAGCCGGCCACCGCCGCGTTGAAGCGATGCCCGAACGTCCAGAGCAGCAGCCGGCCCACCGGATCGGCGCCGCCCGCCTCCGCGACCACCGTCCGCGCCCGCTCCACCAGGAAGCCGTACGGAACGCCGGATGGGCATACCGGCTCGCATGCCCGGCAGCCCAGGCAGCGGTCGATGTGCGTCCGGAACGCGGGCGCGGCAGGGTCGAGCCGACCCTCCGCCACCGCCCGCATCAGGTAGAGGCGGCCCCGCGGCGAGTCCGCCTCATCGCCGAGCCGCGTGTACGTGGGGCACGCACTGAGGCAGAAGCCGCAATGCACGCAGGCGAGCAGACCGGCCTCCTCGCGACGGAGGATATCTGCAAGTCCGACAATCGATTCGCTCATACTTCCCAGGGTGGCAGCAGGCCCCGGGGGTCGAACCGCGCCTTGAGGCCGCGCTCCAGCCGGACCAGCGCGGCCGGGCGCGCGGGCGGCTCGGGGGCACCGGCGAACTGCCGCACGGTCCCGGCCCCTCTGTCGTATGTCCACGTCCCGTTGAGCGATACGATTTCCGAAACGAGGTCGGAGAGGGCCCGGATCCAGGTGTTCTCCCGGTCGCGGTCCGGCGGGTGTACGCCCAGCCGAACGATGCCGTCGGCCGCGTGGGCGGCGCAGTACCCCGACCGGTTGACGGCGGCGCGGCGCGGCGACCCGGCCCGAGCGTCCAGGTTGTTGTCGGACGCCGAGATGAGAAACTGCTCGCAGGCCGCGAGCGCGCTCCCGAGACGGTCCGGCAGCACTGTGAGCCTGAGCCCGACCGGGACCGCGCGCTCGCGGGCCGCCAGGCCATCCCACCAGTCCCGGGCCACACCCGGATCGAGCACGTCGACCCGACCGCCGATTGCCGCCACGGCCGCCAGGGCGTCGGCCACCGCGAGGGCGCTCCCGTGGAGGCGTGGCGCGAGCTGCCAGGGCAGTCCGGAAGCCGGGGGGGCCAGCACCTCCAGGGCGGCCGGCATGGCCGCGTCCCGGATGGCGAGCGCGAGCGCGGCGGCGCCAGCCGCGTCGGGCGCCGCGAGCAATGCGGTAGCATCGCGCTCGGGTATGCCGCGCAGGCGCACGTGCAGCTCGGTGATCACCGCGAGCGTGCCGCGGCTGCCGACCAGGAGGCGGACCAGGTCGTAGCCGGCGACGTTCTTGACGACGCGGCCGCCGACCCGGAGCACGCGTCCGTCACTGGTGACGACGGTGAGGCCGAGCGCCAGGTCGCGGGGCGCGCCGTACCCGGCGCGCAGCGGTCCCGCGTCGGCGAGCGCGAGGGTGCCGCCCAGCGTGCCGGCGGGTCCCACGGCCGGCTCGAGCGGCAGCATCTGGCGATGGGGTGCGGTGGCGTCGGCGAGCTGCCCGTGGCTGGTGCCGGCACGGCATCCGGCGGTCAGGTCCTCGGGCTCGTAGATCGTGATGCCGGCCAGGCGCTCGGTGCCGAGCAGCACATCGGCGGCGAAGCGCTCATCCGGGAGGCGGCGCGATGACCCGCCGGCCGGCCAGACGCGCCAGCCCTCGCGGCCGCACAGGCCGAGCAGGTCCGCCACCTGTTGCGTGCTCGCGGGAGCCGCCCGCACCGGGCGCTCGCCCCGGCCTGCACCGATCACGCCGGGCCCGGCCGCGCCGGACGCGAGCGCCTCGGCGCCGAGCAGCGCCTCCAGCCGGCGCCTCACCGGACTGCGCCCGACAGTCGGTCGGGCTCGAAGTGCGTCGCTGCGCCGCTCCACTCCCGGCAGGAGTGGGACGGCAGGATCTTGAGCGGATTCGCGAGTCCCTCCGGATCGAACACCCGGCGCACGTCGCAGAAGAGCGCCAGCTCCTCCGCACCGAAGACCAGGTCCATGTACGCGCGCTTGTCCCAGCCGACGCCGTGCTCTCCGGTGATGGTGCCGCCGCAGTCAACGCACGCCTGCATCATCTCCTTCGATGCCTGCTCGACGCGGTGCACCTGGTCCGCGTCGCGGCGGTCGAAGAGGATGGTCGGGTGGAGGTTGCCGTCACCGGCGTGGAACGTGTTGCAGATCCGGAGCTCGTGACGAGCCGCGATCTCGTAGCAGCAGCGCAGCGCATGCGGCAGCTGCGAGCGCGGCACGACCGCGTCCTGCACCAGCACGTCGGGCGCGAGCCGACCCATCGCGCCGAACGCCTTCTTGCGGGCGTACCAGAGCCGCTGCCGCTCCGCCTCGTCGTGTGCCCGCTGCACCTCGCGCGCCCCGGCCCGCTCGCAGATCGTACGCACCCGCTCCGCTTCTTCGGCGAGGCCGGCGGCCCGCCCGTCCAGCTCGATCACGAGCGCGCCGCCGACGTCGGTCGGCAACCCGGCCGCATAGGCGCTGGCCTCCACGGCGAGGATGGCCTGCCGGTCCACCATCTCGAGGGCGGCGGGCAGGAGACCCTCCGCGATGATCGCGCTGACGGCGCGCGTCGCCTGGTCCACCTCCGGGAACAGCGCCAGCAGCGTCTCCACCATGTCCGGCACAGGGGTAAGCCGGACGTCGATTTCCGTGGCGATCCCGAGCGTGCCCTCGCTGCCGACGAAGAGACCGAGCAGGTCGTAGCCGCTGCCGTCCAGGCCGCCATCCCGGAGCTCGACCAGCTCGCCGTCGGGCAGCGCGACCGTGAGTCCGTGGATGTGGTTCAGGGTGACGCCGTACTTGAGGCAGTGCGGCCCCCCGGCGTTCTCCGCGACGTTGCCGCCGATGGTGCACACGGTCTGCGAGCTGGGGTCGGGCGCGTAATGGAGACCGAACGGCGCCGCCGCGGCGCTCAGCCGCACATTGACGACGCCCGGCTGAACGCGCGCCCGGCGGTTCGGGGCGTCGATGGCGAGGATCCGGTCCATGCGGGCCGTGGAGACGAGCACGGCGGCCGAGAGCGCCAGCGCGCCGCCGGAAAGACCTGTCCCGGCACCACGCGGCACCCAGGGCATACGCGCCTCGTGCAGCAGCCGCAGCACCGCCGCGACCTGTGCGGTGGTACGCGGCAGCACCACGGCGCGCGGGCGCTCGCGGTATGCCATGAGCGCGTCGGCCTCGTAGACCAGCAGGGCGCCCGGGTCGGTGATCAGCCCGTCACTGCCGACCACCTCCCGCAACGCCTCGCCCAGCGCCGCATCCAGTGCCGGGCTCGCGCCGGTCGAGGTCCGCTCCCCCGGCGCCGGCCCGCTCAGGGTCGCGCGCTCGCGCTCCGCCATGCGCCGTCGATCCTTCCGCTCCGCTCGAGGTGCTCGAGGTACGCCCGGGTGGTGCCTTCGACCCACTGCCGCAGCTCCGGCTCGAGCTGGTTGCCGTAAACGTGCCCGGCGACCTCGGCGACCCCCCGGGCCCCGGCGGCCAGGGCCTCCAGCACCTGGACCTCGCGCGCCACCCGGTGCTCCAGGTATCGGGCCAGCGCTGGGTCCGGATCGGCAAACTCCGGTCCGTGCGTCGGATAGATCACCCGGGGCGCGAGTCGGCGGAGCCGGCCGAGCGACTCCAGGTAGGCCGTCAGGTTGCCCTCGGGGGCCGCGACCAGGGCCGTGTCCAGACCACCCATCATGAGGTCCCCGCAGAAGATGGCCCCGGCGTCCGGCCAGTGGAACGCGAGGTGCTCGCGGGCGTGTCCCGGCGTCTCGAGGACGTGCAGCTCGCCACCATCGGTGGGCAGGACGTCGCCCTCGGAAAGACGGCCCGGACCGATACTTCCGCGCACCGGCGCGCGCAGCCGCCGGCCCAGCGCGGCAGCCCCGCTGGCGTGGTCCGGATGGTAGTGGGTGATCACCACCGTCACGGTGAGCGCGTCGCGGACCGCGGCGGCGACGCGCTCCAGGTGGTCGGGCAGATCGGGCCCGGGATCGATGATCACGGCGGTGCGGGTGCCGACGATGAACGTGCGGGTGCCGTCGAGCGTCATCGGCGAGGGGTTGGGCGCCAGGACCATGCGCGGGGGCGTGCTCATGGCCCGATGCTACGCGGCGGCGCTCCCGCGCGTAAGGGGGAGCGCCGCCGCACAGCGAGCACCGGTGCGAGCTAGCGCCGCTCGGCCATGAAGACTTCGGCGAGCTTGTCCGCCACCATCTCGACCGCCTCCTGGTCGGCGCGATCGAACGCGTTGTGGGTCTTCGCGTCAATGTCGATCTGGCCGAAGATCTCGTCGCCGGCGCGGATCAGCACCACCAGCTCCGACTTCGTCCGCGGGCTGCAGGCCAGGTAGTTGTCGATCTTGGTCACGTCACCGACGTTCTGGTTCTGCTTCTCCGCGACCGCGGTGCCGCACACGCCGGTGCCGACCGGGATGCGCGCGTGCTCGGTGCCCTCACCCATGTAGTTGTGAAGCCACAGGATGTTCTCGTCGGGGTTGAAGAGGTACGCACCGACGAAGTTGTAATCCATGTCGGTCGCCTTGAGCTGCTTGACCATCTCGCGGACGATCGCGTCGGAGAGGTAGCCCTCGTCGCGCATCTCCTGAATCCGCTTCACCATCTTGCCTGCATCGACCATCGTACGAACGTCCTTACGTTGTGGGTTCCGTGACGGTGCGCGGCGCGGTCCACCCGAGCAGCCACCGCCACAGCCCGCTCCGGCGCTGCGGATCGGGCTCGTCATACAGCTTCTCGATCGTCTCGAGAACCTGCGGCTCGACGAACAGCCACAGGTGGTACTGCGGCACGGCGAGCGGCTTGCCGCCGATCCACCGCGCCACGTTCTCGACGCGCTGCACGTGCAGCTGCACGCCGGCGCGCGCCGCCTGCTTCCCGACCAGCTCGCGGTAGTGGGTCCAGTCCGCCTCGGTCGGCGAGATCAGCCGCCAGTCGAGCGCCTCGCGCGCCAGCTCGCGCTGCGGGTCCTCGTCGGCCGGGCCGAAGATCGTGTCCAGGCGCGGCAGCAGCACGGCCCGCCGCACGCCCGCCCGGAGGCACTCGCACCAGACCGCGCTGCGCCCCTGGAACAGGTCCCACGGGATCTGGATCGGGACCGTCACGGCCAGCCGTCCAGCAATACCGCACGCACCGGCGAGCTGTCGGCCTCCACCAGCCGGAGCGGCAGCGCGACCAGGATGTAGTCGCCGGGGGGCACGTCCGTCAACACCAGGCTCTCCAGGTTGGCCACTCCGGCCTCCGCCAGGATGTGGTGCGCTTCCAGCGCCTTCGAGTCGAGCGGGTCGATCGACGGGGCATCAGTACCCACCAGCCGCAGTCGGGCTCCCGCGAGCTGCGCCGCGAGCACCGGGGACAGGAAGGCGACGTCGCCCGGAAACTCGCGCTCGTTCACCGTCTCCCTCGTGCGAAACAGGATCCGCTCGGTGCGCGCCAGGTCCAGATGGGCGACGTGCCGCGGCTCGAGCACTTCCGCGCCGCGCGCGTCCACGACGGTGCACCGCCCGAGGTAGGCGGCGAGCGCCATGTCGCCGATGCGCGCGCCGGCATCACTCACGTGATGGAATCCGTCGGCGTGCGTCCCGGTGTGCACGCTCAGGCCCAGCCCGGCCACGTTCACGCTGTCCCCGGCGTCGCGGCGCAGGGTCCACTCGAGCGTGAGCTCGCGGTCGCCCGGCCAGACGGCGATACCCGTCCCGACCGGCTGGCTGATATCGATTATCCGCATGGGGGTGGACAAGATAGGGGCCGTGGCTCCGGCCGGCCACGGCCCCGCGTGCGCTACCTCGTGTACAGGGATTCGAGCGGATTCTGCCGGGCGGCCCGTTGCGCGGGCAGCCAGCTGGCCAGGAGTGCGGTCCCGAACAGCCCCGCGGCGACCCCGACGAAGGTGGGCAGGTCGTAGGGCGTGACGCCGAAGAGCAGGCCGCCCAGGGTACGGGCACCGCCGGCGGCGCCGGCGAGGCCGATGAGCACTCCGGCCGCGATCACGGCGCCGCTCTGCCGCACGATCATGGTGGTGACATCCCCGGGTCGCGCGCCGAGCGCCAGGCGCAGGCCGATCTCGGCCGTGCGCTGAGCGACGGCATAGGCGATCACGGCGTAGACGCCGATCATGCCGAGCAGGAGGGCGACGGCGCCGGCGAGCACGAGCAGCACCATCGTGAACGCGAGCGTGGCGCCCGAGCGTGCCACCATGTCCTCGAGCGGCTCGGGGCGCGCGATCGCCAGGTTGGGATCGAGCTCGTCGAGCAGCCGGCGGACGGCGGAGACCAGGGCGACGGGGGGGCCGCCGGTGTGCACCACGTAGCTCACGGCGTGCGGCGGCGGCGTGCCATCGACGACCTCGGTACGCAGGGGGAAGTAGATCTTGGGCGTGCTCGCATCCTCGCGGAGCGTATGCGTGGCCGTGTTGCCGACGACGCCCACGATGGTGAACCAGCCGCCATCCTCCTGCCCCATGGCGCGCACGCGCCGGCCGATCACCTGGCCGTCCGGGAAATAGGCGGCCGCGAGCGCCTCGTTCACGACCGCGGCGTTGCTGTGGCCGCGCATATCGGTCTCGTCCAGCGCGCGGCCCTGGCGGAGCGGTACGCCGATGGTCGCGAAGAAGGCGGGCGTGACGCGGCGCAAGGCTGCGACCGGGTTGATGACGCCGGGCGGCGGCAGCATTCCCTGCACGTCGAGCGGGTCTCCCCAGCCGTGGCCGTCCAGCGGCAGCGTGGTGGTCACCGCCGCGGACGCTACCCCGGGCAGTGCATTCAGCCGCTCGAGCAGCCGCTCGTGAAACGCGCTCGCGCGCTCCCGGTCGTATTCGTTTTCCGGCAGGCCGATGCGGAACACCAGACGCGATTCCGCGCGGAACCCGGGATCGATCCGCTGCATCGCGCGGAAGCTCTGGATCATGAGGGCGGCCGCGACCAGCAGCATCACGGCGAGCGACACCTGCGCGCCCATGAGCACCTGGCGCGCGTGCATCCGCCGCGCCCCCGCGGTGTTGCCGCGTCCACCGTCCTGGAGCAGGACGGCCGGCGCCGTCTGCCGCCGCAGCAGCGGCAGGATGGCGAAGCTGGCGCCGGACACGAGCCCGAGCAGCAGCGCGTACCCGGCGGCGACGGTGTCGAGCCGAATCTCGTGCAGCCGCGGCAACGCCACCGGCGCGCGCGCGACGAGCAGCTGCACCGCCGCGTACGCGAGCAGGAGCCCGATCAGCGCGCTGGCGACCGCCACCACGAGCGTTTCCGAGAAGTAGAAGCCCGCCACCTTGCCGCTGCCCGCCCCGAGCGCGCGGCGCACCGCGACCTCGCGCTGGCGTCCATCGGTCCGCACCAGAAACAGGTTGGCCAGGTTGGCACAGGCGATGAGCAGCACGATCGCCACCGCGCCGAGCAGCACCCAGAGGGTCTGGTCGACGCCGCGGAGCACGCTCGCCTTGTATTCGATCGGACGGGCCGTCAGGCGCGCCTCGTCCACCATCGACCGGGCCAGCCCGGCGTGCTCCGGGAAGCGCTCCGGCAGGCGCGCGATGATCCCCGAGAACTGCGCACTGAGCGCGTCGAGCGTGACGCCCGGCTGGATCCGCGCGATGCCCTCGTAGTTGAATCCGCCCGGCCGGGCCGCCGCGGGGTCGAGCTTCTGCGCGATGAAGAACCTGCCGTCCGCGCTCGGGAACGCGAACGACTCGGGCATGACACCGATGATCTCGTACGGGGCGCCATCGATGCGGGTGGTGCGCCCGATCACGCCGGGATCAGCGCCGAACCGGCTCACCCAGAGCGAGTGGGATAGCACCACTACCAGCGCCCCCTCCGGCGCGCCCTCCGATTCCGCGAACCAGCGGCCCAGCGACGGCTGCACGCGCAGCACCTTCGTCAGCGAGGGCGTCGCCTGAACGTAGGCCAGCCGCTCGGGTGGGCCCTCCCCGCTCAGGGTCGCGGCCCCGCGGCGATAGAGCGCGAGCGTTTCCACGGCGGGCAGCTCGCCATATTCCCGGTAGAAGCCGGAAGTCATGCCCAGACCGCTCGGCACGTCGAGACCGGGAGCGCCATGGTCCAGGGCCACCAGGCGTCCGGCATCGGGATAGGGCAGCGGCGACAGCACCACCCGGTGCAACAGCGCGAAGATGGCCGTGTTGGCGCCGATCGCGAGCGCCAGCGTCAGGATCGCCGCCGCCGTGAACCCGGGAGTGCTCCCGAGCCGACGCACCGCGTGGCGCAGCTCGCGTGTCAGATGCTCCATGCCGCTCAGCTCCTGTCTGTCCGATGTCGCCGTGGCGACCGCTCGCCGCCACGCCAGCCGCTCCGTCGATGCCAGCCACACCAGCCCGCCCAGCTCCCGCGCGAGGAACGCCCACCGCGCCCGCCGACCCGGCAGCACTGCCGCCAGCCGGGCCGCGAACGTGATGGCCATGTCTTCCCCGTACTCGCGCCGCAGCGACGCCGGCAGCAGGCGCAGGCACCGGGCGAACCACCACCCGGCGCTCATGTCGCCGCCGCCGGGTAGAGCCGACGCTCGCGCGCCAGCGCCACCACCGCCTCCAGGCGCCGCACCTCGGCCTGCACCGCGTCCCGGCCCGCCGGCGTCAGCACGAAGTACTTCCGGCGCACGTCCCTCTCCCCCGCCGGCGCCGGTGCGCGCGCGACCAGGCCCTCCCGCGTCAGACGTCGCAGCGCCTGGTACAGCGCCCCCGTGCTCGGGTCGAGCCGACCGTCCGTACGCAGCGAGATGTCCTTGCCGATCGCGTAGCCATGGGCCGGACCGCGGCCGATGGCCAGCATCACGTGAAGCGTCAGGTCCGTAAGCACCGATCGGGTCCCCGGGACGTGGCCGGAACGGCCGGCCGATAGCGTGACCGGCACTATAGTGTGGACCGGCGGCCGTTGCCCCTCGCAAGGGGCGAAATCACCCCAGAGCGGGACGGCGGCGCGCCGGCGGCCGCGCCCCTCCTGGCGATCGGGCGGGCCAGGGCGCTGATGGAACCCGACACGCGCCGGGGTGGCGCCGGTCCTGGCGATCGAGCGGGCCGAGCCCCTGCAGGTCAAGCTGCGGGACCGGGGCACGCTCCCTGCTCCGGGGTCGGGAAGCAGCTGGCCGTTACCCGCTTGCAGAGAATGCATTTGAGCTTCGATCCCGGACTGCTCGCGCTTTCGATCCTGATCGCGCTGGCGGCATCGTATGCGGCGCTGGACCTGATCGGTGCCCTGGCGGCAGCGCGGGGGCGCAGCCGGCTGCTCTGGCTGGGTGCTGGCGCACTCGGTCTCGGCATCGGCATCTGGAGCATGCACTTCGTGGGCATGCTGGGCGCGACGCGGGAGGTGGCGCGCATCGCGTGGTACGGTCCGCTGCTCTTCCTCTCGCTCGCCCTCCCGATCGCGGCCATGGCGCTCGCACTGGCGCTGCTCACCCGATCCGCGCCCGGGCGCGGCTCTCTGGTCGCCGGAGCGGTGCTGGTGGCGGCCGCACTGGTCGGAACGCACTACGCGATGCTCGCGAGCATGCGCATGCCGGGGGCGACCCGGTGGCAGCCGGCCCTCGTCGCCGCTTCGGTCGCGGTTGCCCTGCTTGCGGCGCTGGTGCCGGCATGGTTCGCAGCGCGGGAAGCGTCCGAGCGCGCCGTACGGTTGCGCTGGCGGCTGGGCGGCGCGCTCGTGCTGGGGGCCGGCCTGGTCGGCACGCACCACGCGGTGCTCGGCGCGATGCGACTGGTGCCGCGCTCCGGCGTCGTGATCGGCGGCGGCCCCGGCGCCCGGCTCGTCATCGGCAGTGTCGGACTCGCGGCCGCGGTGGCCCTCGCCGCCCTGATCATCCTAGCGATCACGATCGCGGGGTCGAGCATGGCGCGCGCGCTCGCGCGTCGTCTCGGGCTGGCGGTGGAGAACGAGCGGCTGTTCCGCGCGGCCGAGCTCGAGCGGGCGGAGGCCGAGGTCGCGCGCACCGAGGCCGAGCGGGCGCGCGCGGACGCGGAGGCGGCACGCATCGAGGCGGAGCACGCGCGTACCGACGCGGAGCGCCGCGCCACGGAAGAGCAGGTGCTGCGGCGGGCGACGCGCGAGCTCGGTCTCACCGAGGACGCGCGCGGACTCGCGGAAGGTCTGGTGCGGAGCGCTCTGGCGCTGGCCCGCGCGGACGGGGCCTGGGTGGAGGCGCGCGACCGGCACGGCGAGCGCGCCATGGTGGAGGTGGTCGCGGTGCACGGCGAGCCGGTACCGGCGCGCGGCATGCGCGTGCCCTACCCGGGTTCGCTGACGGAGGAGATCATCGAGTCGGGCGTCCCCGCGATGCTGCTGCAGGCGGACGCCGGGGACGCCGGACTCGCGCCGTACCTGCGGGAGGCGTGCATCGAGTGCGCGGCGATGGCGGTGCCGCTCATCGCGGGCGGCACGGTCGAGGGCGCGCTGGTGCTGCTGCGCCGCGACGAGCCGTTCCGCGAGGAGGAGGCGCGCGTCGTGGCCCCGCTCGCGGACACGGCGGCGGCGGCCATGCGCCGGGTCGGTCTCACGGAAGCGTTGCGGGAGAGCGAGCAGCGGCTGCGCCAGCTCGCGGAGAACATCCGCGAGGTCTTCTGGGTGATCGACCTGGACACGCGGTGCATGGCCTACGTCAGCCCCGCGTACGAGCAGATCTGGGGGCGGAGCCGAAAGGAGCTGTTCAGCGACGCGCTCGCGTTCACCCGCTCGGTGCACCCCGAGGACCGCGCCTTCGTGGACCAGGCGCTGACGGAACGGCTGCTCACGGGCGAGTACGACATCGAGTACCGGATCATCCGGCCCGACGGGCAGCTGCGCTGGATCCACTCGCGCGGCTCGCCCGTGCGCGATGCGGGCGGCCGGCTCTTCCGCGTGGCGGGCATCGCCGAGGACGTGACCGCGCGCAAGGAGGTGGAGCACGCGCAGCGCTTCCTGATCGATGCCGGCGCCGCGCTCGCGTCCTCTCTCGACTACCACGAGACGCTTCGCGTCACCGCCCGGCAGGCAGTGCCGCACGTCGCCGACTGGTGCGCGATCGACGTCCTGGAGGACGGCGAGATCCGCCGGGTCGCGGCCGCGCACGCGGACCCGGAGCGCGAGGCGCTCGCGACCGAAGTGGCGGCCCGCTACCCGGTCGACCCGGACGAGCCGACCGGGGTGGCGAACGTGCTCCGCACCGGCGAGCCGGAGCTGGTCCGCAGCATCGACGACAACCTGATCACCGTGCTCGCCCGCGACGGCGAGCACCTGCGCATGCTGCGCGAGCTCGGCTTGCGATCCGGCATGATCGTGCCGATGAACGCGCGCGGACGCACGCTCGGCGCGATCACGCTGGTCGCGGCCGAGTCGGGCCGCCAGTACGACGAGAAGGACCTCGAGCTCGCGGGGGAGCTGGCCGCACGCGCCGCGCTCGCAGTGGACAATGCGCGCCTCTTCCGCGAGGCGGGCCAGCGCCGCGCCGAGCTGGAGCGCGTCATGGAGAGCCGCGCCCGGCTCATGCGCGGATTCAGCCACGACCTGAAGAACCCGATCGGCGCGGCCGATGGCTATGCGCAGCTGCTCGAGGACGGCATGTACGGCGAGCTGAACGAGCAGCAGCGGCACAGCGTCGGGCGGCTGCGCACGGCCCTGGCCGGCGCGCTTCGCCTGATCACCGACCTGCTGGAGCTGGCGCGCGCCGAAAGCGGCGAGGTCGAGGTGCGGCCGCAGCCGACCGACCTGGGGCGCACCATCCTGGAGACGGTCGCGGATTACCAGGCGCAGGCCGAAGCCGCCCGGCTCTCACTCGAGGTCGAGGTCTGCGACGAGCTGCCGGTGGTGGTCACGGACGCGAACCGGGCCCGGCAGGTGCTCGGCAACCTGCTCTCGAACGCCGTCAAGTACACGCCGGCGGGCGGGGCCGTGAAAGTGCGCGTCTGCGAGGACTCCAACGGTCAGGCGCCGGCGCCGGGCAGCTGGGTGCGCGTCGATGTGAGCGATGACGGGCCGGGCATCCCGCGCGACAAGCAGGACGTGGTCTTCGAGGAGTTCCAGCGGCTGGA
>DATHVV010000162.1:0-12442 GCA_035461105.1 Longimicrobiales bacterium | reverse complement strand
GAGGCTACCCGGGACGCCCGGGTGCGCGCCGCCCAGATCGCCGAGGCGAGCGGTGCCGGTGTCGGCAGCATCATCTCCGCCCGCGCCGGCGTGTTCCAGATCACCGAGCCGTTCTCCACCGAGGTGAGCGGCTTCGGGATGCACAGCACGAACACGCGCAAGAAGGAAATCACCGTCACCATGCACGCGGACTTCGCCCTGCGCTGATTCGCCACCGCACTCGGGCCGGTCCCGGACTCGGTGACGCCACACCGGAAGCCGTTTCCGGGCCGGCCGGCAGTGAGCTAGTCGGCATGTGCCCGGTACCGCTGGCGCCGTAAACCCCCTTCCCCGCACGGTTTCTGCACCCTTGCGCCTCCGCTGGTACGCAAACCCGGAGGTTCTCATGCGTTACATCCGTGCGCCTTTCATGGCCCTGCTCGTAATCGCGGCGCTCGGCGCCTGCGCGACCCGCACGGCCGAGGAGCTGTCGGAGGCCGCTACCGCCCAGGAGCCGGGCATCGCCGGGGCCGACTTCGTCATCGAGATTCACAATCCCATGCCGCACACCATGAACGTCATGTACTGGGTGGCCGGCTCGCAGACCACGCTCGGCTCGGTCGCGGCGAACGAGACGAAGCGCTTCCAGGTGCCCAACCGCGGCGATGACAGCGTGCGCCTCACCGCCACCGACGATGCGCAGACGCACACGGTCGAGAAGTCGCTGGACCTGGGCAAGGCCGAAGTGGTCCGCTGGGAGATCCGCAACTGAGCGCTTTCCAGCATCAGCTGGGCGCACGGCTGCGGCCGCTCGAGGATGCCGCCGACCTGGACCCGTTGATCGATGCGATCGGCGGGTCCAGAGTCGTCCTGCTGGGCGAGGCGACGCACGGCACCGCCGAGTTCTACGACTGGCGCACCGCGATCACGCGCCGGCTCGTCGAGCAGCACGATTTCCGTTTCGTCGCCGTCGAGGGCGACTGGCCGGATTGCTACCGGGTCAACCGCTTCGTGCGCGGCTTTCCCGGCGCGGGGCGGGATGCGCTCGAGGTGCTGCGCGGCTTCGAGCGCTGGCCGACCTGGCTGTGGGCGAACCGCGAGGTCGTCGCGCTCGTCGAGTGGCTGCGCGGCTGGAACCAGGCCCATCCGCCCGAGGCGCGTGCCGGTTTCTACGGCCTGGACGTGTACTCGCTCTGGGATTCGATGCGCCGGGTCATCGAGTATCTGGACGACGTCGATCCCGAGGCCGCAGCGCGCGCCCGCACTGCTTACGGCTGCTTCGACCCCTACCTCGAGGACGTGCACGAGTACGCCATGGCCACCACGTTGCTGCCGCAGGCCTGCGAGGACGAGGCGGTCGCCATGCTGGCCGCGCTGCGCCGCAAGGAGGACGCGTACCGCGAGGACGGTCGCGAGGGCTACTTCGATGCCGAGCAGAACGCGCTGGTGGCGCGCAACGCGGAGCACTACTACCGCGCCATGGTGCGCGGCGGCGTGGCGTCATGGAACGTGCGTGACAGCCACATGCAGGAGACGCTCTGCCGGCTGCTCGAGCACTGCGGTGGCGGGGCACGCGCGGTCGTGTGGGAGCACAACACGCACATCGGCGATGCGCGCGCGACCGACATGGCGGCCGCGGGCATGCACAACCTGGGACAGCTGACGCGACAGCAGTGGGGGGCCGACGACGTCGCGCTGGTCGGCTTCGCGACCCACCGCGGCCGGGTCATCGCCGCCGCCGGGTGGGGAGCGCCGATGGCCGAGCTGACCGTGCCGCCCGCGCGCGAGGGCAGCTGGGAGGACGTGCTGCACCGGGCCGCTCGTGACGACCGCCTGCTGCTCAGCCGCGAGCTGCAGGAGCTGCCCGAGGCATTCGAGCGCCGCGGCCACCGCGCCATCGGGGTCGTCTACCACCCCGAGCGGGAGGCCTTCGGCAACTACGTGCCCACCGTGCTTCCCGCCCGTTACGACGCCCTGCTCTACATCGACGAGACCCGCGCCGTGCGCCCCCTCCCGCTACCCACAACCCCCGGCCACGAACCCCCCGAAACCTACCCCACCGGCATGTAGCCCCCTCGGCCCTCCTCCCCCTCGCCCTCGCCCTCAACCCTCAACCCTTTCAGTGCATGCACCCGCCCCCGCAGCAGCTGCCTCCCGCGTCGCACGACGGCACCGATCCGACCGACGCGCCGGCACCAACGTGCCCCGGCGCCGACATGACGAGCATCGTCTCCACGCCCGCACACGCCGGACACACCGGCGCGCTCAGCCGCTCCTCCGTGCGACGCATCTCCTCGAACCGCCGCCCACACCCCCGGCAGGCATACTCATAGATCGGCATCAGATCTCCCTCCCCCGCTGTTCCTATCCCTATCCCTATCCCTATCCCTATCCCTATCCCTACTTCACGGTCGCCAGCCAGAACGGTCCCCGCCCGACCTTCTCCCGCCGCTTCACCTCGTTATTGCGGGCGTCCACGACAACGATCTCGTCGGAGCCCGCCACGCTCACGTAGATCTCGTCGCCCGCCCGGTTGGTGACGACGCCGTGCGGCGCGGTGCCGACCTCCACGTCGGCGAGGGCGCGCATGCTGGCCGTGTCGATGACGCGCATCACCGAGCCGGCCATGCCGGTCACGTAAGCGCGGCTGCCGTCGGGTGAGAGGGCGATGCCGTAGTGTGGTTCGGGCAGCGGCGTGCGACCGCCCACCGTGTTGCCGGCGATCGACACCGCGACCAGCTCCCTGCGGTCGAGCAGCGTCACGTAGAGCGTATTGCCGTCGGGCGAAATGGCCAGGTTGTGCGGGTGACCGGGGACCTCGATGGTACCCAGGACGCGCAGCATCTCGAGATCGACCACGGCGATCCGGTTCGCGCCCTGCACGGTGACGTACATCACGTCGCCATTCGCGTCGAAGACGATGGCGTGCGGCGTCGGTCCCACGGGCACCTCCTGCACCATCTCGCCCCGCCCGAGCACGATCACGCCGACCGTGCCGGCGCCTTCGTTGGCCACGAACGCGACGTTGGGGTAGGGTGCGAAGCGCACGCCCTTCGGCGCGCTTCCCACCGGGATGGTGTCCAGCACGACGCCGCTCCGCACGTCGATCAGGTAGACCGCGTCCTCGCCGGTCGCGCTGGCGATGACCTGCGTGCCGTCGGCCGACACGTCGAGGTAGGTCATCTGGGCGCCGGCCGGCGTCTCGCGTCCGCCCAGCCGGCCGACCGCACCGGCCTGCTGCAGCGTGAAGAACACGTTCCCGGGCGCGTCCGCGGACGCGGCACCGGCGCCGGCATCCGGGGTGGTGCCGGGCGCAGCGTCGCCGCAGGCGGTGATCAGGAGCAGGCAGGGCAGCAGGCCACGGCGTCGCATTCGGTTCTCTCCGGAGAATGGGGCAGGCCCGCGCCGGGCGCGGCCGCGTGTTAGTATTGGGTCGTGAACGCGCGAACGCGAACCGACATCCTGGTCATCGGCTCGGGCCCGGGCGGTGCCGCCGCGGCCCGCGAGCTGGCGCGCGGCGGCCGCCGCGTGCTGCTGCTCGAGCGCGGCCGCGACTGGCGGCCGCACCCCCTGTACGGCACCTACGCGGGCGCGCTGCTCTACGCCGACCGGCGGGCGCTGCTCTTCACGCGCGAGGGTCTGAACATCATCCGTCCGCTCATGGTGGGCGGCGCGACCAGCATGTACGCCGGCTGTGCCGCCGATCCGCGGCCCTGGTGGCGCGAGCGCTACGGCATCGACCTGGACCCGGACGCGGCCGCGTTCCGCGCCGAGCTGGGCATCGCGCCGCTCGCGCCCGGTCTGCGCGGTCCGGCTTCGACGCGCGTCGCCGAGGCCGCCGGCGAGCTGGGCATGAGCTGGCACCCGCAGGACAAGTTCGTGCGCCCGGCGCGCGCCCGCGAGTTCGACTGCGGCGCGCACTGCATGCTGGGCTGTCGCTGCGGCGCGAAGTGGACCGCCGCGGAGCTGGTCGACGAAGCCGTCGCCGCCGGCGCCGAGCTGTGGACCGGCGCGCATGTGGACGCGGTGCTCCACGAGGGCGGCGCGGTGCGCGGCGTGCGCGGCCGGCGGGGACGTCGCCCGTTCGAGATCGAGGCGGAGACCGTGATCCTGGCGGCCGGCGGCCTGGGCAGCCCCGAGCTGCTGCGTGCGAGCGGCTTCGCCGACGCGGGCCGCGGCCTGGCCATGGACACCACCGCGATGGTGTACGGCTTCGCGAAGGGCCGCCCCGGCATGGGTGCGGACCCGCCCATGACCTGGAGCGCGGCCGACGACGAGCTCGGCGTGATGTACTCGACGCTCGTCGATCCGTGGCTCATGTACCCGATCATCACGCTGATCAAGGGCCCGAAATATCCGCTCACCTGGCATCGCTGGGGCAGCACCTACGGCGTCATGATCAAGCTCACCGACGAGGTGAGCGGCGGCATCGACGCGCAGGGCCGCATCTCCAAGGGGCTCACGACGCGCGATCGGGAGCGCCTGACGCAGGCGGAGGACGTCGCCCGGAGGATCCTGGTGCGCGCCGGGTGCGCGCCGGCCAGCATCTTCACCAGCCCGCTGCGCGGCACGCACCCGTCCGCCACCGTGCGCATCGACGATCTGCTCGACCGCGATCTGCGCACGGCGGTCTCCGGGCTCTACGTGTGCGACGCGAGCGTCTTCCCGGAGGCGCTCGGCCGTCCCACCGTGCTCACCATCCTGGCGCTCGCGCGCCGTCTCGCCCGCAGCCTGCTCAGCGCGGCAGGGCCCGCCGCCGCAGCCACCCGCTGAGCCAGAACAGCCCCAGCGCCAGCGCCACACCCGGCAGCCAGCGCACGGCGCAGTGCCCGGCCACGAACAGCAGCTCGAACACCTCGTAACCGCTCGGCAGGCCGTGCAGGCCGTGCTGCCCGATCGCGGTCTGTGCCCCGACCATGGCGAACATCGGCGGCAGCCATTTCGCGGACCAGCCGACCAGCAGCAGCCCGCCCAGCAGCCGCAGCGCCACGACGCCGGAAAGACCACGTCGCTCCGCCCCGGTCCCCGTCCCCGATCCCATATCCGTCAGCGTGTATTCCGTCATCTCACCCTCTGCGAGGAGCCGCCGCCGGCTCTTCCATTCCCCCGGCGGCCGCATCACCTTAGCCGGCCGCGGGCCCGGGGACCGTCGGGCAATGGAGGATTCGACCCCCGCCAGGGCGGATTCCGGGGTCCGGGAATGCCCTACAGGCGATGATGGCGTCCCGGGATGGCACGAAGTACGCACGGCTGCGCCGCGAAGCGATGGATTGTGCGCCTTTCACACGGAGGTACGCATGGCCGACGAAGTCCACATCCACAACGATCCCCCGCCGACCCGGGGCGGCTCCAGCGCCTGGGTATGGGGGCTGGTCGTGCTCGTGCTGCTGGCCGTGATCGTCTGGCTGGTCATGGGACAGGGCCGGGGCAGCGGCGTGCCCGACGAGATCGACGTCAACATCGAGACGCCGGCCGCGCCCAACCCGCAGTAGCGCTCGGGCGGCACCGGACGTGGAGTTCTTCGGCCCCGCGACGCGGCACTGGTTCGACCAGGCGTTCGCCGCGCCTACCGAGGTGCAGCGGCGGGGCTGGGAGCGTATCCACGCCGGCGAGCACACGCTGCTGATCGCGCCCACCGGCAGCGGCAAGACGCTGGCCGCGTTTCTCTACGCGCTCGACCGGCTCACGCACGAGCCCCGGCGCGATTTCGATTCTGCGCCTGAGCGCAGCCGCCCGGAGGCGGCGCGCCCGGACCAGCGAGCGCCGGCCCCGAGCGATGAGCCGGGCGCGCGCGTGGTCTACGTCTCGCCGCTCAAGGCGCTCGTCTACGACATCGAGCGCAACCTCCGCACCCCTCTCGCCGGCATCGCCCGCGCCGCTGCCGGTACCGATGAATCGCTGCTGCTGCCGCGTGTGGACGTGCGCACCGGTGACACCTCGTCGCAGGAACGCCGCCGCATGCTTCGCGAACCCGCGGAGATCCTGGTCACCACCCCGGAGTCGCTGTTCCTGCTGCTCGGCTCGCAGGCTCGCGAGAACCTGCGCACGGTGCGCTGGATCATCGTCGACGAGATCCACGCCATGGCCGCCACCAAGCGCGGCGCGCACATGGCGCTCTCGCTCGAGCGTCTTGCCGAGCTCGCGGACGTGGATCCGCAGCGCATCGGGCTCTCCGCGACAGCGCGGCCGGCCGAGGAGGTCGCGCGCTTCCTGGGCGGCGATCGCGCCGTGTCGATCGTGGATGCGCACGTGCCGCCCGACCTGGACCTGGGCGTCGTGGTTCCCGTCGAGGACATGACCCGTCCGGTCGTGGCAACGGAGGACGGCGGCTATGCGACGCTCGCGCCCGAGCGTCCGTCCGGCTCGCTCATGCTCGCCGAGGAGGGCGAGGCGAACCGGCAGTACGGGATCTGGCCGGCAGTATACCCCCGCATCCTCGAGCTGGTGCGCTCGCACCGAACCACGCTCGTGTTCGTGAACAGCCGCGGCCTCTGCGAGCGCCTGGCGCAACGGCTGAACGAGCAGGCCGGCGAGGAGCTGGTGCGCGCGCATCACGGCAGCCTGGCGCACGATCAGCGGCGCGACATCGAGGAGCAGCTCAAATCGGGAGCGCTGCGCGCGCTCGTCGCCACCAGCTCGCTCGAGCTCGGCATCGACATGGGCGCCGTCGACCTCGTGATCCTGGTGGAATCACCCGGCTCGGTGGCGAGCGGGCTGCAGCGCGTCGGCCGCGCCGGTCACCAGGTCGGGGAGACCAGCATCGGCCGCGTCTTCCCGAAGCACCGCGGCGACCTGCTCGAGGCCGCCATCGTCGCGCAGCGCATGCGCCAGGGCGCGATCGAGTCGCTGCGCGTGCCGAAGAACCCGCTCGACGTGCTCGCGCAGCACATCGTCGCCATGGCCGGGGTCCAGGGCTGGCGCGTGCCCGAGCTGGCCGCCGTCCTGCGCCGCGCCGCCAATTTCCGCGAGCTGCCCGACAGCGCACTCACCGCCGTGCTCGACATGCTGGCCGGTCTCTATCCCTCGCACGAGTTCTCCGAGCTCCGCCCGCGCATCCGCTGGGACCGCGAGCGCGACGTCATCAGCGCCCGGCGCGGCGCCCGCATGCTCGCCGCGGTGAACGCCGGCACCATCCCGGATCGCGGGCTCTACGCCGTCCACATGGGTGCGGACGGCCCGCGCGTGGGCGAGCTCGACGAGGAGATGGTGCACGAGTCGCAGGCCGGGCAGACGTTCACGCTCGGCGCGACCACGTGGCGGATCCAGGAGATCACGCGTGACCGCGTCATCGTCGAGCCCGCCCCCGGCGAGGCGGGGCGGCTGCCGTTCTGGAAGGGGGAGGGGCCGGGGCGGCCGCTCGAGCTGGGGCGCGCGCTCGGCGCGTTCACGCGCGAGATCGCGCAGCTGGACGAGGACGCGGCGCGCACCCGGCTGCAGGCCGATTACGGCCTCGACGCCCGCGCCGCGAACAACCTGGTGCAGTACCTGGCCGATCAGCGCGACGCGACCGGCGTGCTCCCGACCGACCGCGACATCGTGATCGAGCGCTTCCGCGACGAGCTGGGCGACTGGCGGATCTGCGTGCTGACCCCGTTCGGGGCACGCGTGCACGCCCCCTGGGCGCTCGCGCTCCGCTCGATCATCTCCGAGCACGTCGGCTACGACGTGCAGGCCGTGTGGAGCGACGACGGCATCGTGCTGACGCTCGCGGACGGCGACGAGCCGCCCGACCTGGCGTCGCTCGTGCCCGATCCCGACGAGATCGAGGAGCGCATCGTCGCCGAGCTGGCGCGCTCGCCGCTGTTCGCGTCGCAGTTCCGCGAGAACGCCGCCCGCGCCCTGCTGCTGCCGCGCCGGAGGCCCGGCCAGCGGACGCCGCTGTTCGCGATGCGGCTGCGCGCCCAGAAGCTCATGTCGATCGCGCTCCAGTACCCGTCCTTCCCGATCATCATCGAGACCTACCGCGCCTGCCTGCAGGACATCTTCGACGTCCCCGCGTTGCGCGAGGTGCTGCGCGCCGCGGAACGGCGGGAGGTGCGGATTCACGAGGTCGAGACCGCGTCGGCATCGCCCTTCGCCCGCTCGCTGGTGTTCGCGTACGTGGCGGCCTACCTCTACGAGGGCGACTCCCCCGCCGCCGAGCGGCGCGCCCAGGCGCTCTCGCTCGACCTGTCATTGCTCCGCGAGCTGCTCGGCGAGGCGGACCTGCGCGAGCTGCTCGATGCACGCGTCGTCGCGGAGGTGGCGGACCAGCTGCAGCGACGGGCCCCGTCGCGGCACGCGCGCAACCCGGACGAGCTGCACGACGTGCTGCGGCACGTCGGCGACCTCTCGCTCGAGGAGCTGCGCGAGCGGAGCGTCGCGGACCCGGCGCCGTGGCTCGAGCAGCTGCGCACGGAGCGGCGCGCGTTCCCCGGGCGCGTGGGCGGACGCGAGGCGTGGCTCGCGGTCGAGGACGTCGCGCTCTACCGCGATGCGCTCGGCACCGCACCGCCGGCGGGCGTGTCCGCCGCGTACCTGAAGCCGGAGGAGAATCCGGTCGCGATGCTGCTGCTCCGCTGGGCGCGCACGCACGGGCCGTTCACCGCCGCCGAGGTCGCGGCGCGCTACGGCATGGTGCCGGCGCAGGTGCGGCTGCTGCTCGAGGCCAGCGCCCGGGAGCAGCGGCTGCTGCGGGGCGAGTTCCGACCCGGGGAGCACGGCGAGGAGTGGTGCGACCCCGACGTGCTGCGCCAGATCAAGAGACGCACGATCGCGAAGCTGCGCGGGCAGGTGGCGCCGGTGCCGCGCCAGGTGCTCGGTCGTTTCCTGCCGTCATGGCATCGGGTATCCGGCGGCGACCGCCACGAGCAGCTGCTCGACGCGATCGCGCAGCTGGAGGGCATGCCGCTCAGCTACCAGGAGCTGGTACGCATGATCCTGCCCATGCGTGTCCGCAGCTTCCGCCCGGAGCAACTCGACGAGCTGGGTGCCATGGGGCAGCTGGTGTGGGTCGGGCACTCGCCGCTGCGCAGCGATGACGGGCGGATCATGCTCTTCCGCCGGGAGCGCGTGGATCGGCTGCTGATCCCGGTGGCGGAAGCCGACGTGCTTGCCGGAGGCGACGTCCGCGCCGCCGGCCGCGCGGTGGGCATCGATTCCGCGCGCGGCGAGCGACCGGCGCGCCGGGGCGGCGGCGACACGCCGGCGCTCGACGTCGATGATCGCCACCGCACCGTGCTCGCGCACCTCGCCGGGCGCGGCGCCTCGTTCCATGGTGAGCTGCTGACGCTGCTTCCCGAGCTCGGCGCCGAGCGCATGCAGGACGCCATCTGGGATCTGGTCTGGGCCGGGCTGATCACGAACGACACGTTCGCCGCGCTGCGCGCGCTCGCCGCCCCGAGGCGCGGGGCGCGCAGAGCCGGATCATCGCGCCGCCGCCTCGCCCGGCGACGGGTGCGCAGCGACGCCGGTGCCGCGCCGGGAAGCGCCGGCTGGCGGGCGCTGCGCAACCCCGCGGCCTCCTTCGTCGGGGGACGCTGGTCGCTCGTGCGCGAGCTGGTGCGCAGCCCGGTGTCCTCGACGGAACGGGCGCACGCCTGGGGGGCCGCACTGCTCGAGCGTCACGGGATCGTGGCGAAGGAGACCGCGGCGGTCGAGGCGCTCGGCGGCGGCTTCGGCAACGTCTACCGCGTGCTGCGCTCGATGGAAGAGGCGGGGAAGCTGCGGCGCGGCTACTTCGTCGAGGGGCTCGGTGGTGCGCAGTTCGCGTATCCCGGCACGGTGGACCGGCTCCGACGGGTGCGCGACGATGACGACGCGCAGGCGGCCGTCGCGCTCGCTGCTTCCGATCCGGCCAACCCCTGGGGCTGGCTGCTGCCATGGCCCGAGCTCGCCGGCGAGCGGAGCCAGGGCGCGCGCCGGGCGATCTGCGCGGCGGTCGTGCTCGTCGGCGGCGTGCCGGTGCTGTACCTCGATCGCAGCGGGCGGCGGCTGCGGACGTTCGCGGACACGAGCGAAGCGCAACTCGAGCTCGCGCTGCCCGCGCTCCGCGATGTCGCCCGCTACCGTCCGCGCGGCGCGATCGTGCTGGAGCGGGTGAACGAGGAGTCCGCGCTCTCCTCGCGGTTACTGCCGCAGCTGGAACGAGCCGGTTTTCGGCAGGATTATCGCTTCCTGCGGATCAGTGGATGAGCCAATGAACTGGGTGGATCGCCTCGCCGGGCTGGTGCCGCTGCTGGGCTCTGTCGTGCGTCTCGAGGCGCTCACGCAAGCGCACCACGCCGCTTTGTGCGAAGTCGGCTTCGACCCCGATCTCTGGGCGCTGACGGTGTCGCTCGTGCGTACTCCGGCGGACATGGCCGCCTACATCGACGCGGCGTTGCAGGGCCGCAGCGCAGGCACAGCATTCGGCTTCGCGATCGTCGAGCAGGCGAGCGGCCGCGTCGCCGGCAGCACGCGCTTCGGCAACATGGATCCGGTGAACCGCCGCCTCGAGATCGGCTGGACGTGGGTGGCACGTGCGTGGCAGCGCTCAGCGGTCAACACGGAGGCAAAATTACTGCTGCTCGCCGCGGCATTCGAGCAGCTCGGCTGCATCCGCGTCGAGTTCAAGACTGACGTGCTGAACGAGCGCTCGCGCAATGCGCTACGCGGTATCGGCGCGAAGGAAGAGGGCGTATTGCGCAGCCACATGATCACCGCCAGTGGCCGCGTGCGCGATACCGTCTATTACAGCATCCTGGCGGACGAGTGGCCGACCGTGCGGGCGCATCTGGAGGCACGGCTCGCGCGACCCGCGCGAGCCGCGTCGACCTGACCGGTGCCCGAAGGGGATACCGTCCATCGCATCGCCCGGGTGCTCGGCGCGGAGCTGCCCGGACAGACGCTCACCGCGCTCGAGCTCCACGATCGCGGCGCAGTACCCGAGCTGGCCGGGCGCACCATCGAGAGCGTCGAGGCGGTCGGCAAGCACCTGCTCGTCGGCATCGCCGGCGGCTGGACGCTGCGGGTGCACCTCGGCATGCACGGGCGCTGGCTGCGAAAAC
The DNA here is from genome assembly GCA_035461105.1 of Longimicrobiales bacterium. GTDB lineage: Bacteria > Gemmatimonadota > Gemmatimonadetes > Longimicrobiales > RSA9 > VEPF01. The sequence goes on along the minus strand of DATHVV010000162.1, from coordinate 1,436 downwards.
ACGCCCGCGAGCGGCGCCCGTCGAAATGGACCGTGATCCTCACGTCCGGCGAGACCGCGTACGTCTGCGAGGGCGCGTATCGCGCTGAGCTGCTCCGCACCAGTGCGCTACGGGCCCACCCGCGACTCGGCCGGCTTGGGCCGGACCTGCTGGCCGATCCGCCGCGGATCGACGAGATGGTGAGGCGCGCGCGGCTGCCGGCTTACGCGGAGCGCGAGGTCGGCGATGCACTGCTCGACCAGCGGATCGCGGCCGGCACCGGCAACGTCTACAAGAGCGAGGTGCTGTTCGAGTGTCGCGTGCACCCGCGCGCGAAGCTCCGCGAGCTGTCCGACGAGCAACTCACCACGATCTTCCAGACCGCTGCGAAGCTGATGCGCCTGAACCTGCTCACGCGCCGCCGGACCAGCGTCCCGCTGCGCCGGCGGGACCAGCCCACCAGCCAGCGCCTCTGGGTCTACATGCGCGGCGGCCGGCCCTGTCTCGACTGCGGGACGCCGATCGAGCGGCTCCTCCAGGGCGACATGGCGCGGAGCACGTACTTCTGTCCGCGCTGCCAGAGCGCCTCACCGTGAGCGGCTGACGGAGCGGTGCGCGCCGGGTGCGCGATCGAACCACGGGGCACCTCAGCCGCGCCGGCTCCGATAGCTCACGCCCCGCAGCCGACCCGCTTCGTCCATGATGTTCGTCTCCGCCCCCGGCACCACGTCCGTGTTGTGCGCCGAGGCGCACCGCCAGCCGTCGCGTGTCCGATGCACGACGAACGAGAAGATGTTGCGACGCGGCCCGGGAGCGCCGACGTCGCCTGCCGGTGACTGGCCGGTCAGCGTCATGCGCGCGTGCACGACCGCGATTTCCGGAGCCAGCTGCTTCACCCGGACCTCCGCCACCCCCAGCGTGGACTCGCCAAAGATCCGCGTCAGCCCGTAAGCGTGCGCCTTTCGGATGGTTTCACGGTCGTGCCACCAGAGGCCCGTGACGTTCACGAACTCCGCGTCCTCGTCGAAGAGCGCCGCCAGTGTGTCCGGGTCGCGCCGGTTCCACGCCTCCGCAAACACCGTGGGGACGCTCTCGGGCCGGTCCAACGGCGTGTAGTCGTCCATACGCTCCCTTCGCGTTACTGCGAACCGACACGAGGCACGGCCTCATACGCTCGGCTTGACGTTCGCGTTCAGGCGGAACAGGTTCGTCGGGTCGTAGCGGTTCTTGACCGCCACCAGGCGCGCATGGTTCTGGCGGTAGTTCGCTTGGATCGCGGCCGCGGTGTGATCCGGCTCCAGGTCGTTCACGTAGAACCCGTGCGTGAAAGGCTCGAGCCGGCTCCAGTAGGCGCGCGCCGCTGCGATGTGCTCGGCGGGGTCCTCGCCGAACCGCCAGCCGACCGCGGTCAGCAGGTTCGCGAACGCGTCGCGCTGCACGAACGCGGTCGCTTCCGG
>DATHVV010000161.1:0-39311 GCA_035461105.1 Longimicrobiales bacterium | reverse complement strand
GGACGAGGGCGAGATCGTCGAGCGCGGGACGCACCCCGAGCTCATGGCGCGGCGCGGACTCTACCGGCGCCTCTACGAGAAGCAGTACGGGCTGGTGCAGGACCTCTTCATCAACCCCGGCGAGGAGCCGGAGGACCAGCGCAGCGTGGCCGGGCGGCCATGACGCCGGCGCCGCTCACGGCGTGACCGACCCGGCGGCGATCCGCGCATCCCTGCCCCTGCCATCCCGCCCCGCTCCCCGATTACAATCAGGTGCCGGCTCCAGCCGGCGTCACGGCGGCGTCATGCCCGGTGCCGGACACTACCCGCACGTCGAATCGGCCGATCGCTTCTGGGCCGCTGCCGAGCAGTTCCTCGCCGGGCGCTGGCCGGCGGAGGCGCAGGGGCCGGCCCGACCGGTCGCGGCGCGCTGAAGCACGCCGCCGCGGCCCGCGGCGCCTTGCGCGCAGCGGGCCTGGAGCCGGGGCGCACGCCGTTGCGCCCCGGCTCCGTTGCGTACGGTGCAGGCGCGCGATAGCTATCAGCGTTCGCCACAGCCCATGCGCCCGGCCGCCGGCGGCACGCACGCCCCGGGACGGGCGTGCACATCCTCCATGAGGTGAGCGCATGGCTCATCCGGACGCCGTCCCCGAAGCCCGGTTCAAGCCCTTCATCGCCGACAGTGCCGAGGTCCCGGAGCTCACCCTGCGTGCCGTGCTCTTCGGGGCGTTCATGGGCCTGGTGTTCGGCGCGGTGACGGTCTACCTCGCGCTGCGTGCCGGTCTCACGGTGAGCGCGTCCATCCCGATCGCGGTGCTGGCCATCGCGGTGCTGAAGCGGATGGGCTCGACGATCCTGGAGAACAACATCGTGCAGACGGCAGGCTCGGCCGGCGAGTCGGTCGCGGCCGGCGTAGTGTTCACGCTGCCGGCGCTGATCTTCCTGGGATTCCCGCTCGAGATCAGCCGCATCTTCTGGGTGGCGCTCGTGGGTGGCATCCTGGGCGTGCTGTTCATGATCCCGCTGCGACGGCAGCTGATCGTGAAGGAGCACGGCAACCTGCTCTATCCCGAGGGCACCGCCTGCGCCGACGTGCTCATCGCCGGCGAGAGGGGCGGCTCGTTCGCGGGGCGCGTGTTCGCCGGCTTCGGCGTCGCCGCCGTCTACAAGATCCTGCACGAGGGATTCCGCCTGTGGCACGGCCAGCCCACGTACCAGCCCGGCTGGTATCCGGGCGGTACGCTGGCCGGCACGACCACGCCCGAGTACCTGGGCGTCGGCTACATCATCGGCATCCGCGTGGCCGGCATCATCTTCGCCGGCGGCGTGCTCTCCTGGCTCGTGCTGATCCCGATGATCAAGTTCTTCGGCGCCGGCATCCCGGACGCCGTCTTCCCGGGCACGATTCCGATCGCGGAGATGAGCGCGCCCCAGGTGTGGGCCGCCTACATCCGGCCAATCGGGGCGGGCGCCGTGACGGCCGCGGGCCTGATCACGCTGGGCCGCACGATCCCCACCATCGTCGGCGCGTTCCGGGCCGGCTTCGCCGACCTGCGCACCGAGCGCGGCGGCACGGGCGAGCGGCTGCGCACCGAGAACGACCTGCCCATGAGCATCGTGGCGGGGGGGTCGCTCGTGCTGACGCTCGGGATCTGGGTGCTGCTCACGTTCAACATCAATCCCGGCTACGCGCTCGCCAACCTGGTCGCGTCCATCCTCATCGTGATCTTCGGCTTCCTGTTCGTGACCGTCTCGAGCCGCATCGTCGGCCTGATCGGCAGCTCCGCAAACCCGATCTCAGGCATGACCATCGCTACGCTGATGGCGACGTCGCTCATCTTCCTGGGCGTGGGCTGGGTGGGCGGCGCCTGGGCGGCCGTCGCGCTCATGGTCGGCGCGGTGGTCTGCATCGCCGCCGCCAACGCGGGCGCCACATCGCAGGACCTGAAGACCGGCTACATCGTGGGCGCGACGCCTTACCGCCAGCAGATCGCGCTGATCATCGGGGTGCTCGCGTCGGTCGCGGTGATCGGCTGGACGCTCACCTATCTCAACAAGGCGTACACCAGCATCGACCGCCGCGACATCGCGGTGGTGGGGCCGCTGCCGGCGGAGGCGCGGGTGATCGGCGACGTCGAGTACGCGAACCGGCCCTACCAGCTGGTCAACGTGATCGGATCGCGCACGATTCCCGACGGCCGCTACTACTACGATCCGCAAACCCAGCGGATGGACTGGCAGGAGTCCCCCGGCATCGGCTCCGCCGACATGCCGGCGCCGCAGGCGGTGCTCATGTCCACCGTCATCAACGGCATCCTGAACCGCAGCCTGCCCTGGGGGCTGGTGCTGTTCGGCGTCTTCATCGTGGTCATGCTCGAGCTCGCCGGGGTACGCTCGCTCGCGTTCGCCGTGGGCGCCTACCTGCCGATCGCCACCAGCGCACCGATCTTCGCGGGCGGCGTCGTGCGCTGGCTGATCGACCGGCGCATGGCGCGCAACGCCGCGCGGGCGGCCGCATCGGAGAGCGAGGTGTCGAGCGGCGCGCTCTTCGCCTCGGGCCTGATTGCCGGCGGTGCGCTGGCCGGGCTGCTCGTGGTGGCGCCCATGGAGGCGAGCCGCTCGGCGGCACGCGCCGCGGCGGCGCGCGCGGGCGCCGCGCTCGGCATCGAGCCGTTCGACTTCGGCGCCCAGTGGTGGCCACAGCTCGCCACCAACCACCTGGTCGCGCTGCTGCTGTTCGTCGGGCTGGCGGCCATCCTGTACGTGGCGGCGAAGAAGCAGATGGAGTGACGCGGCCGGCCGGCCGCCGCCGGCCGCCCGCGCGCGGAACTTGCACCGCGGCCGGGCATGCGAACCCTGCGACGAACCGGCTGACGATGTCACGCGCATTCGTGAAGGAAGAGGGGAGCGACGACGTGCCGCGGCGGCACTTCGCGCTCCCCGAGACCTGGGACCCGGGCTACGATGCGGCGGCCGCGCTGGCGCTGCTGGAGGCCGCGCGCGACGGCGAGACGCACCTCGCCGAGGAGGCGACCGGCTACCGCTGGGGCGAGCCGCAGCTGCACCCGCACGTGCAGCGGCTGCTCGACAAGGAGCTCGCTCAGCAGGAGCCGCTGCAGGACGACCGCTTCATCACCCTGGCCCGCCGCTTCCTGCGCGTGAGTGCCGAAGACTGACGCCGGGAGCGCCGCGATTGTCGGAGTTTCTCCCGTCCGCCTTCAGCCATATCCCGACTGCCGACGTCGCCGGCAGGGTTAGCTTCGACGTCGAACCGATCCGGAAGGACCATGAAGACTGGCAGATTCACCGCACACCTGGCCGCCCTCGCCCTCGCCTTCGCCGCCTGCGACACACAGACCCCGGGCGCTGCGGCGGACGCGCCCGAGGCGCCAGCCGCAGCGGCTGCGGCGTCGCCGGCACCGGTTGCACCCACGCCGTCACCCGCCGTGCCGGCGGCGCCCGCACAGGCGACTTCGGCGCCGGACGCAGTCCGGTCGCCCGCCGCGCCGGCGGCGTCCAGCCCTGCGCTGTATCTCGACGTGCGGACGCCCGAGGAGTACGCGGCAGGCCATGTCGAAGGCTCGGTGCTGATTCCCTACGACCAGATCGCGGCCCGTGCGGCCGAGCTGGAGCCGTATCGTAACCGCGACATCGTGGTCTACTGCCGCACCGGGCGCCGCGCCGGCGTCGCGATCGACGCACTCCGGGCACTGGGTTTCACCCGTCTCGAGAACGGCGGCGGCTTCGAGCAGCTCGCGCACAGCCGCAGTCTCCCCGTCGAGCCCTGCTGCTGAGCGGAGCGCGGCGCCGCCAGGCGTTGAGCCTGGTGCTGGTCGCGAGCTGGCTGGTGCTGCTGCCGCTGCTCTGGAACGCGTTCTCGACGCTGCCCACGGCCGAGCGACTCGAGCAGTCGCACATGGCGCGCATTCCCACGTTGCAGGCGCTCGGCCTGATCGTCGCCCGCAGCGCCGCCGAGCTCGCGGCCGTGCTCGCGCTCACCTGGCCGGCGGCGCGCCTCTTTGCCTTCCGGCTCGCGCTCGCGGCGCTCGGGCTGGCCGTCTGGTTCCTCTACAGCATGCCGCTCGGACTCTCGCGCATGGAGTGGCTGCACCGCCGCTGGCTGGCTCTCCTCGTGGTGCTGCTGCTCGCGGGCGCGCTGGTGGAGCTGGCGATGCGCGGGGTGGCGCGGGCGCGTCGCTGAACGCCGCGCGCGTGGGCGGGGCGTGGGCCTGAAGGTGAGACGGCGGGCACGGCTGTCGCCGCGCCCGCCGCTCCGACGCCTGCCTGCCTATGGCTTCGTCTTTACCGGTGGCTCCGGCCGTGTCGGCAGCCGCTTCGGGTTCTGCTCGATGCCGCGCAGCACCTCCTGCACGGCACGCTCGAGCTGCGGATCGCGGCCCGCGATGACCGCGGCCGGGTCCTGCTCGACGACGATGTCGGGATCGACGCCGTAGCCCTCGATGATCCATTCACCGGTCACGGCGTTGAAGCCGAACTCCGGCACGTTCACGCTGCCGCCGTCGATCAGCGTGCCCCGGTCGGTGATGCCCACGACGCCGCCCCAGGAGCGCACGCCGATCAGCGGGCCCAGCTTCGCCTGCCGGAACATGGCCGGGAAGATGTCGCCATCCGAGGCGGAATTCTCATCCAGCAGCGCAGCCATCGAGCCGTAGAAGATCGGCTGCCGCGGGTAGAGCGTCGGATAGTCGTCGGTGCGCGAGAATCCGGCCGCGAGCGGGACCCGGCTCAGTCGCTCGATCAGCATCGACGACACGTTGCCGCCGCCGTTCGCCCGCGCATCCACGACCAGACCTTCCATGCGGATCTGCGGATAGTACCACTTGATGAATTCGCGGATGCCGGCCGCGCCCATGTCCGGGACGTGCAGGTATCCGACGCGCCCGCCCGACAGCTCCGCGACGCGCTTCTGGTTGCCGAGCACCCAGTCCAGGTAGACCAGGTCCGACTCGCTGGTCACCGGCCGGTACGTTACCCGGCGCGAGTCCGCGCCCGACGCGCTGCGCGCGAGCGTCAGTGTGACCGGCCGGTCGGCCTTGTGTTGCAGCAGCCGGTACGGGTCCTCGTCGGCGCGCAGCTCGGTGTCATCGATCGCCAGCAGGTATTCGCCGACGCGCGCGTCCACGCCCAGCTCGGTGAGCGGCGCGCGGTAGAGCGGCTCCTCGTTCTGGCCCGCGAAGATGTGCCCGATGCGGTACTTCCCGGTGGCCCGGTCCAGCTCGAGGCGCGCGCCGGGCAGGGCGACGCGAGGACGGGCCGGCAGCTCCCAGTCGCCGCCTGCGATGTAGGCGTGCTGCACCGACAGCTCCGCGATCATCTCGGAGATCAGGTAGTTCAGGTCCGAGCGGTGTGCCACGTGCTGCAGCAGCGGCCGGTACTGCTCGCGCAGCGCGTTCCAGTCGTTGCCGTGCATGTTGGCCACGTAGAACCAGTCGCGGTAGCGGCGCCAGACCTCGTCGAAGATCTGCGCCCACTCCTGCGCCGGTACCCGGTCGACGTACATGCCGCTGGTGGCGACCGTCTTCTTCGAGCCGGCGGCCGAGGGCTTCGCGTCGTACAGGTTGAAGCTGCCACCCTCGCGCACCAGGATGCGGCTGCCGTCGTGCGCGAGCGCGTAGCCGTTCGCACCCTCCACCAGGACCGTCTCCTTGCGGTCCGCGAGCGCGTACACCTTGAGCGCGGTGCGCCGCTCGCTGCTCCGCCCGTAATAGCCGGCGCCGCCGACCATGTAGAACAGATGAGCATTCGTGGCGGCCAGGCCGAAGTAGTTGTCGGCCTCGAGCGGTAGCGGCGCGATACGGCGGCGGATGCCATCGAAATCGATCCGCAGCGGACGGGTGGCGGCCTTCGCCGCTGACGTCGCAGGCGATGTCGCCTCGCTGCTGTCGGTCCCGACCTTCACCTCGTCGCTCTCCGCCGGGAACGGGTGCGGGACGTCCGCACGGAGCGCGAGCGCATAGATGCGGGTGGAACGGTTGCCCGCGAAGTTCCACTCGTTGTTGGAGAGCTGCGGCGCGAACTCCCGCTGGCTCAGGTAGTAGAGGAACTTCCCCTCCGGGTCCCAGGCCGGCCCGTACTCGTTGAAGAAACCGTCGGTCACCCGGTGCAGCCGGCCGGCGGCGGCGTCGTAGATGTGCAGCGCGGCGACGTCGCGGGCGTCGTCCATGCTGAACGCCAGGTAGCTCCCCGTCGGCGACCACTCGTAGTCATTGATCTGGCCGCGCGGGTTGTCGGCAACCTCGGTCAACGAGCGGTCCGCGATACCGAGCACCCAGAGCTTGCCGTCCTTGTCGCTGAACGCGAGCCGGCTGCCATCCGCCGACCACTCGGGGGCATAGCGCATGACGCTGCCGTCACGCGTGAGCTGCTCCGGACGGCCGGTCCCATCCTGCGCCACCAGCCACACCTCCTCCTCGCCGCTGCGGTCCGAGATGAAGGCGATCTTCGAGCCGTCCGGCGACCAGCGCGCGTGCTTGTCGTGCGCATTCGAGGTCTGCGTCAGGTTGCGCGTCGGACCCTTCTCGATGGGAGCCGTGAAGATGTCGCCGCGGCCGACGAACAGGGCACGCTCGCCCTTCGGGCTGAGCGCGAAGCCCTCGATGTGGCCGGCCGCCGAAACCCGTGAGGGCCGCATCGCGAGGCCATCGTTCGGTACCGTGATCGACACCGGGGTGATCGTGCCGGTGCGCGTGTCGAGCACGTGTAGCTCGCCGCCCAGCTCGTAGACGATGCGGCCGGTGGCCGGATCCGCGCTCGGCCAGCGCACGTCCCAGCGGGTGCTGCGCGTGACCTGCCGGGTCGCGTTCGTGGCCGGGTCGTAGGCGTACAGGTTGAACGTGCCGTCCGCGTCCGAGTTGTAGTAGATCGTGCCGCCGAGCCACATTGGATCACGCTGCGCGCGCTCCAGCTCGGGCAGCTTCGTCGCCGTGCTCGTGCCGAGATCGAAGATCACGAGCTTGTTGCGCTGACCGCCCGCGTAGCGTTTCTCCGAGCGGAAATCGCGGAACACCGGCGAATAGACGATCCGCCCGCCGCTCGCGTCGAACGCGCCCGAGCCGGCCGTCGGCATGGGCAGCGGCTCGGCCGGGCCGCCCGCGGCGCTCACCGTGTACAGCTTCGCGATCGGCAGCGCCCAGGAGTCGCGCGACGAGCGGAACAGGACTCGCTGCCCGTCGGGGCTCCAGCCGTACACCTGGTGGTCGTAGCCCCAGCGCTCGGCCAGGGGACCCCGGGCCGGATACCAGGTGAGCTGCTTCGGGGGGCCGCCGCCCGACGGCATGACGTAGACCTGCTCGTCGCCATCGTACTGGCCGGTAAACGCGAGCGTACGGCCGTCCGGTGAGAACTTCGCGAACAGCTCGACGCCCGGGTGCGCCGTCAGGCGCACCGCGGTGCCGCCGGTGAACGGCGTGCTCCACAGGTCGCCGCCGTACGTGAAGACGATCCGGTCGCCGCTGATCGCCGGGAAACGGAGCAGCTTCGTCTGCGCGGCGGTGGCGCTGAACGACGCGAGCACCAGCGCGACGCCGAGCAGCACGGCGCGAATGCGAACGGGAAAGGCAGTCATTGCCGGATTCCATCGTTGCGGGACTGAACGGGGTGGTCGCCCCGGAATGGTACAGCCTTACGGTCGCGCCTCGCTTCCGGCGCGGCAAGGCAGTCCGCCACACGCTCGACGCCGCCCGCAGCACCGTCCCGCGTACCCGCGCCACGGACGCCTGGGCGCAGCGCTACCGTTGCGGTCGCGCGAGGGAGATCGCCACCTTCAGGGAGTGATTACATTCCCACGACAGGTCGCCCCCATGACTGCCGACATCGAGTCGCTTCGCTACCCGGTCGGGCGCTTCGCTCCCGACGCGCGCATCGACGCGGCGCGCCGGCACGCGCTCATCGACGAGATCGCGTTGCTGCCGGCCGCGCTCCGCGCCGCCGTCGCCGGGCTCACCGACCCGCAGCTCGATGTGCCCTATCGCGACGGCGGCTGGACCCTGCGTCAGGTCGTGCACCACCTGCCTGACAGCCACATGAACGCCTACATCCGGTTCAAGCTGGCCGTTACCGAGGACGTGCCCACCATCAAGCCCTACGAGGAGGCGGAATGGGCACGCCTGCACGACAGTGCCCTGCCCGTCGAGGTCTCGCTGCGGCTGCTCGACGCACTGCACGAGCGCTGGGTGGCACTGTTGCGGAGCTTCGACGCGGCGCACTGGACGCGCCGGTTCCGGCACCCCGTGCTCGGCACGCTCGACCTCGATACGCAGCTGCAGCTCTACGCCTGGCACGGCCGGCATCACCTCGGTCACATCACCGGCACGCTCGCGCGACTGGACCTCCCGCGGCCGGCATAGCCGCCCGACCCGTCCGCCTGGCCGCGCCCGGGGGCGTCGGGACCGGTCCACCCGGCACGTGCCGGCTACTCCTTGCCCGACACCGCGCAAACTCTGCCCGGCCGGGCCCGGCCGGGTACCAGCCCCCCGAACGCGACGCCGGCGCGATGCGGCTGCGAGACTGCGGATTCCGCGTGGGGCGCTGGAAACAGGCGGTGCTGGCACCCCGCCTGCCCAGTCGGGAGGCATGCGAAGCGTACGTCGTTTCTCCCAGCTGGCGCTCACCATCCTCGGCACCGGGATCGCGCTCTACGCGGTGCTGCGGATCGAGCCGCTCTACGACCGCCTGCTGATGGCGGCGCTCGGGCTGCTGCTCATGCAGCTGGGAGTGTGGCAGATCACGGCCACGCTGATGCCGAATCAGCGGGAGTACCTGCCGCTCCGCAAGGAAACCGACTACTTCCTGACGCTGGTCCGGCTGATGAACCGGGCCGCGATGGCGGCCAGCCAGGGCTCCGACTTCGGCGATCAGGAAGCGGCTCGGTTGCAGCAGGAGATGCACCACTCCGTGGACCGCATGCGCAAGCTGGCCGGGCTGACGGAAGAAGGTCTCGGCTTCCGCTATCGGCCCCGCTCAGCGGACGCGCGCGAGCGGCTGGTGCCGGTGAGCACGCACCGGGAGAACTGATTCAGCGGGCGTAGCGGGCGCCGGCCAGCTCCGCGATGCGTGCGATCAGGGTGTCGTACTCGATGCCGCCGCGCGCCGCGGCGCGCGCGAACTCGCCGTTCCTCTCCAGGTAACAGTTCGGGTTCACCTCGATCACGTAGATCTCGCCCGCATCGGTGACGCGCAGGTCGACGCGTCCGTAGTCCCGCAGCCGGAGTGCGTGGAACGCATCCACGGCGACCTGGCCGATGCGCGCCGCCAGCTCCGCGTCGAGCGCTTCGGGAAACACCGACCTGGTACCCTCGTACTCCGCCTCGCCCGTACCCCATTTCGCCTGCCAGCTCGCGACGTGCGGCACGCCATCCGGGAAGCCGGTGAAGTCCAGCTCTACGAGCGGCAGCGCCTCGGCCTGCGTGTTACCGAGCACGCCGACGTAGAACTCGCGGCCCTCGACGAACTGCTCGACCAGCACCGGCTGCTGGAACGCCGCGTTCACGGCGCCCATGGTCTCGAGCAACTCGCGCACGTCGCGCACGACGGATCTCGAGGTGATCCCGATCGAGGCATCCTCCTGGGGCGGTTTCACGATGAGCGGGAACTGCAACTCGCCGGCCCAGTCGACGCTGCCGCGCCATACACTCGCGAACTCGGGCGTGCGGATGCCGTGGAAGGCGAGCACCTTCTTCGTGATGGCCTTGTCGCCGGCCATACCCAGCGTGACCGGGCTCGACCCGGTATAGCGCAGGTGCAGCAGGTTGAGCAGCCCGGCCACCGAAGACTCGAGCGCGCTCTTGCCGCCGAACGACTCGGCCAGGTTGAACACCAGCTCCGGCGCCAGCGCGCGCAAAGCAGCGATCACGAGGGCGACGTCCTCGCCCAGGACGGCCGGTTCCACGACGTGGCCGCTGGCATCGAGTGCCGCCGTGATCTGCGCGACCACCGGGTCGGCGGCGGCATCGGCGCCGTGCAGCAGCGCGATCCTCATGGCTGTGTCTCCGGGCGGGCCCCGAGCACGTCCGTGTAGCGGTAGTTCACGAGCACCGCCGTGCCGAACGCGGTCAGCTCGATCAGCGTCGAGGCCTCGCGGCCGCCCGCCCGCAGCTCGAGCGCCTCGGCCCGCTGCGCCAGGAATTCCAGGAACGCGCGCACGATGCCGGGCGGCTCGCCGGACCAGTAGGCCATGCGCCGTACCAGCTCGCCGCGGTGCGCGCGGAGGAACGCCGCCGCGCTTCCGGCATCGGCGTCGCCCCGGAAGATCGTGCGCAGGTCACCATCGAAATGACGCTCATCCGTGAGCGGGATACTGCGTTCCGCTTCCCGGTAGTGCTCTTCGACGGTGTAGTGCATCGCATCGACCGGCAGGTGCTCTTCCGCCAGCACCGGCGGGTCCGGCGCCGCGCCGCCCACCTCGCGCATGACGCGCTCGACGTACTCCAGCTTGCGCAGTGCCGGCCAGTACGCGTACTCGGCGCGCCAGTCGATCTCGGGCGTCAGCCAGACCGCGAAGCTCTCCGCGAAGTCCTCGTCGGGATGCTTCTGCGCATACCATCCCAGGATGTGGCGGACGTGGTCGCGCGAGAACGGGTCGGCGCGGTAGCGCTCGCGATAGGGGCGAGAGTAGGGACCGAACATCTCCCGCCAGTCCCCGCGGTCGTAGAGCCGGTACGCGTAGTTGAAGGCGTGGCCGGCCTCGTGGCGCAGGTACTTCATCGCCTCGGCCTCCCCCTCGATGTGGTCGGAGCGCTCCTCCTCGAGGCGGGCCAGGCGGCGGTCGGCGAGGTAGAAGGGAACGCCGATCAGCGGCACGTCGCTCGGGCAGCCCCACTCGTCGGAGAGATAGACGCGGGGCCGGAAGACCAGGCCCTTCGCGGCCAGCTCGTCGTAGAGCCGGGCCACGAGCGGTTCCAGCGGCGAGCCGCGGATGTCGAGGCCCAGCTCCGAGATCCGCCGCTCGAGCAGCGCCCGCCGCTCCCGCTCCCAGTCCGCCGTTTCGCCGTTCACGGCCGGATCCCGGTGCAACCACCGTACCGCCTGCGCGCGCTCACCCCGGTTCGCGCGAACTCACCCCGCGGCACCCCTGCAGCGGGGGCGCGGGCGCGTCTAGCTTTGCCGGGGTGACACGAGAGCGAGGAGGGATCGCATGACCACCCGGCAGGGAATCCAGGCGCCGGTATTCGACGCGCTGCTGCCGGCCGACATGGCCGCCCGCGCCGAGCAGATCGGCGTGCGCAAGGCGGGCATGGACTGGTTGAGCACGTTCGTGCTCGCGGTGCTCGCGGGTGCATTCATCGCCGTCGGCGCCATGTTCGCGACCACCGTGACCGCCGGCAGCGGAGACATGCCTTACGGCGTGGTCCGGCTGCTCGCGGGCGTGGTTTTCTCGCTGGGCCTGATCCTGGTGATCGTGGGCGGCGCCGAGCTGTTCACCGGCAACACGCTCATCGTCATGGCCTGGGACGACCGCATGGTGACGACCGGGCAGGTGCTGCGGAACTGGACGCTGGTCTACCTCGGCAACTTCGTGGGCGCGATCGGCACGGTGCTGCTCGTGTTCCTGGGCGAGCAGTACCGCTTCGGCGATGGCGCGGTCGGCGCCGCGGCCCTCGCCGGCGCGCACGCGAAAGTGCAGCTCGGCTTCGTCCAGGCGATCGCGCTCGGCACGCTCTGCAACGCGCTCGTCTGCCTCGCGGTCTGGCTCACATTCAGCGCCCGCACCACCACCGATCGCATCCTCGCGATCCTGTTCCCGATCACCGCGTTCGTCGCCGCGGGCTTCGAGCACAGCGTCGCCAACATGTACTTCATTCCGATCGCCCTGCTCATCCGCGAGGCAGCGCCTCCCGAGTTCTGGGCGGCCATCGGGCGGAGCGCAGCCGACTACCCCGAGCTCACCTGGAGCGGGTTCCTGGGACGCAACCTGCTGCCCGTCACGATCGGCAACATCATCGGCGGCGCGGTGCTGGTCGGCACCGTCTACCGTCTGGTCTACCTGAGACCCCGCGCCCCCGCGCCTCCCAGTACGGCCGCACAGTCGGCCGAGCCGGCCGCCGCAGCGCCGTCACCGGCGGCGCTTGCCGGGAGCCCGCCGGCGCCGACGGCGGACTGAAGGCGACGTATGCGTCGTTCATCCACTCGCGGCCTCTTCGGGCGCCTTCCCCGCGCGCTCGCGCTCGTCGCGGTGCTGCTGCCGGTGCGAGCGGGCGCGCAGGCCGCCGGGGCGCAGGCCGGGTTCGCCACCGCCGACGACGGCGTCCGGCTGGCGTACGAGGTGATCGGCAGCGGCGACACCATGATCATCCTGCACGGCGGCCCGGGTCTGGGCATGCGCTACCTGCAGCCGGGACTCGCGCCCCTTGCCGACGCACACACGCTCGTGTTCTTCGACCAGCGAGGTGCGGGAAACTCGTCGCTGCCCGACAGCACCGGCTACTCGCTCTACGACTACGTGAACGACATCGAGGCGGTGCGCCGTCACCTGGGCGGACCGCGCATCACCCTGCTCGGCCACTCCTGGGGCGCGGCGCTGGGCGCGCTCTACGCCGCGGCCTACCCGCAGCACCTGCGGGCGCTCGTGCTGGTCGCGCCCATGCCGCCGCGTGCGCTCTGGGCGGACTCCACCAGCGCCGGGGCCCGGCGCGCGCTCGACGCAGGGCGCGCCGCGGAGCTGGGCCGACTGGCGCGCGAGATGCTCACCGGCGACGATCCGGCCGCTGCCTGCCGCGCGCACATGCGGCTGCTGCTCGGCATGATGAGCGTGGCCGCTCCCGACAGCGCCGCGGCTCGCTGCGACGCGCCGGCCGCCACGATCCGGGCCCGCGACCGCGTGGTTCGCTGGACGACGCGGCCGCTCGGCGCCTGGGACTGGCGCGGCACGGTCGCCTGGATCACCACGCCGACACTGATCGTGCACGGGACGGACGACAGCGTGCCGGAGGCCGCGGCGCGCGAGTGGGCCGGCACGATCGCCGGCGCGCGCCTCATCGTGCTGCCGGGAGCGCGGCACATGCCGCAGGTCGACGCGCCCGACCGCTTCCGGACCGAGCTGCAGAGCTTTCTGCGCCGGGCGTTCCGCCAGGGCTGGCCCGGGGGGCCGCGCGGCAGGTAGCCTTCCCCATGATCCAGCTCGCGAATGATCCGCTGCCGGCCGCGGCTGCCCCCCGCGATCGGCAGCGCCTCGAGGGGACGCCGTCCGGCCCCCGCCAGGGGCGGCGCCTCCAGCGGGCGCCGTCCGGCCCGCACACCGCGTGAGCCCGGCGCCGGTGGTGGTGATCGGGGCCGGGGCAGCCGGTCTCATGGCGGCACTGCACGCCGCCGCCGGCGTGCGCCCGGTGATCCTGCTGGAGACGACGCGCGACGGCGGCCGCAAGATCCTGATCAGCGGTGGCGGCCGCTGCAACGTGTTGCCGTCCCGGTTCGAGCCCGCCGACTTCTTCACGGATTCGTCGCCGAACATCCTGCGCAACGTGCTGCGCAGCTTTCCCGATCGCGCGCAACGCCGCTTCTTCGAGGGCGAGCTGGACCTGCCGCTCGCGCTGGAGGAGGAGACCGGCAAGCTGTTTCCCGTCTCCAACCGGGCGCGCGACGTGCGCGACCGGCTCGTGGCGGCGGTGCGGGCGCGGGGCGGGGAGATCCGGTTCGAGACCCGCGTGACGAACCTGCTCGGTCCCGGTGCCGACGACCTCTGGGACGTGCGCCTCGCGGATGCCGCCGCGCTCCGCGCCCACGCCGTCATCCTGGCGACCGGCGGACTGTCGGTGCCGGCCACGGGCAGCGACGGTGCCGGACTGCGCATCGTCCGCGCCCTGGGCCACACCGTGCGTGACACATACCCGGCGTTGACCCCGCTCACGCTCGATCCGCCCCGCTTCGCCGAGCTCGCCGGAGTCTCACTCACCGTGACGCTGCGCGCGCCGCTCGGGCGCGGCGCGCTCGAGACACGCGGCGGGTTCCTGTTCACCCATCGCGGGTACAGCGGCCCCGCGGTGCTCAACGTGTCGCATGCCGCGGTGCGGGCGCGGCACGCCCACGCGGCGCAGCCGATCCAGGTCCGGTGGACGGACCTCGACGAGACGGCATGGAGCCGTGAGCTCACCGGCGCGGGGGAGCTGGCGCCGCTGCTCCGGCGGCACCTGCCGACCCGGCTCGCCGACGTGCTGGCGCGCGAGGCCGGCCTCGAGGGCGAGCGTCGGCTCGCGCAGCTGAAACGCGAGGAACGGCGTCGCCTGCTCGAGCTGCTCGTGCGGTTCCCGCTGCCACACAACGGGGATGAGGGGTACCGCAAGGCGGAGGTGACCGGCGGCGGGGTCGCGCTCGAGGAAATCGACCCGCGTACCATGGAGAGCCGGGTCTGCCCGCGGCTCTTCCTGTGCGGCGAGGTGCTCGACGCGTTCGGCCCGATCGGCGGCTACAACTTCGCCTGGGCCTGGGCTACCGGGCGCCTGGCCGGCCTGGCCGCCGCGGCGGCCTGAACGCCGCGGCATCGCCCGCCCTGCCCGCCCGGCGGCGCGAGTCCTGCACTGGAGCGGCGCATGGCACGGCTGCACGTGTTGCGCGCCGAGCAGCGGGTCGCGCGCCCGGTCGCCGAGGTATTCGCGTTCCATGCGGAAGCGACGAACCTGGAGCGGATCACGCCGCCGGCGCTGCGGTTCCGCATTCTCACGCCGACGCCGATCGTGATGCGCGTGGGCACCCACATCGACTACGAGCTGCGCCTGCTCGGGGTGCCCTTCCGGTGGGACACGCTGATCAGCGAGTGGGACCCGCCGCACGGCTTCACCGACGAGCAGTTGCGCGGTCCCTACGCGGCATGGGTGCACCGGCACCGCTTTCGCGGTGATGCTGCGGGTACCGTGATCGAGGACGAGGTGCGCTACCGGCTGCCCTTCGCGCCGGTGGGGAACCTGGCCGCCCCGCTCGTGCGCAGGCAGCTCGCGCACATCTTCGAGCATCGCCGCCGCGCGGTCGCGGCCATGCTCGCCTGAAGATGAGGAGGACGCATGCGACGGAATGGAACACACTGGGGACGCAGCCTGCTGGCCGGCGCGCTCTCCGGTCTGCGCTCGGCTTCCGGTCCCGCTCTGGCGGCCTGGCAACTGCACGACCAGCGCACCTCGCGCCGCGACCGGCTGCCCCGCCGGCTGCTCGGCTCCGAGCACGCGCGCGAGATTACCGGCGCGATGGCCGCCGGTGAGCTTCTGGCCGACAAGCACCCGGATATGCCTTCACGCCTCGAGGCGCCCGCGCTGATCGGGCGCGCCGTGGCCGGTGCCGTCGCCGCCGCCGCGCTCGTGCCCCGGCGCGCGAGCACGCAGGTGGTCGTCGGTCACGCGCTCATCGGCGCCGGCGCCGCCATGCTGAGCACCTACCTCTCGTATCACCTTCGCCGATCGGCAGTGCAGGGCACGCATGCACCCGACCGGGTGATCGCGCTGATCGAGGATGCCCTGACCTATGTCGGGGGCGGGATCATGATGAAGAAGATGTAGGGATAGGGATAGCGGGCGAGGGGCGAGGGGCGCGCGGGTTGCGGCGCCCCTCGTGCATCCCCTGGCTACCAGCGGCCGCGACGGGGGGCGGGGGCCTGCTGCTCCAGCGCCTCGAACTTCGTGCGCTG
This sequence comes from Longimicrobiales bacterium, assembly GCA_035461105.1. Classification (GTDB taxonomy): domain Bacteria; phylum Gemmatimonadota; class Gemmatimonadetes; order Longimicrobiales; family RSA9; genus VEPF01. The sequence goes on along the minus strand of DATHVV010000161.1, from coordinate 23,707 downwards.
CTCCGGCGTCAGCACCTCGAGCATGAGCGCGCGGGTCTGCTGCTGGAACAGCTCGCGCTGCTCCTGCCACTTCTCGCGGTCGTTCCGCAGTGCCTCCATGCGCGGCAGGTGCAGCGCGCGCTGCTGCGCGCGGATCTCGTCCAGCTTCTTCACCTGCGCGTCCGTCAGCCCGAGCTCGGTGCGCAGCGCCGTCCCGATCCCCATGCCACGGATTCCCATGCCGGCGCCGCGCACACCCCTGCCGATGCCGTCGCCGAGCCCCATGCCGCGCATGCCGGGGCCCCGGCCGAGCGCCGCGCGCGCGGCGGTCATGCGGCCGTGCCGGAATCCCTGCGTGTACGCCGCGCGCTGCTCGGGCGTCATGTCCTGGAGAGCCGGCGCCATGCGCCCACGGATGGCGTCGCGCCGCGCCCGGCTGCTGTCGGGAGCGTCCTGCGCAGATGCGAACACGGGCACCACCAGCAACGCCGCGATCAGCAGCATTATCTTCCTCATCGTATCCTCCTGCCGGCGCCCCGCGCCGGGCCATGTGACCGGGTGTGTTCTGTCCTTCAGACGCGCCTGGGGGACGGGGCGTTAAGCGGCGGGTTAACGAAGCGGCGGCCGGCCGAGTCAGGATGACAGGAAGTCGGCAAACCGCCACGGAGGGATGACCATGAGTTCGCGTCCGTTCACCCGGCTCGCCCTGCCGCTCGCCGCGCTGTTGCTCGTGTCCTGCGAGGACGCGCAGGGGCCCGAGCCCGACCAGGTACTCGCCGACGAGGTCGCGCAGGTTGCGGGCAGCCTGGTCGCGGGCGACCTGGTCGCCATGCAGGGACAGGGCGTGCCGGGCTTCGGCGTGATCGGCATGCTTTTCCCACCCATGTGGTCGGGAATGCCCCGCTGCGGCGGGGCCACGCCCTGCGCGCCGGCGACGCACGAAGGCCTGCTCCACGAGCGCACCATCACGTTCTTCGACGGATCAGGTGCCGAGCAGGCGGCGTACGATTCGCTCACGACTGCGGCGATCCGCTTTCAGGTATCGGTGACCGGCAGCATCGAGCGCTTCGACTGGAGTGCGGAGCTCGAGCGCGAGCACGACCTCACGCTGAGCGGCCTGGTCGGCACGGAGACGCAGGCCACGTGGAACGGCAGCGGCACGGGACGCATGATCCGCAGCGCCACACGCGACGGGATGGTGCGCACCTCGCTGGTCGAGACGACATCGGTCGTGGACGATGTGGTCGTGCCGCGCGGCACCGCCACCTACTGGCCGCTGGCCGGCTCGATCACGCAGACGCACCGCGTCACGCGCGAGACGGTGCAGGGCACCGTCTCGGTGGTGCGTACCGCGGTCATCAGCTTCGACGGGACGCGTTACGCGCAGCTCACGATCGGCGATCGCACCTACGCCATCGACCTGGCGCGGCGCGGACTGCCGATGCCCGAGCGGCTCCGTCGCCGCGCCGGGACGCAAGGCTGAGCCGCGGCGCGCTCCTTTAACGCGGCTCCACCGCGGCGCGCTCCTTTCGCGCGGCTCCACCACGGCGCTACATTCGGGGTGGAGCCGCCGTCTGCGTTCCGCCACAGCCCGCCGCGCACGACCGCATCGATGGCAGCTCCCATGCGTCCCGAATCGTGGAGTCGAGCCATGCGCCTCCTGCTCTCCTGCCTGGTGCTGACCGCTGCGCTTGCCGCCGGCCTGCCGGCCTGTGCCCAGACCAGCCACAATCAGCTCACCGATGCCGAGCGCGCCGAGGGGTGGCGTCTGCTGTTCGACGGTCGCACCACCGCGGGCTGGCGCGGCTATCAGCGCGAGGCGGTGAGCGGCGGCTGGAAGGTGATCGACGGCACGCTCACCCGGGCCAGCGAAGCCGGGGACATCATCACCGAGGCGCAGTTCGGCAGCTTCGAGCTGTCGCTCGAGTGGCGCATCGCGCCGGGCGGCAACAGCGGCATCTTCTTTCACGTCGTGGAAGACCCCGCGCTGCAGTACGTCTGGGAGAGCGGGCCGGAGCTGCAGATCCTGGATGACGCCGCGCACCGCGACGGGCTGAAGCCGGAGACCTCGTCCGGCTCCAACTATGCGCTGCACGCCCGCACCGAGGACGTGGCTCATCCGGTCGGCGAGTGGAACCAGGCCCGCATCGTCGTGCGCGGGGACCACGTGGAGCACTGGCTGAACGGCGTGCGGATCGTCGCCTACGAGCTGGGCAGCGAGGACTGGCAGGAGCGGGTGCGCGCGTCGAAGTTCAAGGACATGCCGCGCTATGGTGCGGCCCGGCGCGGCCACATCGCGCTGCAGGACCACGGCGACCGCGTCTCGTTCCGCAACATCAAGGTGCGCGAGCTGCCCTAGGCCCAGTACGCCGGGCCGGGCGGCTCGCGGATCAGCACCGACTGCAGGAACGCCACCGCCTTCTGCAGCCCCTCGGCACCCGACATCAGGCTGTCCTCGTGCTCGATGCTCAGCACGTGATCGTACCCGGCCAGCCGGAGCGCGCTCACCAGGTCGTTCCATACCAGCGCATCGTGGCCGTAGCCGACCGTCCGGAAAATCCAGCTGCGCTCCGCTTCGCGCGTATACGGCTTGCCGTCCAGCACCCCGTTCACGGCCGTGTTGCGGGTGTCGATGCGGCAGTCCTTGGCGTGTGCGTGGAAAATGCAGCCGGCGAGCGCGCGGATCGCCGCGACCGGGTCGATGCCCTGCCAGAACATGTGGCTGGGATCGAAGTTGCAGCCGATCACGCCGGGCGCCACGGCGCGCAGCCGGATCATGGTCTCGGGGTTGTAGACCACGAAGTTGGGGTGCATCTCGATGGCGACGCGTACCTCCGCGCCCTCACACAGCCGGGCCGCGTCATCCCAGTAGGGCACGACCTTCTCCGTCCACTGCCATGCCAGCGTCTCCTGGTGCTCGGGCGGCCACGGCGACACGATCCAGGTCGGCCGCGTCGCCTTCGGCTCCGCGCCCGGACAGCCGCTGAACGTGACCACGGTATCCACGCCCAGGCGACGGGCCAGCTCGACCGTCTGCGTGAACACGGCGTGGTGGGCGCGGGCGATCCGCGCCTGCGGGTGCAGCGGGTTGCCGTGGCAGGAGAGCGCCGAGAGGCGCAGTCCGCTCGCCTCGATCGCGCCGCGGAATCCGCGCAGCTGCCGCTCGCTTCGGAGCAGTTCGGCCGGCCGGCAGTGCGCATCGCCGGGATAGGCACCGGTCCCGATCTCGACCGCCTCGACGCCGAGCCGCTGGACCCGGTCCAGCGTTTCTCCGAGCGGCAGCTCGCCGAACGGCACCGTGAATACGCCCAGCTTCATGGCTGCTCCCACCGGCGCGATGCGTGTGCGCGCGCGATCGCGTCCAGGACCCGCTGCGTGCGCAGGCCATCGGCGAAGCCGGGTCGCGGGTTGACGTCGGCGGCAATGCCCTCGAGCAGATCGTAGATGGTGTGCGTGAAGGTGTGCTCGTAGCCGATCGCGTGGCCGCTCGGCCACCAGTGCGCCGCGAACGGGTGGCCGGGCTGCGTCACGTCGATGGTGCGGAAGCCGCGCACGTCGTCCGCGTCATCCTCGAAATAGACCTCCAGCTCGTTCATGCGCTCCAGGTTGAACGCGATGCTGCCGCCACTGCCGTTGATCTCGAAGCGGTTGTAGTTGTGACGTCCGGCCGCGAAGCGGGTCGCCTCGATGGTGCCGAGCGCACCGCCCGCGAAGCGTACCAGCGCCACCGCCGCGTCGTCCACGGTGACGCGGCCGTGACGCCCCGCGTCGCCCGGCATCGGACGCTCCGCCACGAAGGTGCGTAGCGCGCCCGCCACCTCGGCGATCTCGCCCACCAGGAAATGCGCCAGGTCGATCACGTGCGCGCCCAGGTCGCCCAGGGCGCCCGAGCCGGCCCGCGCGCGGTCCAGGCGCCATACCAGCGGGAACGCGGGATCGAGCAGCCAGTCCTGCAGGTAGGTGCCGCGGAAGTGGTGGATCGTGCCGATCCGGCCGGCTGCGATCAGCCGCTCCGCCAGCAGCACGGCCGGCGCGCGCCGGTAGTTGTGGCAGACCATGTTCACGACCCGGGCGCGCTCCGCCGCCGCCAGCATCGCCTCGGCGTCGGCCACGCTGTTCGCGAGCGGCTTCTCGCACAGCACCGCCTTGCCGGCCGCGACCGCCGCGATCGCGATCTCGGCGTGGCTGTCGCCGGGCGTGCAGATGTCGACCAGGTCGATGTCGTCGCGCTCGATCGCCTCGTGCCAGTCGGTGCAGGTCTGCTCCCAGCCGAAGCGCGCGGCCGCCTCGCCGAGCGGCCCCTCGCTGCGCCCGCAGAGCAGCTTGCGGCGGGCGGTGAGGCGCGGCGAGAAGAACGCGTTCACCTGGCGGTAGGCATTGCTGTGTGCCCGCCCCATGAACGCGTAGCCGATCAGTGCGACGTTGATGCTTCCCTCGCTCACCGTGGTCCCCTCGCGATCGGGTGCGGGCCGCGGCCCGTCTCAGCGCGACTCCCGTTCCTGGTCCGGGTCGCGGCGTCGGCGCCGCCACAGGATGTAGCCGTAGACGAAGAACGCGATGAGCGCGCCCTCGAAGAGCAGCCAGCCCAGCAGCTTCACGGCGCGGCCTCCGCCACCTGCTCGACCGCGCGCCAGACCCGCAGCAGGTTGCCACCCCACAGCCTGGCGACTTCGGCGTCGCCGTAGCCGCGCCGCACCAGCTCCAGCGTCACGTTGAACGTCTCGGAGGCATCGGCCCAGCCGGTGACTCCGCCGCCACCGTCGAAATCGGAGCTGATGCCGACGTGATCGATGCCGATCAGGCGCACCAGGTAGTCGATGTGGTCGACGAACGCCGCCAGGTCGGGGCGCGGCCAGTGCGCGTCCAGCTCGGCGCGGCGGCGCAGGTACTCCGCGCGCTGCTCGGCCGACAGCGCGCGCAGGCCGGCGCTGATGCCGAGCTCGGCACGGAGCCGCGCCAGCGCCGCGACCTTCTCGGGCGGGTCGTTGCGCACGTACTGGCCGAACGCCACCGCCTGGACCACGCCCCCGTTCGCGCGGATCGCGTGGAGCTGCTCGTCGTCCAGGTTGCGCAGGTTGTCGTTCACCGCGCGGGCGCTCGAGTGCGACGCGATCACGGGCGCGCGGGAGAGCCGCGTCGCCTCGAGCATAGCGGCCTTCCCGACGTGCGACACGTCGATCATCATGCCGACCCGGTTCATCTCCGCGACCACGTCGCGCCCCAGCGCCGAGAGCCCGCCGTGCTCCTGCCACGGCTCGCCCGGGCCCGGGTTCGACGAGTCGGCCAGGTCGTTGTGGCCCATGTGCGTGAGCGACAGGTAGCGGCCGCCCAGCTCGTGGAAACGTCGCACCAGGCTGACGTCACGGCCGATCGGATAGCCGTTCTCGATGCCGATCACGATCGCGCGCCGGCCGCTGCCGACGATCCGCTCGACGTCCGCCGCGCGCAGCGCCAGGCCGGCCTGATCGGGGCAGAGCTGCTCGGGAACGCGCCGGATCGCGGCGAACTTGCCGAGCGCCTCGGCGAGCGCGCGCTCGTGGCCCTCGGGCGTGCGCTCGCCCTGGCCGACGTAGACGACGAAGAAGGCGACGTCGAGGCCGCCCTCCTGCATCTTCACGAGGTCCACCTGCCGGTGCAGCCGGGTGCACGGGTTGACCGCCTCGGTGCCGAAGCCGGCCGAGATGTCATCGTGGGTGTCGATGGTGATGACCGCGTCGTGAAGGCGACGCGCCCGCTCGACGAGCGCGCTGTCCTCCTGCTGCGCGGCCGCGGCGCTCGCGAAGCCGAGCGCGATCATCAGGACGGCTGCTCTCATCGGACCCCTGCTCGTGGAAAGACCGAGGCGCCGCGCCTGCGAAACCGGCGGGGCGCCTGAAAATGGCAAGCCGGCTGCGGTCCGCAAGCGCGGCGGTCGGTCCGCCGCCGGCCGCCCGGTGGCAGCGGCTCGGCGCGGGTCCCGGCTCAGCGCATGACCCGCCCGAGCAGCTCCTCCCAGCGCTCGTCGACCCGCTCCTGCACGGTCGCGAGCTGCGCATCATCGAGGTGCCGGAAGCGGCCCTGGGCACGCACGTACGGCTCCACCGGGTCTCCCGGGTGATCGATCGTGAAGCGCCAGTGCAGCCCGTCCTCCACCTCGAGCAGCGGGAAGATGCGCGCGCGCACGGCCATGCGCGCCAGCTCCATGCTCCGCTCGTCGGAGAACTTCCAGCCGGGTGGGCAGGGCGCCAGGATGTGCAGGAAGCGCATGCCCCGAACCGCTCTGGCCCGGCGCACCTTCTCGAGCAGGTCGACCGGGTAGGCAGGGGTGGCGGTCGCCGCGTACGGGATGCGGTGCGCCGCCATGATCGCCATGATGTCCTTCTTCGGGTTCGCCTGCGGCTGCTGCGCCGGCGTGGTCGTGGTCCATGCCCCCCAGGGCGTCGCCGAGGAGCGCTGAATGCCGGTGTTCATGTACGCCTCGTTGTCGTAGCAGACGTACAGGATGTCCTCGTTGCGCTCGGCCGCGCCGGAGAGCGCCTGCAGCCCGATGTCGAAGGTGCCGCCGTCGCCCGCCCACACCATCACGGTCGTCTCCGTGTCGCCGCGCATGTCGAGCGCGGCGCGCACCCCCGACGCACAGGCTGCGCCGGTCTCGAACGCGGTGTGGTAGAGCGGCACCCGGAGCGAGGACTGCGGGTAGGGACCCGCGATCACCGACCAGCAGCATGCGGGCATCACGACGATCGTCTGCGGGCCCAGCTCCTTCAGCACCATGCGCATGGCCAGCGCGCCGCCGCATCCGGGACAGGCCAGGTGCCCCGCCGTCATCAGCTCGCGGTCCGGGACCGCGTCCTTGATCATGATCTGGCTCATGCCTCGACTCCCACCCACAGGTCCTCGCGCTCGGGGGCCGCCGCCGCGCGCGTGCGATCGATGATCGACCCGATCGTCTCCGGACGGATGTCACGGCCGCCCAGGCCCAGCACGTACCCGAACACCTTCGGCCGGTCGTCCGGCGGTACCTCGTACAGGCCGGACCGGATCTCCTCCGCGAAGATCCCGCCGTGGCCCGGCGAAAGGTTGCGGTCCAGTACCGCCACCTTCGCCACCCCCCGCAGCGCCGCGCGCAGCGTCTCGGTCGGGAACGGCCGGAACATCTTCACCTTGACCAGGCCGATCCGCTCGCCGGCCGCGCGCCGCTGCTCGACCACGTGGCGCGCCGTCGATACCATCGTGCCCGCGGCCACGATCACGATCTCCGCATCCTCCGTGTAATCCGCTTCCACCGCGCCGTACCTGCGCCCGAACTGCTGCTCCCACTCCTCCTCGATCTCGTCGAAGACGACGCGCGCTTCCCGCATCGCCTGCTGCAGCGCCAGCCGCATCTCCATGTAGGCATCCGGCTTGACGAGCGCGCCGAACGAATGGGGATCCGACGTGTCCAGCTTCAGCTTCGCGTCCCGCTTCGGCAGGAAAGCGTCGATCTCGGCGATGTCGGGGATCTCGACCGGCTCCGCGGTGTGCGACAGATAGAAAGCATCCAGCACCAGCATCACGGGCAGGTTGACCCGCTCCGCCAGCTTGAACGCCATGATCGTGGTGTCGAGCACTTCCTGGTTCGTCTCGCAGTAGAGCTGTACCCAGCCGGTGTCGCGCTGGGCGAGCGAGTCGGTCTGGTCCGTCCAGATGTTCCACCCCGGACCCAGCGCCCGGTTGATGTCCGCCATCACGATCGGGTGACGGCCGCCCGACGCCCAGTGCAGCAGCTCGTGCATGAGCGCGAGACCCTGCGACGAGGTAGCCGTGAACGCGCGCGCGCCGGTCGCACTGGCGCCGATGCACGCCGCCATCGCCGAGTGCTCCGACTCGACCTTGATGAAGCGGGCGTCCAGGTCGCCGCTCGCGCACATCTCCGAGAGTGCCTCGACGACCTGGGTCTGGGGCGTGATCGGGTAGGCGGCGATGACTTCCGCACGAGCCAGCTGCACGCCCCAGGACACGGCGTGGTTGCCGATGATGACCTTGCGAATCGCCATGCTAGAGCCCCTCTCGCGTCATGCTGATGGCCCCGCGCGGGCACTCCTCCGCGCAGACGCCGCAGCCCTTGCAGTAATCCAGGTCGATCTCGAAGCGGGCGCCGCCCTCGGTCCGGCGGATGGCGACGTCCGCGCAGTAAATCAGGCACAGCTCGCATTCGTTGCACACGCCGCAGTTGAAGCAGCGGTGCGCTTCGGCCAGCGCGTCCGCCGCGCTCAGCCCGAGATTGACCTCCACGAAGGTGGTCGCGGTCTCGCCGTTCGGCTTGTGGTCCGCATGCCGTGCGGCGGGCGCGAAATGCGTCAGGTTGACGTCGGCCGGGCCGACCACTTCCTCCACCGGGTCCACCCGCCGGACCGGATCGTCGCCCCGCCAGCGGGTCATGCTGAGGTTGCCGCTCGCGACCCGGGTCTGGACCGGATCGCGCAACTCGCGCTCGCCGCGCGCCTGCCGCAGGTAGCGGTCGATGCCCAGCGCCGCGCGCTTGCCGGCGCCCAGCGCGTGCGCCACCGTTCGCTCGTGGCCGGCCGCATCGCCGCCCGCGAAGAATGCGCGAACCGTGGTGGTGCCCAGCTCGTCCACGCGGATCGCGCCGCGCTCGATGTCGACGTTCAGCGGCAGCGACTCGATCGATGCGTTCTCCCCGGTCGCGAGCAGCACCAGGTCGGCGCGCGTCCTGAAGCGCTCCCCGGTCGGCACCGGCGAGCGCCGGCCGCTTGCGTCCGGCTCGCCCAGCACCATCCGCTCGAACTCGGCGTCCAGTACGCCCGCGTCGAGCGGATGGAACGCGACCGGCGCGGCGAGGAACTCCAGGCTCACCCCCTCGGCCTCCGCGTCCTGGATCTCCTCGGCGATCGCCGGCATCTCCGCGCGCGTGCGCCGGTACATCACGCTCACCGCGCCGCCCAGGCGGCGCGCGGTGCGCGCGCAGTCCATCGCGGTGTTGCCGCCCCCGATCACGAGCACGCGCCCGCCCACGTCCGGGCGCTGGCCGCCGTTCACATCGGCCAGGAAGTCGAGACCCTGGCGCACTCGCGCGTGCCCCTCGCCCGGCACACCGAGCGGGCGCGGCAGGTGCGCACCGGGCGCCATGAACACCGCATCGAACCAGGACAGCACGTTCCACTGCAGGTCGCCGCCCAGCCGCACCCCGCACACGAAGTTCACGCCCAGCTCGCGGATTCGATCGAGCTGCAGGTCGAGCACCGCGCGCGGCAGCCGGTACTCCGGGATGCCGAGACGCAGCATGCCGCCGGGCTCGCGCGCCGCCTCGAACACGGTCACCGGGTAGCCGAGCCGCGCCAGATGATAGGCGCAGGCCAGGCCGGCGGGGCCCGAGCCCACTACGCCGACCTGCTCGCGCTGCCGCAGCGGTGCGGCCGGGTAGGGACGCTCGAGCGCACGGTCCCCGAGCATCCGCTCGACCGCGTGGATCGCGACCGCCCCATCCAGGCCGCACCGGTTGCACGCCTGCTCGCAGGGATGGTCGCATACCCGCCCCGTTACCGCCGGCATCGGGTTCTCCCGCAGCAGCAGATCGACCGCCTCGTCGATGCGGTCCTCGCGCAGCAGGTTCATGTAGCCTTCGATGTCGATGCCCACCGGACAGCGCTCGTTGCACGGCGCGACCCGGTCGTGGTAGACCGGGCGGATGTACTTCCACGAGCCCGTCCGGTTCATTTCCGTGGTCGTGCTGCTGACCGAGAGGTCCCGCGGTCCGATCTCAGACATGGGCCACCTCCATGAGCACCCGCACTTCGCGCGCGGCCTCTTCCGCCGCCCGCACGTTCGCCTCGGGGTGCTGAGCGATCTCCTCCCGGATCGCGCTGCACACGGATTCGAGCCGGACCAGCCCCGACGCCGCCGCGAACGCGCCCAGGATCGCGGTGTTCACGATCGGTTGCGTCCGGCTGCCCAGCTGATGGCGCAACGCGATCCCGCTCGCATCCACCGTGGCCACCCGGAACTGCGCCAGCGACGGGTAGCTCTCCGGCCCGCGCGGGGAGTTGATCAGCACCAGTCCGCCCGGCTTCAGGCCGCCCGTCAGGTCGATGGCCTCGACCAGGGTCGGGTCCAGCACGACCACGTCGTCCGGCTCCGTGATCTCGCAGCGCAGTCGGATCGGCGCCCGGTCCACCCGCAGGAACGCCGTCACCGGCGCGCCCCGGCGCTCCACCCCGAACGCCGGGAACGACTGCACCCAGTTGTCCTCGTGAAACAGCGCCACCGCCAGCAGCTTCGAGGCGACCACCGCCCCCTGTCCGCCCCGGCCGTGGATGCGCAGCTCCCGCATGCGAACCTCCTGTCGTACGCCTCCGCCGCGGCCGTCCCGCCGCCTGTCGCAAACTGGCGCACCCCGCAGTTCATGCTGTAGGAGTTCGGACGATGTTGTGTAGGGGAAGGGCGAGGACGGAGGGCGAGGGCGAGGGGGGCGCATTGCGGCCCGGGGTGCGGGCTGGTCTAATCCCACCGTGCGGTCGGATTTGGATCGGACCATGACGGCATGCGCGGTGCACCGCCCTGGCGTCACATCCACTCACCGGGAGTTCACGCCATGGCTCGCCCTTCCCGTTCCCGCTCCCGCTCGGCCCTCGTGACCGGCTGCTCCACCGGCATCGGCGCGGCCACCGTCGACCGGCTGGTAGCCCGCGGCTGGCACGTCTATGCCAGTGTGCGGAAACCGGAGCACGCCGAGGCGCTGCGCGAGCGGCACGGCGCGCAGATCACCGTGCTCGAGTTCGACATCACGGACGAGGGGGCGGTACGCGAGGCGGGCGCGCGCATCCTCGCGGAGCGCGAAGTCGCGGGGCTCGACGGCGTCGTCGCCAACGCAGGCATCGCGATCGCGGGACCGCTCGAGTTCCTGCCGCTCGCGGAGTTGCGCCGCCAGCTGGAGGTGAACGTGGTGGGGCAGGTGGCGGTGGCGCAAGCGGTGCTTCCGGCGCTGCGCATCGCGCGCGGACGCATCGTGCTGATCGGGTCGATCTCGGGACGCAGTGCCATGCCGTTCGTCGGCGCCTACGGTGCGTCCAAGCACGCGCTCGAAGGGATTGCCGATGCCTGGCGCGTCGAGCTGGCGCCCTGGCACGTGCAGGTATCCATCATCGAGCCCGGGGTCATCGCGACGCCCGTCTGGGCGAGCGCGCTGCATTACGGAGCAGCGCTCGTCGCGCGCATGCCGCCCGCTGCGCTGGAGTACTACGGGCGGCCCCTCGCACGGTTGCGCGAGCGCGCGGCCCGCGGAGTGAACGGGCGCCCGCCGGAGATCGTCGCCGCCGCGATCGAGCATGCGCTCACCGCCCGGCGCCCGCGCGCGCGCTACGTCGTCGGCCGCGATGCCCGAACCCGCGTCTGGCTGCAGCGCCTCCCGGTATCGCTTCGCGACCGGCTCATCGTGGAGGGCGTGAAGCGCCTCTGACGAGCCGATTCAGCGCTGCAGCGGCGCCGTGCTCAACCGGTACAGTCCGGTGCGCATGTCGGAGGCGTAAACGCTCGCGCCCTGCAAGGCCACGCCCCAGATGAAGGCGCCAGTGGTGAGACCGACGGCCGCCTCGCGGCCCATCGCGCGCAGGTCGCAGAGTCCCGCGGCGGTGCGCTGCGCAGCGGCGCAGCTGCCCAGGTCGCCGCGCACGTCCAGCACCCGCACGCCGGCGTTGTAGTACGCGGCGTAGAGGTATCCGTTGGCCTCGTCCAGCGCGAAGTTGTGCGTGCCCGCGTTCGGCACCGAGTAGATCGCCACCTCGACCGGCTGCGCCGGGTTCGAGATGTCGATCACGTGGATGTCGCCCGATGCAGTGCCCGAGCCGACGCTGCCCGGTCCCTCCTCGCCCAGGAACACGTACCGCTGCGAGCCGGTCACCGCATCGTGCAGCCAGGCAATGTTGTGAATGTTGCCGGACGCCGGCACCACCGTACCGAGCGGCACCGGGCTCGCGGGTGAGCCGGCCCCGCCGCCGCCGATATCCCAGATCGTCATCCCGCCGTCCCAGAGGGCCGTGAACAGGTAGCCGTCGCGCACCGCGACGTCGTGCACGAACGGGTCGCCCATCACCTGCGAGTAGACTTCCTCCGGGACCGCGGGGTCGCCGAGATCGACGATCACGAGCCGCGCCGGCACGCCCGCCTGCGGGTCCACCGACAGGAACGCGTACAGCCGGCCGCTCACCACGCCCAGCTTCACCGTGTGCACGCCCGGACTGGTGTGCGCACTGCTGAAGCGCGCGATCTGCGTCGGGCGCGCGGGATCGCTGCGCTCGAAGATCACGATCGAGCCGGGCGTGTACTCGGTTGCGACCACGAGCAGCGTGCCGTCCGGCGAGATCTGCACGTCGCCGGTGGTGGTCGCGTCGCTGATCACCAGCGAGTCGATGAGCGCGGGTGCACCCGCCACGTTCCAGATCTTCACGACGTTGCCGGGGGCACTGCGCAGGCCCCAGGTGCTGGTGTACGCCCAGTCACCGGCGACCGCGATCTCCGCCGTGTAGCGCTCGCTCACGGCGCCGTGGCCCGTCACCTCCAGCGTGAGCGGCGGATCCACCGGGTCGCCGCCCGGGCGATCCGGCCCTGATGGGTCACTGCAGGCGGTTCCCAGCAACACCGCCGCGCCGAGCACGATTCGAGTCCACTGCATTCGCAACCTCACCTGGTCTCTGCCACCGTGCGATCGGCTCCCCGCGGCACGGCAACGCCGTAACGGCCCATGCGCCCGACCCCCGTCCCCGCGCCCAGCCGCACGCCGAGCGACACGCTCGTGAATGTGTCGTCGCCATACCACTCGCGTGGATCGAACAACCCCTCCGCCTTCATGCTCACGCGCGCGTATGCCAGCTCCGCGAACGGCGCGGCCCGGAACCGCCGCCACGCCATGTCCCGCTGTAACCGCAGTGCGCCGATCAGCCACCGACTGATGCCCAGCACGTGCGCATCCACGTGCGGCCACGGCGTGCGATACGCCGAGCGGCGCTCCTCCTCCGGCCGGTCCGTGCGCTCCATCCGCAACGCCCCGCTCCAGCCGCCGCGCCCGAGCGACGCCTCGCCGAGCACGCTGCCGAACGCGAATACTCTTTCCCCATCGTCCAGCTCCGTGGTGCGCTTCCACTCCGCCAGCGCGTACGCCCTCCCCAGCGTCGTCTGCCGCTCCAGACGCACCGACACGCTCCGCTTGCGCTGGTCCCAGCCCTCGCCCACCACGAACTCCGGCGACGTCACGCTCGCGTGGCTCGCCTGCACCTCCAACCCCGGCCACGGCAACAGCGTGAGGCGTGCCGACCAGGAGTCCCCGAACCGGTCCAGGGAGCCCAGGTCGCCGGGATCCTCCGGCTCGCCGCCGCTGAACAGGCCCCCTTCCACGATCGCCGGGCCGTACCGCGCCGCACCGATCATCACGATCCGCTCCAGCACCTGGCCCAGGTGATGGTTCACGGGGAACCGCACGAACGGACGCGTCATCGGATCGTCCGTGCCGAACGGAGCGAAGCCGCGGCCGGCCGTGACCGAGAGCACCCGCGTCGGCTGCAGCGTGAGCACCGCCTCGTGCACGTACGCATGCGGATGCCGGCGGTCGATGTAGCCCTCCCCGTACGCGCCCGGCCCCAGTTCGCCTCGTTCCAGCGTCAGGCCTTCCAGGCTGATCGAGAGCATCCCCGACAGTCGCGCGCGCCTCGCGCTGAAACCGGCGTGCAGCGTCGGCTGCGTCAGATATCCCTCCGTCACCGGGCCGCCGCCGACCCCCGGCGAAACGCGGCTGCCTAGCAGCACTGCGTGCACGCCCCAGTGTACAGCCGGGGCCTCCGGGGCATGCTCGTGCTGGGCCGCCGCGGGCACCGCTCCGGCCGCGAGCAGCAGCGCGGCCGCTGCGGGCCGCAACCGCCGTATCCAGGAAGAGGCCATGGCCCGCGGGGGTGGCAGGTGTGTCGAAGGCGAGCCGGTCGTACACGGGAAACGGGGCCCGGATCCTGATTCCCCCCCCGCCCGGGGGCACTTTGCGTGGCCTCGCAGGTAAAGAACGAGTGCCGGTCCGGTCGGGCCTGCCCCTCATTTCCACAACGCTTCAGAAGTCACATGCAGGACGTAGCGCAGAAGCTGCCCCGCCGGGTCTCCGCCACCGGCAGTCGACGTCTGGTCGGCACCTGGAAGTACATCATCCCCGTCATCGTGCTGCTCGGGGCCGCGCTGGTCGCGCTGCCGGTCCTGCTGCCGGGCCGTGCCGAGCCGCGCACGCTCGGCTACAGCGAGCTGCTGCAGGCCATCGAGTCCGGCCGGGTGGGCACGCTGGAGATCGTCAAGGGCGACGTCGTCGAGGGACGCTGGGCGGGTGCGTCCGCCGCGACCGGGGCGCCCGCCGACTTCGTGAGCGTGTATCCGCTGGAGAGTGCGGACCTGCTGATCGAGCGCGCGCACGCGGCCGGTGTCGAGGTGAGCTTCCGGCGCGCGCGCAACCCGGATGTCTACCGCAACACGCTAGCGGTGCTGCTGCAGCTCGTGCTGTTCGGCGGCCTCGGCTATTTCCTGTACCTGAACTTCCGCGGCCAGGGCGGCGGCGGCAGCGTGGGTCGTAAGGGCGAGAGCACGACCACGTTCGCGGACGTCGCGGGCACGCAGGGCGCCGCGGAGGATCTGCGCGAGATCGTGGACTTCCTGCGGCTGCCGGCGTCGTTCACGGTCATGGGCGCGCACGTGCCGCGGGGCGTGCTGCTGGTCGGCCCGCCGGGTACCGGCAAGACGCTGCTCGCGCGCGCGATCGCCGGCGAGGCGGGCGTGCCGTTCTTCCACCTGGCGGGGTCGGAGGTTACCGGCTTCGTGGTGGGCCTCGGCGCGCAGCGCATCCGTTCCCTGTTCGCGAAGGCACGCAAGAAGGGTGGCGTGATCTTCATCGATGAGCTCGACTCGCTCGGCGGCGTGCGCGGACGCAACCGGTCGCACAACGAGGACGACCGCACGCTCAACCAGCTGCTCGTCGAGATGGACGGGTTCACGCAGGCCGAGGGCGTGATCGTGATCGGTGCCACGAACCGCCCCGAGGACATCGACCCCGCGCTCCAGCGGCCCGGACGATTCGACCGCATCGTGAGCGTCGGCCTGCCCACGATCGACGGCCGGGAGGCGATCCTGCGACTGCATGCCGCCGGGCGCGGCGTGCCGCTCGGCGCGGACGTCGATCTCGCGCGGCTCGCGCGCCTGACCCCGGGCGCGAGCGGCGCCGAGCTCGCGAACCTGCTGAACGAGGCCGCCATCGTCGCGGTCCGCGATCACACCGCGCAGGTCGAATGGCGCCACTTCGAGGCGGCGCGCGACCGGATGCTGCTCGGCAAGGAGCGCGTCGGCTTCCGCGCGAACGACCGCGAGTGGCGGATCGTGGCGTATCACGAGGCGGGACATGCGCTCGCCGGCGTGATCGCGTGTCCCGAGGACCCGCTCCACAAGGTCACGATCCAGCCGCGCGGCCGGGCCATGGGTGTCGCGCACTTCGCGCCCGATGATGACCGGCACCTCTACTCCAGGCGCTACCTGGAAGGCCAGATCATCAAGGGTCTGGGCGGGCGGGTCGCGGAGGAGCTGGTCTTCGGCCGGGAGCATGTCACGGGCGGCGCCGAGAGCGACCTCGTGCACGTGAACCGCGTCGCGCGACGCATGGTCTACCGCCTCGGCATGGCCGACACCGGCTCGCTGCTGGTCCACGATGACCAGGCCGGACCGCTCAGCGCCGATGTGCAGGCCGCGATGGATGCGGCGGTGCGGCAGCTGCTCGAGCGTCTCTACGAGAGCACGCGCGCGATCGTGGCGGCGCACCGCCCGGCGCTCGATGCGCTCGCCCACGCGCTGCTCGAGCGCGAGACGCTCGATGGCGCCACAGCGATCGCGTTGCTGGCCGCGCACGGTGCGGTGGGCCCGGTCGCGCCGGACCTGCCGCTGGAACCCTGAGCTCCGGACCCGAGCACGGCTCCCGAGACGACGCGATGTACGCATGCGAAGAGGGGCGCCCGCAGCCGCGGAGCGCCCCGCTTCGCATCGCAACGCAGTCGGCTCAGAGCAGCGGCAGCACGGGCACGCGCGTCGTCGCGGGGTAGCCGCGCCGGCGGCGCCGGATCCGGACATCCGAGCAGGCGCGCGCCTCGCAGCCGACCCGGGCCGCGACCGAGCGCCAGATCCGGCCGTGACCCCGGTGCCCGTAGCGCAGCCACGCCTCGGCATGCGCCATCTCGTGCAGCAGCGTGTCCACCAGCGCGCCCTCGTTGCCCTCGAGCAGCAGGTCGATGTTGAGCGCGATCTCGGTGACGCTGTCGCGGCCGTACTGCACGTGCCCCAGCCGCCGCGTCATGCGATCGCTCAGCCGCACCGGCAGCACGTCCGGCAACGCGCCCCCGAAGTGCGCGCGGTTCAGCTGGCGGTAGGCGTGACCCAGCAGCTGCAGCTGCGCGGGCGTCCCGCTGCAGGTACCGGTCGGCGACGGCCCCGCGGCTTCCTCCGTCACCTGCGCTTCGTGCCAGGCGCGCATGCGCTCGATCGCCCGGCGATAGCCGAGCGTGTCCCCGCGCGCACTCGCGAACGCTGCGATGGCGGCGAGCACCTCCGGGGAGGCCGCCCGGAAGCAGGTGTGCAGGTTCAGTCGCACCCGGTCCGCGGACAGCGAGATGAGCCGGGAGCGGTTGTCACGGAACCGGACCCGCGCGACATCCGCGACCCCGGCCGCACGGAGCGCCGCGAGCACATCATCCTCGCCGAGCCAGGCGAGCGGCAGCATCAGCTGTTCGTCGGGGACGCGCGCGCGGCGCGTGGCGGCAGGCATGCCGAATGATAGCGGCCGCCGCGGCCCGCCTCAATCGGCGGGCTCACCCGCCGCCGCTCGCCGGCGTGGCCCGCGGCCGCCCTCTTGCACCCCCGGGCGGCCGCACTTCGTCACACCTCGCCCGCCGCCGCCGCCCCGCGCGCGTAGATTCCAGAGCTGCGGGTCCGGCAACCGATCCGGGCCACCTCGTGTCTCACAGGCAGCACGACATGAAAGCGACTTCAACCCCTGCGGCCGGGTTGTCCGAACGAGAGCTGATAGGTCGGGTCCTGGAGGGGGACGCGGCCGCCGAGCGGGCCCTGTACGACGCCCACGTGGAGCGGGTCTACCGGCTCTGCTACCGGATCGCCAACGGCGACCGCGACCTGGCGCAGGATTTCACGCAGGAGACCTTCGTGCGCGCTTTCGACCGGCTCGGCGATTTCCGCGGTCAGTCCGCGCTCTCGACCTGGCTGCACTCGGTCGCGGTGTCGGTCTCACTCAACGGCATGCGCAAGGTGAAACGGTGGCACGAACGGGAAACCCAGCTGCACGACGCCGTGCCGGTCGGCGTCAGCCGGCGCGAAGCCGAGCCGGATCTGAAGACCCGGCTGCGCGCCGCGATCGCGGGCCTGCCCGAGCCCTACCGCGTGGTGTTCGTCATGTACGACGTCGAGGGCTACAGCCACGACGAGATCGGACGGGTGCTGTCGATTCCTTCCGGCACCTCCAAGGCCAGGCTGTCACGGGCACGCGCGCGGTTGCGCGAGTCGCTCGCCGAGTTCGCGGGAGAATGGGCATGACGCACGACGACGAGCGCTTCAACGAGTACATCCAGCGGATCGCGCGCGAGCACGAGCCCGAGGTCGAGGTGCCGCGCGAGGAGCTCTGGCGCCGCATCGACGCGGCGCGCCGCGACCGGCGCGACCGCGGCCGCACCGGGACCGTGATCCCGCTCGCCCGTCGGGTTCGCCCGCAGCGCGCCGCGACCTGGCTGCGCTGGGGCAGTGCGCTCGCCGCCATGCTCGTGCTCGGCATCGCGATCGGACGCCTCGGTCCGACGGGCCGTCCCGGCACGGCGCCCATGATCGCGGCCGGCGACAGTGCCGCGCCTGCCGATTCGGCCGCGGCCATGCTGCCCTACCGCATGGCTGCCGTCCAGCACCTCGACCGCACCGAGGCGCTGCTCGCCTCGCTGGCGGCCGATACCCGCGGCGGGCGGACCGAGGAGGTGGCGGGCTGGGCGGGCGATCTGCTCACCGACACCCGGCTGCTGCTCGATTCGCCCGCCGGCAGCGACCCCGACCTCAACAAGCTCCTGGTGGACCTCGAGCTCGTGCTCGCCCAGATCGCGGACCTGCAGGCCGGCCGCGCGGGCGATGAAGTCGAGATGATTCAGGATGGCATCAACCAGCGCGACGTGCTGCTTCGGCTGCGCGCCGCCACCGCGAGGCCGAACCTCGCGGGCAGCTGACCGGAGATAGATCCCATGATCACCAGTACTATCGCTCTCGCCACCCTGCTCGCGCTCCACCCGGCGTCGCAGTCGGACTTGCGACAGGAGCCGCCCGCGCCCCCGGTGCCCCCCGCGACGCTCGCGGCGCCCGTGCTCGCGGCGCGCGCGGCGCCCGCAGCTCCCGTGAGCTTCCAGGTGGCCGTGCCGGCGCCGGCGCCCGCGTCCGCGGCGCTCGCGCTGCCGGCGCCGCCGGCTCCGGTCGCACCCGCCACCTATGCGGTCCATGCTCCGCATCCGCTGCCGCCGGCGGCCTGGGTGCCGCAGGACCCGGCCGACTCGCTGTGGCGCGCCGCGCGCCGCGCCATCAACGACGGCCAGTACGCGCGTGCCGCGGATCTCTACTTCCGGCTCCACCAGGACGCGCGCTTCCGGGCCAGCGAGTACCGCGGCCAGGCGTATTACTGGGAGGCGTTCGCCCGCAGCCGCGTGGGCGGCCGCGCCGAGCTGCAGCGTGCCCGGGCGGCACTCGAGGCGATGCGGACCCGTCACGCCGGGGACTGGCGCGCGCAGCGCGACGCCCCGGCCCTGCTCGCCCGCGTCAACTCCGAGCTGGCGCAGCGCGGGGATGCGCGCGCCGCCGAGGAGGTGCAGGCGCGCGGCGCGGCGGTCGCCCGCGCCGGCTGCGATGACGCCGGCATGGCCGTCAAGGTGGAAGCCATCAACGCGCTGCTGCAGATGGACGCGGCGCAGGCGATGCCGATCCTCGAGCAGGTCATGAAGAAGCGCGATGC
The DNA here is from genome assembly GCA_035461105.1 of Longimicrobiales bacterium. Classification (GTDB taxonomy): domain Bacteria; phylum Gemmatimonadota; class Gemmatimonadetes; order Longimicrobiales; family RSA9; genus VEPF01. The sequence goes on along the minus strand of DATHVV010000161.1, from coordinate 4,701 downwards.
GTGCTCCGCCGAGCTCCGCCGCAAGGCCGTGTTCCTGATCGCGCAGAAGAAGACCGACCGGACCGAGGACGTGCTGCTCGACGCCGTGCGCGATGATCCCGATGCGGAGGTTCGGCAGCAGGCCGTGTTCTGGCTCTCGCAGGTCAACACCGAGCGTTCGCTCGCGGCCATCGAGCAGGTGCTCGGCAGCACGCGCGATGCGAAGCTGCAGGAGCAGGCGATCTTTGCGCTCTCGCAGCACCGCTCGGCGCGCGCCACCGAGGCGCTGCGCAACTACGCGCTGCGTGACGACCTTCCGACGGAGCTCCGCAAGAAGGCCATCTTCTGGATCGGACAGCGGCCGGGCGGCCAGAACGTCGCGTTCCTGAAGGAGATCTACCCGCGGCTGCAGCCGGAGCTGAAGGAGAACATCATCTTCTCGATCGGTCAGCAGGGCGACGAGAGCGCCGCCCAGTGGCTGCTCGACCTGGCTCTGAACGAGCGCGAGGATCTGGAGCTGCGCAAGCACGCGCTCTTCTGGGTGAGCCAGCGGCGCGGCGTCGATGTGGCCCGGCTCGGCCAGCTCTACGCGCGCATGCCCAGCACCGAGATGAAGGAGCAGGTGATCTTCGTGCTCTCGCAGCGCCGCGACGCGGCCGCCGTGGACCGCCTCATGGAGATCGCGAAGACCGAGAAGGACCCGTCGCTCCGCAAGCGCGCCATCTTCTGGCTCGGCCAGTCCAGGGACCCGAGGGCGGCGCGCTTCCTGCTCGACATCATCAACCAGTGAGGGACCCCATGCGCCGCACCGGGCTCCATCTGCTGCTGGCTGCCTCCCTCTGCACCGCGGCTGCGCCACTGCCGGCGCAGTCGCTCGCCGACCGCGTCGGCCGCACGCGGGACGGCGCCGTCCGCTTCCAGTACCCGGCGCACCCCGATGTCTGCGGGCTCGACGAGAGCATCGTGCGCTTCCACGAAGGTGGCCACGGCTACTCGTTCACGAATTTCCGCGGCTCGTCGGGAGTCCGCGATCTGAGCGCCGACGAGATGCGCGCCCGCTGCCGGTTCGGGCCGGCGTTCGTCGCGCTCGAGTTGAACGGCGGCCAGGTCGAGCGGGTCCGCGTGCGCGTCGGCGAGCCCGGGTCGGAGCCGGCCACCGACCTCGGCGCCGTGAGCGCGGCCGAGGCTGTCGAGTTCCTGCTCGGCAGCGCCGCACGCGTGGTCTCGCGACGCTCGGGGGACGCGCTCTTCGCGGCCACCATCGCCGATACCGACTGGGCTCCTGCCATGCTCGCGCTCGCGACCGACCGCGGCGTCCGCGAGGAGACCCGCCGGAATGCGATCTTCTGGACGAGCCAGGCGGCGGGCGAGAAGGCGGCGCGCGGGCTGCACTCGATCCTGAGCGATGACTCCGAGGAGCTCGAGCTGCGCAAGCATGCCGTGTTCGCCCTGTCCCAGCAGCGCAGCGACCAGGCCGTGACCGCGCTGCTCGAGGTCGCGGAGCACTCGCCCGAGCCCGAGATCCGCAAGGCCGCATTCTTCTGGCTCGGCCAGAAGGACGAGGATCCGCGTGTCATGGCGCTGTTCCAGCGGGTGCTGCTCGATCGCTGAAGCGCCGCCCGCGACGGCACGAAGGGGGCGCTCGCCGTCGCGGCGAGCGCCCCCTTCGCAGCCGCTGCGATGTACGCTCAGTGGCTGCGCAGCACCGGGAACGCGCCGTTCTCGTCCAGCTCGCGGTCGAACACGTTCCAGGTGGCCAGCCCATCGTCGGAGCGGGGCTCGAGCAGCGCGAAGACCACGCGCGCGAGCGGCTGGTCCATCGGTACCCGCACGTATTCGCCGGCGCCGAGCGTGGCGCGCCCGGCAGTCCAGCGCCCCTCGATGGTGCGTTCCCGGTGCTTCTGGAACTCCCGCTCGGCCAGGAACGTGGTATCGACCGCGAAGCGCTCCACCGTGAGCGACGTGTCCCGCGCCAGCACGCCCGTGCGCACCCCGTGCTGCTCCAGCTTGATGAGCGCGGTGCGCGCGGCCGCAGGCACGTAGTAGGCCGCCGGAACGCGCTCGCGCAGCGTCGGCGCGAACGTGCCGTATTCGTAGACCCGCTCGGTGCGCTGCACGCCCGTCCGCAGCAGCATGGTGGCCCCCGTCCAGGGATGACGCTCCTCGCGCATCTCGCCGAGCAGGATATCGACCGGTTCCGCGGATCGCTCGAAGCCCGCGCGCAGCGCCAGCGAGTCGCCGATCAGTCGGCGCGCGGCCGCCGCCGCTACCAGCCGCCGGACGGTGCCCGCGTCGCGGCGCGCGTGGTCGAGCACCGCCGACAGGAACAGCAAGGTCGCCCGGATGCGCTCCTCGAAGCTCGCGTAGGAGAACGCCTCGGAGAGCAGCGACACCCGGTTGCGCAGTCCCCAGTAGTTCGTGCCGAAACGCGGCTGGTGACTGAACGTGTACCACCCCCGGCGCTCACCCTCGCCGTCGAGGTCGCCGTAGTAGTACATGTCCCAGCCGGTCGCCTGATCGATCGCGCGCGTGATCGAGGGCAGCCACTCGCGCCGCAGCAGCCGCACGATCGCGGAGTCGCTGTTCGGGTGCAGCGGCGGCGAGTACGTGAGGTGGTAGCCGTGGCGCGTGCCGTTCGTCGTGTGCAGGTCGATCGTGATGTGCGGATCGTATTCGGTGAGCAGCCGTGCCGTGGCCACGGCCTCCGGCGTGTCCAGCTTCATGTAGTCGCGGTTGATGTCGAAGCCCTGGCCGTTCGCGCGCTGGCCCATGCCGCCCGTCGGGCCGTGCTGCAGCGGCCGGTTCGCGAGCGAGACCCGCTCGTTCCCATCCGCGTTGTAGATCGGCACCACCAGCAGCACCAGCGAGTCGAGCCACGCCCGGTGCTGCCCCGCGGCGATCTCGCGCAGCAGCACCTGCGCCGCCTCCTTGCCCTCCACCTCGCCCGCGTGGATGTTGCCCTGGATATAGACGACGACTCGGCCCGAGCCTCGCACCCCGGCCGCGTCCGCGAGCCCGTCCCGGCTCACGATCGCGAGCGGGATCGCGCGCCCCTCGGTGGTATAGCCCAGCGTGCCCAGTCGGATCGCCGGTGAGGCCGCCGCCACCCGCTCGAGGAAGGACGTCACGTCGGCATAGCGCGACGTCTCGACGTACCCTGTCCGCTCCGGCACCGTGCGCGGCTCCGCGAGCGACTGGCCCACCGCAATCCCCGGCAGCAGCGCGGCCATCAGCAGCCCGAACACCACTGCACAACCGCGCCCTGACATCGTCGCCTCCACCCTCACCGCTTCCCTCGCCCCTCGCCCTCGCCCTCGCCCTCGGCAACGCCCTCGCCCTCGGCAACGCCTTCGCCCTCGGCGTCGCCCTCGCCCTCGAAAGAGAGCGCCGCCGAGTTGATGCAGTACCGCACCCCGGTAGGCTTCGGACCGTCCGGAAACGCGTGTCCGAGGTGCGACGCGCACTTCGCGCACTTCACCTCGGTGCGCCGCATGCCGTGGCTGCGATCCTCCTCCGTCGCGACCGCGGCGGGATCGATGGGCTGATAGAAGCTCGGCCAGCCGGACCCGGAGTCGTACTTCGTGTCGGATTCGAACAGCTCGGTGCCGCACACGACGCAGCGGTAGACGCCGGGGGTCTTCGTGTCCCAGTACTCCCCGGTGAAGGCCCGCTCGGTGCCCTTGCGCCGCGTGACCTCGTACTGCTCCGGCGTGAGCCGCGCGCGCAGCTCCGCTTCGCTCGGCATTTCATCCCTGTTCACGTCGCGCTCCCGTTCCCGGGTTCTCGTCCTGCGGTCTGCTGGCCGCTTCACACGCGCACCGCCCCTGCCGGTACGCAGGCGCTCGTGCGTGCGACGCTGCCGCCTCCCGCCGTCGATTCACATCGCTTCCGCAGCGCGGTCGGCGCCACCCACCAGCTCGCCGCGCAGCACCGTCACCGCGCGCCCGGCGAGCCGCACGCGTTCGCCGCGCAGCTCCACCCTCACCAGCCCGCCGCGCGCGGACGCCTGGTGTCCGGTGAGGCGGTCGCGGCCCAGACGCTCGGCCCACCAGGGCGCGAGGCAGCAGTGCGCCGAGCCGGTCACCGGGTCCTCGTCCACGCCGACGGCCGGGGCGAAGAAGCGCGATACGAAATCGCTCGCCGCGTCATCACTGCGCGCCGTGACGATCACGCCGCGGGCGGCCACGCGCCGGAGCGCTCCGAAGTCGGGCGAGAGCGCGCGCACTTCCGCGGCGGCGGCGAGCTCGACCAGATAGTCGAAGCGGCTGCGCGCGACCGCCACCGGCGCTGCGGCACCGAGCGCTTCGAGCAGTCCCGCGGCCGCGGCCGCGGGCGTGGCCGGTGTGCGCGGGAAGTCGAGCTCGATCCAGTCGCCGTCACGCCGCCCTGTGAGCCGCCCGCTGCGGGTGTCGAACTGCGCCTCGGCCGCCGCGGGCAGGTAGTCCTCTTCCCACAGCACGTGCGCCGCCGCGAGCGTCGCGTGGCCGCACAGGTCCACCTCGGCGACCGGCGTGAACCACCGTAGCCGCCACGCGCCGCGTTCCCGCCACAGGAAAGCGGTTTCCGAGAGGTTCATCTCGCGGGCGACGTCGCGCATCCACGGCTCGTCGCGCTCCCGCTCGAGCACGCACACCGCTGCCGGATTGCCCCGGAACGGCTGGTCCGAGAACGCATCGACCTGGATGATCCGCTGAGCCATGCCTCGATCCTCATCCGACCCGC
>DATHVV010000160.1:0-10510 GCA_035461105.1 Longimicrobiales bacterium | reverse complement strand
GCGAAGCGCGCCGCCAGCTGGAATCCGCCGCGCCGAAGCTCCGCGCCGCCCAGGACCACGGTGATCGGGTAGCTGCGCCCGGGCAGCCACGATCCCGGCAGGCCGGAAAGCGTAACGGCGGCGTCAACCGGGTTCTCGGGTCCGTCGAAATGGCACGCGCGGCAGGTCGGCTCGCCGAAACCGCCGGTGTGCCCGGGCTCGGGGCCGTGTACCGAGGCCCGCGGGATTGCCGCCGCGGCCGCCGCGGTGCCGACGCACACGAGCAGCGCGGCGATCGGGCCGAGGGGGGTCACGGCACCACGCGCGCCCGGCCGATGTTCTCGGTGTCCGTGCCGAACCAGATCGCGCCGGACGGCTCGTGGAACACGGCGTGGCGGACGGTGTTTCGTTCGCCCGAGAGCTCCGCCTGCGCGAAGAACTGCCCGGTGCGCGGATCGAATCCGACCAGCCGGTTCGGGGTGACGCCGCTCTCGAAGACCCAGATGCGGCCCTCGCTGTCCAGCGCAGTCGCGTAGGGACGCGACCCGGCGCCGCCCGGCGTGCGCCACTCCTGCGCGGTGCCGGTGCCGGGATCGAACCGGCCCAGGTATCCCTCCTGGTAATCGACGTACCAGATCGCATCATCCGAAGTGATCTCGAGCCGGCGCGGACGCGTGGCGGCACGGGGCAGCTCATGTTCCGTGAGCGCCAGCGTCTTCGGGTCGATCATGGCCAGCCTGTTCGTGCCGAATAGCACGACCCAGGCACGGTCCTGCGAGTCCACCTTGATGCCGTACGGTCGCGCGCGCTCGGTGGGCACCTTCACCAGGTCGATCGTGCCGCTGCTGCGCGTGAGCCGCCCGACGAAGTTGCCACCCTGCACGGTGAACCAGACGTCGCCCTTCGAGTCGAACGTCAGCGTGTGCGGATCGCGGGCCGCCGGGTCCGGCATACTGAAGATCCGCGTCTGCCCGGTTTCCGGATTCAGCATGCCGATCCGTGCGTTGCGATTACCCGCGTACCACACCATCCCTTCCGCATCGACGATGAGATTGTGCGGGTGAGTTCCTTCCTCGATCTCGTAGCGCCGGAACTCGCCCGACGCCGGGTCGAGATGGGCGATGTAGTTGCCGGCCTGGCCCACGAACCAGACACGTCCCTGCGCATCGACGTCGGGATCACGCGGGCGGCCGCCGTACGGCACCGCCCATTCCTCGATCACGACGGACTGCGCCAGGGCGTCCGCAGGGAGCGCGACGAGGGCCGTCACCACCATGGCGAGCGTCACTTTGCGCATGTGAAAAATCCTCCGAAAAACCGGAAAAGCAGGGGTGCCGGGACACCGGCGCGTTGCGACACGGGATCCTGCCCAGTTTGCCGCTGTCGCTCGATGATATTCGCTCGTTCCAGTGCCCGCCTCGATCCGAAACGGGCCAGCCGACGCGGCGCGCGGCCGCTGGGGCGCCGCGCGCCGCTCGGGCGGGTGCGTCGGTACCCTTGGCCGGCCAGCCGGCAGTGTCGAAGAGCAATGTACGCCCGTGGCACGTGACTGCCGGCGGCCGCAGTCGCTCACATGCTACTCGATCTCCGGACGCACCACGAGAATGAGCGTACCGACGTTCGGCACCGGCCGCGCGCTGCCCAGCACGACCGTCTGCCCATCAGGGATCGTGACCGCGGTGCTCAGGGCACTGCGTCCCTGTACGTCCATCGACAAGCGCATCTCCACCGCCTTGCCGCCGCTACCCCGCCGGACGGCGGGCACTTCGATGGTCAGCTCGACAGGAACTTCGTCTCGCACCAGCATTCTCTGCTTCATGGTGCTATTGGCTTCGCCATTGATGATGGCCTCACCGACGAGCCGGTAGCCGCGGAAGCGGAACAGCTCGCGCAGGGCGCCTTCCACATCGGCCATCGCCGGGTCCGATGTCGTGAAGCCGTCCGCTTCGATGATCTGAAAGCGCAGCCGTACCTTCGCCGCCGGCTGGTCCAGCCGTCGCAGCAGCTCTTCGATCTGATCGAGGCGGCCGGCGGAGGCGGTGATGGTAAGTGCCGCCGGGCGCTCCGTCCGGCGGATGTTGACGGACCCGCCCTCGAGGTACGGCTCGATCAGCAGCTGGGCCTGATCCGGCTCGACGTGCGCCAGCTCGAACGTGCGCGTGGTACGGCCACCCTCACCGGTACCGCCGCAGCTTTGCATGGCGAGGGCCACGACCACGGCCATTCCCCTGCTCGTAAGGTATTTCATGATCCTAGCTCTCCAGGCTCCAGACGATCGTGATGTTCGGATTCGACGTGCGCATCACTGCGACGGTACCAGTCGCGGGCGCGTTTACGATCGGCACATCGGGCACGTGCTCGGCCGGCAGCGGAATTGGCGCAAATGCCGTGTCCTGGCGCGGGTCTCGCTGCCACAGGACCAGCAGCAGCGCGGCGGCAGCCGCGAGCGGCGCGGCGATGGCCAGCCACCGGCCTCGCCGGGGCCGAGCTGCCCGCGGGCTGCCGGCAAGCTCGGCCAGCGCGTCCGCGAGAGCGCGGTCATTCTCGAGCACGGCCCGTGCGGCGGCAGCGCAGCTCGGGCAGGTACGCAGGTGCCGCTCGAGGGCCGAATCGCGCTGCGCGCGCAGCAGTACCGGGTCCGCATCGAGCAGCAGCTCGCGCGCCGCGGCGCAGGTCACTCGGTTCATCGCATTTCCTCCACGATGTGCGGATGCACGGCAAGTATGCGTGCGCGAATGGCGCGGCGCGCACGCAGCACGTGCACGCGCGCCGTGCTGTGGTTCAGTCCGAGCAGATCCGCGGCCTCGGCCGGCGACAGACCCTGCAGGTCGACCAGGTCGAACAGCTCGCGCTGTCGCGCCGGCAGACTGCCCAGCTGCTCGCGCACGAGCTGCAAAAGCCGCGACCGCGAGTCATGGTGCTGCATCGCATATTTCTCCTCGATGGGCCGCGCGCCGAGGAGTGTGAGCCGCCGGTGCCGGGTGCGTCTCCAGTCCGCGGCTGCCCTGCGGGTGATCGCGTACAGCCAGGTCGTGAAGCGAGCCGCGAAGCCGAAACTGCCGATGCCGTGATGCAGCTTCAGGAGCGCCTGTTGCGTGATGTCCTCGGCATCATCGGGCTGGCCGGTATGCACCAGCGCCCAGCGATAGACCCGCGGCCGCATCGCGGCCAGCAGCCGCGCGAGCGCCAGCTCGTCGCCACGCTGGGAGGCACGGACCAGCTCATCGATGGCGGGTTCGTCGCTCAACTCGGATTCCGGTGCGGTTCACATGGGCACTCGCTTCGCATGGTCCCGAGAGTGGGACGGCTTCAGAGGGGAGGGCGTTTACCGGACGGTCGGCGCAATCGGTGGCCGTGGCTAGCTCCGAGATCCGCGTGCCGCCGAGCGCAGCGCCGCTTCGATGACCAGCAGTCCGGCCAGCGCCTCTCTCGGATCGATCGGCGGCGGACCGCCGTCGCGGATCGCGCGGACGAGCAGCGCGTAGAAGGCGCGGTAATCGCCAGGGATGGTGGGCGTGGCGCGCGCGTCGCCGCCGAGCGCGAGCCGGCCCCAGCTCGATTCCGTCTCCGCGCCCCAGCCCGGACCTGATGGCGTCTCGCCCGCCCTCAGTGCCGCCTCCTGGGGGTCGAGGCCGTGCTTGGTCCACGCGCCGCGGGTGCCGAGCACGCGCATGCGCGGTCCGGGCCGGGCGGCGACGGCGCTCATCCACAGGTGGGAACGCACGCCTGAACGGTGGGTGAGCGCGACGAACGCGTCGTCATCCATGCTTGCGCCCGGCCGGCGCCGGTCCAGCTCCGCATAGACGGCGCGGGCCGGCCCGAACAGGACCAGGGCCTGGTCGACCAGATGGCTGCCCAGATCGTACAGCACACCGCCGGCATCCTCGGGTGCGGTGCTCTCGCGCCAGCCGGACTTCGGCTCCGGTCGCCATTTCTCGAATCGGGATTCGAACCGCACCACCTCGCCGAGCTTTCCCTCCGCGAGCAGCCCCTGCAGCGTGAGGAAGTCGCCGTCCCAGCGTCGGTTCTGGAAGACCGTCAGGATGAGGCCGGCGCGGCCGGCCGCCTCGATGAGCCGGCGAGCATCCGCGCTCGTGGCCGCGATCGGCTTGTCAACGACCACGTGCAGCCCCAGCTCCAGGGCGGCCAGGCCGAGCGGCACGTGAGTACGATTGGGTGACGCGATGACGACGACGTCGACCCCCCGCGCCTGCCGCCAGAGTGCGTCCGCGTCGGGGACCACCGCCGTGCCGGGATACCGTCGGCGCGCGGCGGCCGCGCGCTCCGCGTTCGCGGTGACGACGAACGCCAGACGGAGCCCGGCGACCGCATCGATCAGGGGTGCGTGGAAGGCCTCGCCGGCCAACCCGTAACCCACGAGCGCGACCCGCAGGTCGCCGGCCGGTCGGTTCATCGTCTGTGCGTGCACGGAGCGGCCTCAGTCAGGTCTCGGCGCGCTTCTGCCAGGCGGGCGGATTACTCTGGCGCAACTAGGGCGAATCCGGCGGAACCTGGACGGCTTCCGGTATGCGGGGGGTGACCGCTTCGTGCACGATCGGAACATCCACGAAGAAGAGGATGAGCATGGCGGCCGCGCAGAGGAACACGCTTCCCATCAGCTTCTTGGCCCGGAACAGTTTCTCCGGACTCTGCGCCGCACTGTGCGCGTCGAACCCCAGGTGCAGGTACATGGCCATCACCAGCGCGATCAGCGGGAAGCTCAGGACCAGCTCCAGCCGGTAGCGCATCAGGAAGGCGCCGAAGAAGAGCATGGCGACCGACGCGTAGAAAACGATCGCCGTGATCAGAGCTGCTTCGCTCATGGCTGCGAGCGAGCGTCGGTACGCCGCGATACGCCCGGCCTCCCCGATGTGGCGGTACTCGGCGAAGCGCTTGATGCCCATGAAATAGCAGCCGACCATCCAGTACGCGATCAGCAGCGAGGCGGGCGGTGAGCTCACGGGCGCGAGAATGTACCAGCCCGCCGCCAGTCGGATGGGGTTGTTGATCGCCTCGGTGAGCACATCCAGGTACGGCACGTCCTTGGAGCGCACCGGCGGAACGTTGTAGACGCAGCCCATCACCCAGAGGGCGACCATGCTGCCCGTGAACGCCGGGGAGATAGTCCACGACAGCGTGAGTCCGAGCAGAAACAGGACCAGCCACTGGACGTACGCGAGCGGTACCGACACCCGTCCCGACGGCACGGCCCGACGGTGCTTCGTCGGGTGGTGTCGGTCGTAGGGTGCGTCGAGCACCTCGTTGATCGTGTAGTTGCTGGATGCCACCAGACCGACCGCGAGCAGCGCGACGGCGAGTCGGAACGGCCAGTTGCGCAGATCCACGGTGGGGTCCAGGCCGTACGCCGCGACCACACCCGGCAGCACGAACACGTTCTTGACCCAGTGATCGACCCGCGCGATCTGGAGGTGGCCCTGCCAGGTTGCGGTGCCCCGGGCGACGGCCGCGGGCGGCCTGCTCACGTTCAGATCAGGTATGTGCATTATTCCAGCGAGAGTAGGTGCCGCAACTCGGCGACGTTGCCGGCCCGATGGTACTGGCGGCCGCCCGCCGCTGGCCCGCGCCCGAGGATGATGCAGCGCATGCCGGCGCGGCGGGCGGCCTCGGCATCGACTGCGGGCCGGTCCCCGACGTAGACGCACTGCTCCGGCCGCAGCGTCCATTGCTCGAGGACGCACTTCAGTCCCCGCGGATCCGGCTTGAAGCACCCGACACCGGGGTCCTGCGCCGCGACCACGGGGTCGAAGAGGCCGGACAGGCCGAGCGAGGCAAGCTTCGCGCCGGCCGGGTAATCCGACACCACCGCGAGCCGGCGTCCTGCCGCACGAGCCTGCGCCAGCAGATCCCGCATGCCCGGTCGCAGCGCGTGTCGAAGCACTGACAGCGGCGCCTGCTCGAACCACTGCTCCACGGCCGCGGTCACGTGCTCTCCGGGCACGCCGATCGACTCCGCCGCGAGCCGGATCTGCTCGCCGGCAAGATCGGGATGCTGCCCCGGCCGCGACCGGAGCGACTGTTGCGCCGAGCGGTAGGCCTGTAGCGCGCGCACTACAGCCGGTCCCGCCACCGGCCGCCGCAGGCAGTTCGCGGCCAGGCGCAGCGCCATCGCGAGCCGGACCGGCCGCTGGGCGTACAGCGTGCCGTCGAGGTCGAAGACGATGCCGGCCGGCGCTGGCTCCGGCAGCGGTGGCGCTGCCGAACCCCGTGGCGAATCCTGGCGCGCTGAGTTCACGAACCCGATCTCCTGCCGTTGTCCGGTGGCGGCGAGTCGGCCTGTTCCGCAAGCGCCCGCAGGAGGAACTCATGGCACGAAATCGGCCAATGCCCAGTCGGGAGCGGGTCCCCGACCCTCACATCGGCGATGGGGTGATATGCCCGCCGAGACGGCGCGACCGGGCACGGGCCGCTTCCTTGGGGAGGCTAATCGAGAAACCGGGAGCGGGTCTCCGGCGTTGGCACACGACAGCTCTCGCTCCTGCCGAACCAGCGGTAGCGGTGGCTCGCGATGAAGGAGTAGACGCCGTCCCGCACCGGTCTGGGGACGAGGATGAGTCCGTAGAGCAGCGGCCACGCACCGCTCAGGCGTCGCGCGATTCGCAGCGCGGCGGTGGATCGAGTGTGACAGCGCCCGTCCTCGAGCAACACGATCGAGCTCAGGTCAGCCGCGGCGTCGCAGGGCGCGCGCAGGAGGTCGCCGGCAGCCGCCGACTGGAGCGAGGCAAACTGGAACCGTGCCGCCGGGTCGCGATCGAGCACGAACTGGACGGCGCCGTTGCAGAGGTTGCACACCCCGTCGAACAGTATTATCGACCGCGGCTTCGACGAGTCCGCTGCGGACGCCCCGGCGGCCGAGGCTGAAGGCATGCTCATGGTGAGATGAATAGTCCTGTCGCGCGCCCATGGCAATTGACACGAGGCACTTGATGGTGGAGGCCGAGCGGCCGGTGAGGGAGGCGGTCGACGAACGGCCGCTCCCGGTGTTCGCCTGCCTGTGGGCGATCGCCACGCTCTTCCACCAGGCCGCATGGCCCGCCCGGCACGTCGGCGCGCCGATGTTCCTGCTGACGCTCGCCGCCGTGTGCGTGCTGCTGCGGCCGCGATCGCTGCGCCTGTTCCTCGGCTTCCTCCTGCTCCAGGTCGCGGTCACGGTCCACCAGCTGCCGCACGGCACATCCAACCACGGCCTGCTGACCGGGTTCGTCGCCGCGACCATGCTGCTGGCCTGGCTCGGGCTGGCGGTGCGGCAGCGCTCCCCGCGAGTCACTCGCGGGGAGCTGTTCGCCGCCTTCGCGCCGGTGGCGAGAGTCGAGCTGGTGATCCTCTACTCCTACGCCGTGCTGCACAAGCTCAACCACGACTTCCTCTCTCCCACGACGAGCTGCGCTGCCGAGCATCTCGGCCGGCTCACGGCCGTCCTGCCAGGCGTATCGAGCGGACCGTGGCTGTCGTACGGCGCGATCTACGGGACGCTCATCATCGAAGCCGCGATTCCGGTCCTGCTCGTGATCCGCTCGACCCGGCTCCTCGGCGTGGCCCTCGGGACTGCGTTCCACCTCGCCCTGGTGTTCGATCTGCGGTGGTCGTTCTACGACTTTTCCGCATTCGTGTACGCGCTCTACTTTCTCTTCATTCCGGACCTGGTGCTGCGCGGCCTGGAGACTGCCGGCGCAGACGGCGGCAGGGCGGCGCGCTGGCTGCACCGGCTGCGCGCGCCGCGCTTTCGGGCCGCGCTGCGCGGGGCGCTCCTGGTGCTGGCTGCAGGCGTCGTGCTGGCCGCCAGCTATCACCTGGGCACCGGGCGCGGACCGGGGGATCACCCGGTGGTTCACGATCTCATACGCCACCTGCCGCGCGTCGCGCTGCTGGCTTACGCCGTGATTGCGTTCGCGGTGATCGCCACGATCCGGCGGCGCGGCCCGCGTCTCGATGATGGTTACGTCGCCACCCTGCGTCCGCGCACGCTGGCGGCCGTAATGGTGCCCGTGGTGTTCCTCAACGGACTCGCGCCCTACGTTGGCCTGAAGACCGAAAAGGCCTACAGCATGTTCAGCAACCTTGCGACCGAGGGCGGCCGGACGAACCACCTCTTCATGCCGGTCCGGTTCCGGGTGGCCGGCTACCAGGAGGACCTGGTGCAGGTGCTGGAATCCTCGCTGCCGGCGCTGCAACGGCTCGCGGATCGCGACCAGCTTCTCCCCTTCTTCGAGTTTCGCCATATTGCCGGCCAGGCGTCGGGACATTACGTGACGTACCGGCGAGGCGGACAGACGTACGTGCTCCGTGACGTGTCGGACTCCCCCGAGCTGATGACACCGGCGTCCTGGCTGGAGCGGAAGGCGCTGCAGTTTCGCCCGGTCTCCCGCCGAGACGGTGCGACCCCGTGCACGCACTGAGGATATGAGCACCGTCGAGTACGATCTGCTGCTGGTCGGTACCGGCTTCGCCACCACCTTCTTCCTGCGCAGCTACCTGGATCACGCGCCTCCGCGGGCGCGGGTCCTGGTCCTGGAGCGCGGCTTCCTCTTCCCGCACGCGGAGCGGCTGAAGGTGCGGCGCGGCGAGCCGTCGGCGTACGCGCGGATCAACGAGGCGTCGGAAGCGACGTTCATCAACGCCACGCCGGGCAAGCCGTGGTTCTTCCAGACCGGCTTCGGCGGCAGCTCGAACTGCTGGTTCGGGTGCACGCCCCGGTTCATGCCGAGCGATTTCCGGCTCCGGTCGCGCTACGGTGTGGCCGCGGACTGGCCGATCGGATACGACGACCTGGCGCCCTACTACGACCGGGCGGAGGAGATCATGGCCGTGGCCGGGCCGGAGGACACGCCGTTCCCGCGCTCGGGCCCATACCCTCAGCCGCCCCATCTCTTCACGCCCGTCGACGATATCCTGCAGCAGCGGCACGGCAATCTTTACATCAGCCAGCCGACCGCGCGGGCGCGGCTCGCCGTGAACGGCCGGCTGCCGTGCTGTGCCAACGCCGTGTGCGGCGTCTGTCCAGTGAACGCGAAGTTCACGATCGAGAACTCGGGGATGGGCGTGTACGAGGATCCGCGCGTGGAGCTGCGCAGCGGTGCGCAGGTATTCGCGCTCGAGCTCGAGGGCTCGACCGTGAAGGCGGCGTACTTCCGGTCGCGGGGTCGCGAGGAAACGGTCTCTGCCGAAGTCTACGCGCTCGGCGCCAACGCGATGTTCAACGCGCACATCCTGCTGAGCTCGGGCGATACGAATCCGTTCACGGGCCGGGGGCTGGGGGAGCAGGTCGGCGTACAGGCCACCATCCTGCTGGCTGGCCTCGCCAACGTCGGCGGCAGCACCTGGGTCAATGCCAACGGGTACATGCTCTACGACGGCGATCACCGCGCCACCAGCGCCGCGTGCCTGATCGAAGCCAACAATGCTGCCTACATCAGGAACGAGCGCGGCAAATGGCGCGACATTGCCCGTTTCCGCATGATCTTCGAGGACCTGCCCAGTGACGACAACGCGGTGACGCGCAGCTCGGATCCGCTCCGCCCGGAGGTATGCTACCAGCAGGAGCACAGCGCCTACGTCCAGGCTGGAGTCGCGCGCATGAAGGAGCGGCTTCCCGCCCTCCTGGCGGACCTGCCCGTCGAGGACATTCGCTACGACAAGGAATTCGCCTCCGAGGCGCACATCCTGGGCACGACCCGGATGAGCGACACGGCAGCGACCGGCGTGGTCGACCGGCATCTCATCCACCACCGGTACCGCAACCTGTTCGTGCTGGGCGGTGGCGCATTCCCCACGTTCTCGCCGGCCAACCCGACCCTGACCCTCTCGGCGCTCTCGATGTTCGCGGCGGACCGGTCGTTCGGATCGCGGAGCCGCTCGTGAAGCGGCGCGAGTTCATCGGCATCGCCGCGGCCGGCGCCGGGCTGCTGGCCGTACCGGTGGGCCTTGCCGCGACGGCGTCGTTCGAGCGCGCGGCGGGCGGCATCATCCTCCGGAACCTCGACTACCTGCGCCACGACCCGGCGGGACTGGCGCGCTTCATCGGCGAGTATTTCGCGGCTGCCGATGCGACGCAGCGGCTGAAGGTCCGTCTCCTTTACCGGCTCGGACGGGATGCGGCGTCATCGGAGACGATCCGTGACATGGTCGAGACGTACCTGATGGGCTCCGACTTCTTCTCGGCCGGCATGGACGAGAGTCGCACGGTCACGTTCGCCCGGATCTTCTCCCCGTACCGGGGCGGCTGCGCCAACCCGTTCGCGATGATCAACTATCCGCGCGACGCGGAGCGCGGGTGACGGCCCCGTATTCCGCGCCCGTGCCGGCGACGGCGGCACCCCCCGAAGACGGTCGGGCGGGGAGTCTGGCGCGGCCGTCGGTGGTGCGGCGAGTCGAACGCCCGGCGTTCCTCGCCCTGGCCGCACTGGCCGTGCTGTGCGCCCTGGTCACGCTCACCTGGCCGCCCGGCTTCGACCATGGGCTTTACGCCTGGGTCGCGGATGTGGTGGTCCGCGGAGGGATGCCCTATCGCGATGCC
>DATHVV010000159.1:0-14874 GCA_035461105.1 Longimicrobiales bacterium | reverse complement strand
GTCGTGCGCCTGGCACGCCGGGTCGAGCCGGGCCGCGCAGTCTCGCTGCGGCTGCTGGACGCCGAGCTCGGCGAGATGGTCGTCAATTATCGGGCGCCGCGGTGAGACGGAACGTGGTGGGCGGCCGGATGGTAAGGCATGTGCGGGCCGGCAGGGAGCCGGCCGCACGGCTCGCGTCCAGGAGGTTGCTGATGCACTCGGTGTCCCGAAGAATCCGCATAAGCCTGCCGCTGGCCGGCCTCGCGCTCCTGGCCGCCTGCTCGAGTGTCTTCCGGCAGCCCGAGGTCCAGCTGCAGAGCGTGCGGGTCGGGGGGATCGGGCTGCGCGGCGCGACCCTGGTCGCCCAGCTCCACATCGACAATCCCAACAGCTTCGGGCTGGAAACGCGCTCCTTCACCTACGATCTGCAGCTGCGCGACGGCGATCGCTCGGAGGAGTGGTTGCCGCTGGCATCCGGCACCATCGATGAGCGGATCCAGGTGGACGGCCGCTCCTCCAAGCTGGTGGAGATCCCGATCGAATTCGCCTACAGCGATTTCGGCCCTGCGGTACGCTCCCTGCTCGATCGCGGCACCTTCGATTACCGCGTGAGCGGCCGGGTCGAGGTCCGCGAGCCGATGAGCCGATCCGTACCCTACCGCAAGAGCGGCAAGGTGACGCTCCAGGGAGTGCGCTGACCCGCGCCGGCACCCGTTCGCGCCGGGGGGGCCGTTCCGGGCGGCGCGGGCCGCGTGGCGTAGGGCGCCCGCACGGCCTACTATTGCCGGAGTGAAGGAAACTACCCCCACCACGCAGCCGCTTGAGCGCGTCATCCTGGTCGCCGCGCCGCTCAAGGACCTGAGCGGCGCCGAGGCGCGCGAGCATCTCGAGGAGCTGGGGCGTCTGACCGATACGGCCGGGGCCGAAGTGGTCGGCACGCTGCAGCAACGCCTCGACTCGCCGCATCCCAAGCTCTACATCGGGGAGGGCAAGGCGGGCGAGCTTCGGCAGCTGATCGAGCAGGAGGGCGCCACCCTCATCATCTTCGATGACGAGCTTTCCCCGGCACAGAGCAAGAACCTCGAGGATCTGTTGCGCACCCGGGTCATGGACCGGGCCGAGCTGATCCTCGACATCTTCGCGACGCGGGCGCGCTCCGCGGAAGCGCAGATGCAGGTCGAGCTGGCGCAGCTGCAGTACATGCTGCCGCGCCTGAAACGCATGTGGACGCACCTGACCCGCGGCGGCGGTATCGGTTTTCGCGGCCCGGGCGAGACTCAGCTGGAGACGGACCGCCGCATGATCGGGCGCCGGATCAGCGAGCTCGGCAAGAAGCTGGAAGTCGTGGCGCAGCGGCGCGCGACCCAGCGCAAGGGTCGCGCGGAGGAGTTCCGGGCCGCACTCGTCGGCTACACCAACGCGGGCAAGTCGAGCGTGCTCCGCGCCCTGTCCGGAGCCGAGGTCTTCGTCGAGGATCGGCTGTTCGCGACGCTCGACCCGGCCACCCGCGCGGTCGAACTGGAGCCGGGTGCGCGCGTGCTCGTCACGGACACGGTCGGGTTCATCCGCAAGCTGCCCCATCACCTGGTCGCTTCGTTCCGCGCCACTCTCGAGGAAGTCACCGGCGCGGACCTGCTGGTGCATGTGATCGACGCCGCGCACGAGCGCTGGCTCGAGCAGAAGCAGGTGGTGGACGAGGTGCTCGCGGAGCTCGGCGTGGGCGACCGGCCGCAGCTGCTGCTGTTCAACAAGGTGGACCAGCTGACGCACTCCGAGGAGGAGTCCTTGCGGGCGCGCGCGGCCGCGTTCTTCGAGGCGCCGGCTGTACTCTCGTCCACCATCGAGCCGGACGGGCTCGCCGAGCTGCGTGCCGCGCTGCTCGAACAGCTGCGGCGTCAGCGTCCGGAAGTGCGGGTACGCCTGCCGGCCGTGGACGGCGAGACCCTGGCCTCGCTCTATCGTGACGGTGAAGTGTTGCAGCGGAGTGACGATGGTGCGGTCGTCGAGGTGATTGCACGCCTTCCGCTCGCCGTGCTCGGGCGGCTGCGCGCGCGCTCCGTGAGCGTCGAGCCGGTGTGAACGATCGCCTGGTCGTGGTCGGCCCCGGACGCATGGGACTGGCGCTCGGCAGTGCGCTGCGCGCCGCGCGCGGCGTCGAGCACATCACGTTCTTCGGCCGAGGCATCGAGCCGCCGCCCCACCCGCTGTTCGAGCCTGTGCCGGACGGCCCCGAATGGGAGGCGCCGCCGCCGGTCGAGTACCGGATGATCCCCGCGACCATCCCGCAGGGCACGACTCTCCTGCTCCTGGCCGTGCCGGATTCGGCGCTCGCAGAGGTCGCCTACGAAGTGACCCGGTTCGGCCCCGCCCCGCCCGGGTGCGCGGCGCTCCATCTTTCCGGCGCGCTCTCGACTGACGTGCTCGCTCCGCTCCACCATGCCGGCTACACCACCGGCTCGCTGCACCCGCTGCAGGCGGTCGCCGATCCATGGCTCGCCGGCGAGCGGCTGCACGGGATCACCTTCGCGCTGGCCGGCGAGCCGGCCGCGATCGCGGCCGGTCGCCGGATCGCGAGTGCGCTGGCCGGCACCACGCTCGTCATCGCGCCTGCCCTGCGCCCGCTCTATCATGCCGCCGCCGTACTCGCCTCCAACTACCTGGTCGCGGTCGTCGGAGCCGCCGTGAGGGTACTCGTGCAGGCGGGCGTTCCCGAGGAGGAAGCGCTGCCGGCGCTGCTGCCGCTGTTGCGGGGCACGCTCGAGAACGTGGCGCAGCTGGGTGTGCCCGCGGCGCTCACCGGCCCGATCGCGCGCGGCGACGCCGACACGCTCCGCCTGCACCTGGCGCGGTTGTCGGCCCGGGAGCGAACGCTATATTGCGCGCTCGGGCTCGAGCTGCTCGAGCTGGCACGGGCGGCGGGACTCGCCCCCGAGCGTGCCGAAGAGATCGAGGCCCTGCTGACCTCGGGATGATACGACTCCACATCAACATCGATCACGTCGCCACCGTGCGCGAGGCGCGCCGCACCGATGAGCCGGACCCGGTACGTGCGGCGGTGCTCGCCGAGCTGGGTGGCGCGGACGGGATCACCGTGCACCTGCGCGAAGACCGGCGTCACATCCAGGACCGCGATGTGCGGCTGCTCATGCAGACCGTGCGCACCGGCGTCAACCTGGAGCTGGCGGCGGCGAGCGATGTGCTCGCGCTCGCGCTCGAGCTGCGGCCGATGACGGCGACGCTGGTGCCGGAGCACCGCGAGGAGATCACCACCGAAGGCGGTCTCGCGCTCAGCGATACGGGAACGCGTCAGCGGGTCGGGGCGGCGCTCGAACAGCTGCGCAGCGCCGGGATCCGCAGCTCGCTCTTCCTGGCGGCCGACCGGAAGCTGGTCGATATCGCGCTCCAGCTGGGCGCGGACGCGGTCGAGCTGCACACCGGCGAATATGCCCATGCCTGGGCCCGCCGGTTCGAGGCGGAAGGCGGCGCGCGCGTTGCCCACGAGCTCCAGTGCCTGCGCCAGGCCGCGGCGCACGCGCACGCGCTCGGCCTCGGCGTTCATGCCGGCCATGGGCTCACCTACGAGAACGTGCATCGCATCGCCGCCATTGGCGACATCGAGGAGCTGAACATCGGCCACAGCGTGATCAGTCGCGCGTTCTTCACCGGCCTGGAGCGTGCCGTGCGCGAGCTCCGCGCGATCATCGGCGTGGCCCGCCGCGAGGCGGGCGCCTGACATGGCGACGCTCGCCGAGTACTTCACGAACGAGACCCGCACGCAGCTCGCGCGGCTCCACGAGCTGCTCCAGGACGAGTTCATCGATGCAGCGGCCGTGCTCCGCGTCGCGCGTGCCTTGCGGGGGACGGCGCAGATGGCGCGCGAGGAGCGTGTCTACCGGGGCGCGCTCATGCTCGAGCAGGCGATGCGCGAGGTGGCCGGTGGCTCGCTCGTGTGGAGCGACGCGTTGCGGGAAGCGACCCGGGCAGCGACCGATGACTTGCGCATCCTCGCCGAGCGGCGCGAGCCCGAGGGTGCCCTGGACGCGCGCCTGGCGGCCGCGCGGGGGCGCTGGGCAGACGCCGGCCGCGCGGTAGGGGAGGCAGCGCCGGCAGCGTCCCGGGCGGGCGCGTCGGACGCGGCCCTGCGCGCGTACGTGGCCGCCGAGGTGGAGGGCATCACGGGCGAGCTCGACAGCGGGCTGGCCGCGCTGCTCGCGGATCCGATGGATCGCGAGCCGCTCAAGGCCATCCTGCGCCGCCAGCGCGCGCTGCTCGGGTCCGCCCGGCTCGATGAGTTCCCCGTGGTCGCCGAGATCCTGCGTGCGGTCGAGGACGTGACCCGTGTGGTTGCGCGGCTGGACGTCGGGGTGAAACAGGAATGGCTGGACGTGTTCCGGGTGGCGCGGGACGGGCTGCATGCCACCATCGGGGCGCTGCAGCAGGGTCAGCCGCCACCACCGACGGCCCCGCTCGCCCGCCTGCGGCACATGCACGCCGAGCTGCTCGAGCGCTACGGCGTCGGGGAGCCCGTGAATCCGGCGGCGGGGGCGCAGGAGGGGCTGGTGCCGGCGGTGCGGCGCGAGGGCGAGGAGCCGGGCGCCGGGGTACCGGATGGCGTAATGCCGATTTCCGACCTGGAGTATCGCGGCGCGGCGGCGCTGGAGCGGGCCCTCGAGCTGCGCGCCCGCATCGAGGCCGCCGTCGCCGACGATCCGGACGTGCGCGCCGCGGTGGAGGAGCTGTTCGACCTGATCCGCCTCGCCCGGTCGTGAGCTCCCGCCGGCCGCCCGCCGCTGCGCCGCGGCCCGGGCGCGGCTGCCTCGACTGGAAGTCGATCCTCGGCCTGGTCATCAGCGCGGCGCTGCTCTACTACGTGTTCCGCGATCTCGACCTGCGCGAGGTCGTCCACGAGATCGCCAGCGCGAACCTGTGGCTGCTCGCGCTGGCGACGTTCTTCGCCACGTTCGTCTTCTGGATCCGCGCCTGGCGCTGGAAAGCGATCCTGGAGCCGGCCGGCGGCCGGACCAGCTTTCGCGGCCGGTTCGCCGCGACCACGATCGGCTTCATGGGCAACAACCTGCTGCCCGCGCGCATCGGCGAGTTCATGCGCGCCTACGCCCTGGCCCGCGTCGAGCGTCTGCCGATCGTGTCGTCATTCACGTCGCTGGTGCTGGAGCGGCTGCTGGATGGCATCTTCGTCGTGTCCTTCCTCTTCATCGCCATGCTTCTGCCCGGGTTTCCGGCCAGCGGCGACAACCCGTTCTCGAGCGCAGCCCGCGTGGTCGCGGTACTGGTGGGTGGCCTGCTCGTACTGCTGACCGGGTTCGTGATCTGGCCCACGCCGGCGGTCCGCATGGTCGAGCGCGTCGTGCGTTACCTGCCCAAGTCGCTGCGCCGGCCGATCATCGATTCACTGGAGGCGTTCCTCGCCGGCGCCGGCATCCTGCGCAACCCGGTGCTGCTGCTGCGGGCTGTGGCCTGGACCGGAGTGCTCTGGTTCGTCAACGCGCTCGGCTTCTACTGCGCGTTCCTGGCGTTCGGTCTCGACCTCGGCTACACCGCCGCGCTGTTCTTCCAGTCCGCGATCGCGCTCGGCGTTTCCATCCCTTCCGCCCCCGGTTTCTTCGGCACCTTCGAGACCGCCGCCAAGCTGGTGCTCGTCGACATGTGGGGAGCTGACGTCACGCGTGCCGGTGCCCTCGCCATCGGCTTCCACATCAGCATCTTCATACCGGTGACGCTGATAGGTCTCTACGAGGCGCGCCGCATCGGTCTTTCGCTGCGGGAGGTGAAGCACAGCGAGGAGGCGGTCGAGACCGCGGTCGAAGCGCACACCGGGATCGACCCCGACGCCCCGGCGCCCCCCCGCTGAGCAACTCGGCCATGCACATTGCGGCGCCCGCCAAGCTGAACCTGTTCCTCGACGTGCTCGCCAGGGAGGCGAGCGGCTACCACCAGCTGGAAACGCTGTTCTGCGCGCTGGAGCTGGCCGACGAGCTGGAGATCGAGCGGGCGCGAGCCGGGATCGCGATCGAGGTGGCCGGCGCGGAGCTGGGGCCACCCGAGCAGAACCTCGCGCACCGGGCGGCGGCCGCGTATTTCGCCGCGCGCGGTGACACGGGGGGCGTGCGGGTGCGGCTGCACAAGTCGATCCCGGCCGGGGCCGGGTTGGGTGGCGGCTCGAGCGATGCCGCCGCCGTGCTGCGTGCCCTCGACCGCATCCACGATGCCCCGCTGGGCGGCACCCGCTTGCTGGCGATCGCAGCCGAGCTCGGCAGCGACGTGCCCTTCTTTCTCTGCGGATCGCCGCTGGCGCTCGCCTGGGGACGCGGCGGCCGGCTGCTGCCGCTCGAGCCGTTGCCGGCGGCGGACGTGCTGCTGGTGGTGCCGGGACGCGGCATGGCCACCGGTGAGGCGTTCGCGGCGCTCGCACGCGAGGCGAGCACCGCTCCGCCGGCGGCGAGAGTACTCCGCGCCGATCGGCTCTGCGACTGGGAAGACATCGCCGCGCTAGCGCGCAACGACTTCGAGCCGATTGCGTTTGCGGCCATGCCGGAGCTTGCGCGCGCGAAGCGACTGCTTCTCGAGCACGGGGCCGTGACCGCGTTGCTCACCGGATCGGGAGCCACCGTCTACGGTGTGTTCCGTGATCGCGAACGGCTGGGCCTGGCGGCGGAGACACTCGCGCGGGAGCTGCCGGCCGTGCACCTCATCCGCACCCGCACCGCGGCGCCGCCGAGGCCCCTGCCTTTCGGCTGACTCAGGCCGTGTGCAGCCGGGAAACGCGGATCAGGTAGGCGGCCATCGCCGCGGCCGCCACCACGTTCGTCGCCAGCACCGCCGGCCAGCTCGCCGCCCCGGCCAGCTCCACGGCGTAGATCCCCACCCCGATCGTCATGAGCAGCGCGCCGATGGTCAGCACCGAGAACGCCGCATACCAGTCGTTCGGGTGCAGCTCCCACTCGTGCGCTACCAGGCTCGCCGCCATGCCGACCAGCAGCATCAGCACCAGGTGCGCGGCGTTGAACGCGATCACGGGCGGGGCGGTCACGACGTCACCGGCGAGCGGTGACCCGGTCAGCGCGGCGCCCAGGCGCGCCACGGTCAGCAGCAGGGGACGCTGCAGCAGCGCGTCGTAGGCCAGAAACAGCAGCGCGATCACGAGATAACAGATGAGGCCGGCGATCAGCCCGTGGACGAGAATGCGGGTGCGCTGCGTCTCCATGGCGACCTCCATGCCCGCGAGGCGCGGGCGGCATGGGCGGCGCGCCCCGGCGGACCGGCGGCGACCCGGCGCGCGCTCCTTCCCGGCAGCTGGGAGAAATATAGGGTGGGGAAGGCGACATCCGGTCGGCGGCGAGTGCGCGGCTCCGAACGCTCCGCCGCTGCCCCGGAAGGACTCGAACCTTCGTCTCACGGCTCCAAAGGCCGGCGTGTTGCCATTACACCACGGGGCATGCGGCGGTGCAGCGCCGCTGCAAGCTAGCGGACGCACGGTACCGAGTGAATACACCGCGACTGCGCCGGCCGCCCGGCGGGCGGCGGTTCGACAAAAACGTGCCCGCCACCTATCCTTCTGCCATGCCTACACCGCGTCGCACCGCTCCCCGCGGCCTCCCCGAAGGCATGCGCCGCAAGCTCGAGGTCTCCACCGCCATGGCGTGGGAGTCGCTCGTCGATACGCACGTGGCGGAAGCCACCGCGTTCGTCGCCCTGCTCGCCGACCGGCTGCCCCTCGAGGAGTCGCTCACGCGCTACCTGCGCGAGATGGACATGAGCGAGACCATGGCCACGGCCATCCGTACCCGCGTGCTGCTCGCGCTCGAGGCGCCGGAGCTCCCCGCCGGTCCCGGCAACTTCGGGCACGGATCCGGGGCCCCGGTGCCCCTGCAGGCGGACGGCGGCGAGGGCTGGCGCCGCTTCATGCCCCACGCGGTCGTGCGCGGCGTGATCGAGCGGCAGCGCCAGTCTGAGGAGACCGAGCGCGTGATCGGCCTCGCCCTCGCCCGCAGCGAGGAAGCAATTATCCGGACCCACGTCGAGAACGCCATCAGCTTCGCGGCCCTCCTCGAGAATCACGTCCCGCTCGATCGCGGCGTGCAGCAGTACCTGGGCGCGGTGGTGCTGACCGGCTGCCGCGGCCAGGTCGTCTTCCAGCGCACCATGGCCCGGCTGGCCGAAGTCCACCTGCCCTCCTGAGTCCTGCGCGCCGGCCGTTACTTGACCGCTTCCGCATGTCCCGACTAGCTTTCCGGGCTGTCGTGCCTGGCCATTAAGCCGCGGAACGGATGAGCGAACATCCAGGACAGGCGCCCCTCCTGCTGCTCAGCGGCACCGCCAACCGGCCGCTCGCGGAGGAGATCGGGCGCCACATGGGCCTGCCGCTGGGCGACGTTACTGTCAAGCGTTTCGCGGATGGCGAGATCTTCGCGCGCATCAATCAGAATGCGCGCGGCCGCGCCGTGTTCATCGTGCAGCCGACGCCGCCGCCGGGTGACAACATCCTGGAGCTGCTGCTGCTGATCGATGCGGCGGTGCGTGCCTCAGCCGCGCGCGTCGCCGTGGTGGTGCCGTACTTCGGGTACGCGCGGCAGGACCGGAAGGACCAGCCGCGCGTGGCGATCGGCGCCAAGCTCGTCGCCAACCTGATCGAGGCGGCGGGTGCGCAGAAGGTGCTGGGGATGGACTTCCACACGCACCAGATCCAGGGGTTCTTCGACGTGCCGGTGGATCACCTGTACGCGGCCCCGGTGCTGACGCAGTACTTCCGGGAGCTGAAGCTGGACGAGCCGGTGGTGGTGGCTCCGGACGTGGGCGCGGCGAAGATGGCACGCGGCTTCGCGCGCCGCATGAACGCGAGCTTCGCGATCATCGACAAGCGGCGTCCGGCGCACAACCAGGCCGAGGTGATGCAGGTGATCGGCGAGGTGGAGGGCCGGCCCTGCATCATCGTGGACGACATGATCGACACGGCGGGCACGCTCGCCAGCGTGGTGCAGGCGCTGGCGGACCGGGGCGCGACCGAGCTGTACGCGGCCGCGACCCACGCGTTGCTCTCGGGTCCGGCCGGCGAGCGGTTGCAGGGGTCGGTGGTGCGCGAGGTGGTGGTCACCAACACCCTGCACGTACCTGATGAGAAGCGGTTTCCGAAGCTGCGGATCCTGTCCATCGCCGAGCTGCTGGCGCGGGCGATCCGGTACACGCACTCGAACGAGTCCGTGAGCCAGCTGTTCGATTGAGGGAAGAGGAAGAGTCATGGCAAAGAAAGCGACCCTGAAGGCCGAGCCGAGAAGCGAGCGGGGCAAGGGTGCGGCGCGCAAGACACGGGCCGCGGGACGGATCCCCGCGGTGGTCTACGGGCACGGCGAGCCGACCCGTGAGCTGACCGTGGATGCGCACGAGCTGGAGCTGTTGTTCGCGCGCGTCCACTACGAGAACACGATCATCAATCTCGACATCGCGGGCGAGAAGGCCGAGGTCAAGGTGCTGGTGCGCGAGGTCCAGTCGCACGCGTTCCGCCCGGACGTGCTGCACGTCGACTTCTACCAGATCCACGCCGGCGAGAAGCTCGTGGTCGACGTGCCGATCAGGCTGCAGGGCACGGCTGCCGGAGTGCGTGCCGGGGGCGTAATGATGCAGACGATCACCGACCTGGAGGTGCGCTGCCTGCCCGACCACATCCCCGAGTTCATCACCATCGACGTGTCGGGTCTCGAGATCGCGGACGCAGTACACGTTGGCGACCTGACGCTGCCCGAGGGTGTCGAGCCGCAGGTGGATGCCGATCGCGTGGTCTGCAGCGTGACGCCGCCGACGGTCTCGGTAGCGGAGACGGAGGCGGAGGAGGCCGAGGCGGAAATCGAGGCCGAGACGGCTGCCTCGTCCGAGCCGGAGGTGATCCGGCGCGGCAAGGAGCAGGACGAGGAGTAGCGTCGCGCCGCCGTGAAGGTGATCTGTGGCCTCGGCAATCCGGGCGCGGAGTACGAGGCGACGCGACACAACGTGGGTTGGTGGGTCCTGGAGCACGCCCGGCGCGCCTGGGGCCTGCCGCCGTTCCGGCGCGAGGGACCTGCCCGGGTGAGCGCCGGACAGCTGGCGGGGCAGGAGCTGCTGCTGCTCGCGCCGCAGACCTACATGAACCGCAGCGGGCGGGCTCTCGCGCCGCTGCTGGTGCTGCCGGAGTGGGATTTCACGCGCGACCTGCTGGTCGTCGTCGACGATACCGCCCTGGCCACGGGACGCGTGCGCTTCCGCGCGCGCGGCAGCAGCGGCGGCCACAATGGATTGCGCTCGATAGAGGCGACGCTGCGCTCAGACGATTACGCGCGGCTGCGGATCGGCGTGGGCGAGCCGCCCCCGGAGGTGGACCGGGCGGACTGGGTGCTGGCGCCGTTCGATCCGGAGGAAGCGGCCCAGGTGCGAGAGCTCGCGGCGAGCCTGCCGGCAGCGCTGCGGGTCTGGCTGGATGAGGGCGTGGAGGCGGCCGGGAACCGGTACAACCGGTAGCCACGGACGCAGCCGGCCGGAGGGACGGGCGGATCGCGAGCCTGCCCTGTTACGTCGTCAAAACCAGGAGGATAAGTGAACGATCTGACCGCGTTGGCACAGTGGTCTCCGCTGCTGGGTCTGGTGGGGCTGCTGGGCGCGCTCGGGCTCTACGTGTACGTGAACCGGCAGAGCACCGGCAACGAGCTCATGCTCGTGCTGGCCGGCCGCATCCACGAGGGCGCGATGGCGTTCCTCAAACGCGAGTACTCGGTACTCGCCGTGTTCGTCGCCATCGTCGCAGCGCTGCTCGCGTGGGCGACCGACGGGACCACCGCGATCGCCTACGTCACGGGGGCGCTCAGCTCCGTGCTGGCGGGGTTCTTCGGGATGAGCGCCGCGACCCGCGCCAACGTACGCACCGCGGCGGCCGCGAAGGAATCGGGCTCGGGCAAGGCGCTCCGGATCGCGTTCTTCGGCGGCGCCGTCATGGGCCTCTCGGTCGCGGCGCTCGGCCTGATCGGCGTCGGGGCCTGGTACTTCGTGGAGGGCGCCGCCGCGATCAGTGATCGCGAGTTCATTCACTTCGGCGAGATCATCTCCGGGTACGCGATGGGCGCCAGCACGATTGCGCTGTTCGCGCGTGTCGGCGGCGGGATCTACACGAAGGCGGCTGACGTCGGGGCCGACCTGGTCGGCAAGGTCGAGGCCGGCATCCCGGAGGACGACCCGCGCAACCCCGCGACGATCGCGGACAACGTGGGGGACAACGTCGGCGACGTGGCCGGCATGGGCGCGGACATCTTCGAGAGCTACGTCGGCTCGGTGATCGCGACCATCGCCATTGCCGCCACCAGTCCGCTCTACCTGGCCACGCGTGTCGAGGCCGTCGCGCTGCCGATTCTTACGATCATCGTCGGGCTGATCACATCGCTGATCGGCATCTCGCTCATGAAGGTGCTGGAACGGTTCAGCCCCGCATCGGCGCTGCGCAACGTCACGTTCATTGCCGCCGGCCTGTTCCTGATCGTCATGTACTTCGTGGTGAGCGCGCTCGGCTTCCAGATCTACGATCCGGAGCTCGGCCGGGCGTTCCCGGCGACCGGACCGTTCTGGGCGCTGCTCGCCGGCTCGCTGGTCGGTATCTCGATCGGCCTGGTCACCGAGTACTACACGGCCGGCCGGCCGGTCCGGCGGATCGCGGAGGCCAGCAGCACCGGCTCGGCGACCAACATCATTCATGGCCTCGCGGTCGGCATGGAATCGGTCGCGGCACCCGTGCTGCTGATCGCACTGGGCATCTGGGTCTCCTACTTCTTCGCCGGTCTCTACGGCATCGGCATCGCCGCCGTCGGCATGCTCGCGACCGTCGGCGTGACCATGTCGGTCGACGCGTACGGGCCGATCGCGGACAATGCGGGCGGCATCGCCGAGATGAGTCATCTCGGTCCCGAGGTGCGCCGGATCACCGACGAGCTGGACTCGCTCGGCAACACTACCGCCGCGATCGGGAAGGGCTTCGCGATCGGCTCCGCGGCGCTCACCGCGCTGGCACTCTTCAGCGCCTACGCCTCCGCCGTCGGGCTACGCGAGACCGGCCTGAACATCATCAACCCCGAGGTCATGATCGGCCTGCTCATCGGGGGGGTGATCCCGATGTTCATCGCCGCACTCACCATGACCGCCGTCGGCCGGGCGGCCGGCGGCATGGTCGATGAGGTGCGCCGCCAGTTCCGGGAGATCCCGGGGCTCATGGAGGGAACGGCGGCGCCCGACAGCGCGCGCTGCGTGGACATCTCGACGAAGGCGGCGCTGCGCGAGATGATCCTGCCCGGGCTGGTGGCCGTGATCGCGCCCGTGGTCGTCGGGTACGTGAGCATCCAGGCGCTGGGCGGCATGCTGGCCGGCGCCACGCTCTCGGGCGTGCTGCTCGCGCTCTTCATGGCCAACTCGGGCGGCGCCTGGGACAACGCCAAGAAATACATCGAGAAGGGTGCCCAGGGCGGCAAGGGCTCGGACTCGCACCGCGCCGCCGTCGTCGGCGACACGGTGGGCGATCCGTTCAAGGACACTTCGGGCCCGTCCATGAACATCCTGATCAAGCTCATGAGTGTGGTCTCACTGGTGCTCGCACCCTGGTTCGTGCGCGTGCATGCCGAGGACGCGCCCGCGACCGACGTGCTGGGCGCGGCGGTCGAGCTGGTGAAGGGCGCGCTGCAGGCCCTGCTCGGCTGACGCGCGGAGCGTGCGTGGAGGGGCGCGGGGGAGCGGCGAACGCTCCCTCGCGCTCTTCGTTTGGTGGATCTGAGGGCGCGCCGGGATGCACCGGTCGCGCGGTGCGTTTCAACGGTTGCTTCCGGATGCCGAACCTTCGACTGGGGATCGTAGGGCTGCCGAACGTCGGCAAGTCCACGCTGTTCAATGCCCTCACCGGGGCGAGCGCGCCGGCCGAGAACTACCCGTTCTGTACGCTCGATCCGAACGTCGGGGTGGTGGAGGTGCCGGACCCGCGGCTCGATTTCCTGGTCGAGCGGGTCGGGCCCCGCGTGCGCGTCCCCGCAGTGGTCACGTTCGTCGACATTGCCGGGCTGGTCGAAGGCGCCGCCGAGGGCGAAGGTCTCGGCAATCAGTTCCTCAGCAACATCCGCGAGGTGGACGCCATCGTCCACG
Source organism: Longimicrobiales bacterium (assembly GCA_035461105.1). GTDB lineage: Bacteria > Gemmatimonadota > Gemmatimonadetes > Longimicrobiales > RSA9 > VEPF01. The sequence continues at coordinate 1,743 of DATHVV010000159.1, read as the reverse complement.
TGGTACGCTGCTTCGAGGACAGCGACGTGCTGCACGTCATGGGCGACGTCGACCCCGTGCGCGATCGTGAGATCATCAACCTGGAGCTGGTGCTCGCAGACCTGCAGAACGTCGAGAAGCGGCTGGAGCGCGTGACGCGCAGCGCCCGCACCGGGGAGCAGGATGCGGTCGCCGAGCTGGCCCTGCTGCGGCGCCTTCACGCGCTACTCTCCGAAGGGCGGCCGGCTCGGCTACTGGCGGCCGAGACCGAGGAGCAGCGCATCCTGCGCAGCTACAACCTGCTCAGTGCGAAGCCCGAGATCTACGCCGCGAACGTCGCCGAGTCCGATCTGCCCGAGTCCGAGAACGAGCTGGTGCGCCGGCTGCGCGCCGTCATCGAGTCCGACCACGAACCCGCCGGAGTCGTGCCCCTCGCCGCCCGCATCGAGGCCGACCTGCTGCACCTGGAGCCGACCGAGCGCACCGACTACCTGCTGGAGCTCGGGCTCGAGGAACCGGGTCTCTACCGGCTGATCCGAGCCGGCTACGACCTGCTCGGCCTGATCAGCTTCTTCACGGCCGGCGACAAGGAGGTGCGCGCCTGGACGATCCCCCGCGGCGCCCGCGCCCCGCAGGCCGCAGGCGAGATCCACTCCGACTTCGAGCGCGGCTTCATCCGGGCCGAGACGGTCGCGTGGGATGACTTCGCCCGGGCCGGCTCGCAGAAGGCCGCGAAGGACAGCGGGCTGACGCGCACGGAGGGCCGGGAGTACGTCGTCGCCGACGGCGATATCCTCCTCTTCCGCTTCAACGTCTAACCGGCTTCATAACTAAAAGGCGCGCAGTCACTTACCGTCACGCTGTGCGCCGTTAAACGATGTTGACCACGGCAAGGACCGTGGCGCTGTCCGCCTGCTGGTAGGCCGCCCACAACGCTTCCGCGTCCCTCCAGCCGCCCCGCGACCATGACGTCCTGCACCGGGAGCGACTTCCTGAGCGTCGCCCAGCGACGCCGGAAGGCGTGCCATCCGCCGCGGTCATGCGCGTCAGCCCGGCCGCCGCTTCCGTCTCGTGCGGCGCGCACGGCTTCCCGAGGAACGCATTTCAGCTCGCGGACGCGGCGCGCACCCGGTGCTCGATCCCATCCTCGTCGCTCACGACCAGCACGGGGACGCGGCACTCCGTTGCAGCCGCTCGAGCAGCTCCAGGCCGGCGGCGACCGGCCTCAGCCCCGCGATTACCGCCACTGGCGACTCCGCCTCCGCCAGCTCCAGAGCCTCCGCGGTACTGCGCGCCTCCAGCATGGGCGGCTACGGGGTTCGGGTGCTCGTGCGGCCATTGTTGCCTGCGAGCAACGTGCCCCCTGATCGCCCCGCCTGGGGCGAAATCAGCCGCGCGGTTTCACGCGCCGGTGAACGTTGGTAAGAATTAGCACCGGCAGGTAGTATGTTTCACTGGGTCCGCGCTGCCTGCGGCAGGGGTGCGGACCTCATCGCATCCGTGCCTCCTCCCCGGCCGCCCGCAGCAGCTCCGCACTCTTCCCGCCGGAGGTCCCGATGTCCTCGCGCATCCCATCCGTGCTCCTTGCCGCCCTCGCCCTCACGGTAATGGCGCCCGCCGCTGGCGCCCAGCAGACCCGCGTCAAGATCCGCAGCGCCGACGAGCTGCCCCGTCACACGTACGCGGTGCCCGGGTCCGCCAGCCGCCTGCTGGAGGACGACGCCGCGTTCGCGACGTTCGCGGCCAGGCTCGCCGCGGACCTGC
>DATHVV010000158.1:0-2053 GCA_035461105.1 Longimicrobiales bacterium | reverse complement strand
ACCGTGCGCACGCATCTGAACACGATCTACCGTAAGCTGAACGTGTCCACGAAGTTCGAGCTGCTCCGGGCACTGGGAAGGGCAGACGGCGAGGTCGGCATCGAAGCGGCAGCCATGGCGCCCGGGCGCGCCGCGGCCGCGACGCCGGCCGATGGCGCCGGCAGGCAGCAGGTCACCGTGCCGAGCGCCATGCTCGACCGCGGCGACGCGGGCACGCCACCCGCTGTGCTCGCTCGGCCGGCCGCGCCCGAGCCCGGGATTTCTCCGCCGGTATGCTCTCCAACGCCAGCCCTGCCCCCCTTCGTCGATCGCGAAGCGGAGCTGACGCGCCTGCACCGCGCGCTGGCCGAGGCGCAGGGGGGCGGGCGGCGCATGGTCCTCGTGACCGGCGTCCCCGGCATCGGCAAATCGGCGTTGCTCGAGGTCTTCCTCGCCTCGCTGGCCGAGCGGTCGGACCTGTGGCTGGCGCGCGGGCAGTGCCTGCCGCAGGTCGGTCCGGGAGAGCCTTACCTGCCCGTGCTGGAGGCGTTGGGGGCGCTTTGCCGCGAGCCGGGCGCAGCGCCGGTGCAGGCGGCGCTCGGCCGGTACGCCCCGATCTGGTTGATGCAGCTGCCGACGCTGCTGAGCGAGGCCGAGCTGGATGCGCTGCAGCGACGGGTCGAGGGCATGGCGCCGGAGCGCATGCTCCGGCAGTTGGTGGAGGCGGTCGAGGCGCTGAGCGCCGAGCGGGGGCTGGTGCTGTGCTTCGATGACCTGCAGTGGAGCGATCGCGCCACACTGGAGCTGATCGACGCGCTGGCACGACGGCAGGGCAAAGCGCGGCTGCTGATCGTCGGCGCGTATCGCTCCACCGAGCTGGTCGGCGCCGATCACCCGCTGCTGGCCCTGAAGCAGGACCTGCTGCTGCGCGGCCATTGTGCGGAGCTCGCGCTCGAGCCGCTCAGCGGGGCGGCCGTCGCGGCCTACTGCGCGGGGCGGTTCGGCATCGACGAAGCGTCCATGCGCGCGCTTCCCCGGCTGGTCAAAGAGCGCAGCAGTGGGCATCCGCTGTTCATGACGGCCATCATGGACGACCTGGTCGACCGGGGCGTGATCCTGCACCGGGACGGGCGCTGGAGCGCCACCGAACCGACGCGGGAGCTCGCGGTCCCGGCGAGCGTCCGGGAGTTCATCACGAGTGAGCTCGAGCGGCTGGAACCGGACCGGCAGCGGCTGCTGGAGGCGGCGAGCGTGGCGGGGCCGGAGTTCTCCTCGGCGGCGCTGACGGCGGCGCTGGCGGCCGAGGCGGCGGAGGAAGAGATCGAAGCCTCGGGCATGGACCTGGCGCGCCGCCAGCGCTTTCTGCGGCCGGCGGCGGGCGGGGCGGCACGGAACGGTGCGGTCGCGGCGCGCTTCGCGTTCCGTCACGACCTCTATCGGGAGGTGGTGTACGCGCGGCTGGCACCGGGTCGGCGCCGCACCTTGCATCGGCGGATCGGCGAGTGGCGCGAACAGGCCTACGGCGAGCGGGCCAAGGAGATCGCCGCTACGCTGGCCGTGCACTTCGAGGAGGCCGGCGACTGGCTCCGGGCCGCGCGGTATCGCCGGCACGCGAGCGAACAGGCGCTCCGGCGGCATGCGCCGCGCGAGGCCGCCGGGCACGCGCGGCGGGGCGTCACGTTGATCGAGCGCGCGCCGCCAGGGCAGGAGCAGATACGAGAGGAACTCCTGCTCCAGCAGGCCCTGGCAGCAGCCGTCAGCACCGCCGAGGGGTTCGCCGTGCCGGAACTGTCCCGGGCCTACGCGCGGGCGAGCGAGCTCAGCGACGAGCTCGGGGACCTCGACAGCTCGGTCTCGGTGCTCTGCGGCATTTGGAGCCTCGCCCTGAACCGGGGCGACTGTCGCCGCGCATCGGATGTGGCGGATCAGCTCCTGTCACTCGGTCAACAACGGCGGGAGCCCGTGGCTTCGTTGCGGGCATGCGACGCGGCCGCTGAGACGCGGTTTTTCATGGGCGAACCCGCGGCGGCGGTGCGCCACTGCGAGCGTGGCCTGGAGCTCTACGATGTCCAAC
>DATHVV010000157.1:0-37020 GCA_035461105.1 Longimicrobiales bacterium | reverse complement strand
GTGTTCTGCGTGCAGGAGGAGATCGCGCGCGCGCTGGTCGATGCGCTGCGTCCGCAGCTGCTCGAAGGCGACGTCGGCGCCGCCGCGCCGCCGGCGCTGCTCAGGCCTTCCACGAGCGACTTCGAGGCCTACGCACTTTACCTGCGCGGGCGGCAGCGCTGGAACGAGCGCACCCCGCAGTCGCTCCGGGACGCGCTGGGCTTCTTCGGCGCGGCCGTCGAGCGCGACCCCGGCTATGCTCACGCCCACGCCGGTACGGCCGACGGCTGGGCGATCCTGGTGGATCACGGCATCATCGCGCCGGCCGAAGGGCTGCCGCGCGCCGAGCGCGCCGCGGCCGCGGCACTCGAGCTGCGCCCGGACCTGGCCGAGGCCCATGCCTCCGCCGGACTGATCGCGCAGCTGCAGGGACGGCACGGCGACGCCGAGACCGCGTTCCGCACCGCGCTCGCCGCCGACCCCGGCTGCCTCGCCGCGCGGCAGCGGCTCGCCCTGCTGCTCGCGTGGTGCGGCCGCTTCGCGGAGGCGCGCGCCGAGATGCAGCAGGCACGGCTCGCCGACCCGCTCTCGCCGCTGATCGCCGCCTCGCGCGGCTGGGTCGAATACTTCGCCGGCCGCTACGAGGACGCGATCGCGATCGCGCGCCGGGTCATCGAGGGCGAGCCGGACTTCGCGCCCGCGCGCATCCCGCTCGCACTCTCGCTCGCGGCGGCCGGACGGTGCGAGGAAGCCGTCGGAGAAGCCCGTACCTGCGCCGCGGAGCTGGCGACCGCACCGGTCCTGGGCGTGCTCGCGTACGTGCTGGGTCGCTGCGGTCATGCCGATGAGGCCGCGGGTGTCATCGAGCGGATCGATGCGCTGTCGCAGGAGACGTACGTGGGCCGCCACGTGTTCGCGCAGGCCTGGTCGGGGCTTCGGCGCGAGCGCGAGACGCTCGCGGAGCTGGAGGCGGCCCGCCGCGCGGCCGAGCCGCAGCTCAACTACGTGACGGTCGATCCGATGCTGGAGTGGCTGGGCGATCGGCCGGCGCTGGCAGGGTGACGGCCTCGCCCTCGCGGGCTAGATCGACGTCGAGCGACGAGCCGCGCCGGCGCAGGTCGCGACGAACCGCATGCAGGATCCGGTAGAGCGCGGCGTCGCTGCGATCCGGATGGTGATGGAACAGGCGCAGCGCCCGCACCCCGGCACGCTCGGCGAAGCGCACCGCCTCCGCGAACGTGCTGTGACCCCAGCCGCGCCGCCCGGCGTATTCCCCGGTCGTGTACATCGCATCGTGGATGAGGAGATCGGCCCCGGCCGCGAGGTCGGCAACGCGCTCGTATGCCGCCGTGCCCGGCACCAGCTCGTTGTCGGGCACGTAGACGATCGCCGCGCCGGCGGAGCGGACGCGCAGCCCGTGCGTGCTCGACGGGTGGTCCACCCGGGTCGAATCGACCTGCGCGTCATCGTGGCACCAGCGGCCATCCTCGAGCGCGCGCGCCGAGAGCCGGGCGGCGAGTCCGCTGAGCGGGACCGGGAAATAGACGGGCGCCAGCCGGCCGCCGAGCAGCTCGTCGATGCCCAGATCGTCCTGCCGCGGCGCGTGGATCCGCACGATCGCATCCGGGTCGTGCAGCCGCGGATGAAACGGCAGCCCCTGCACGTGGTCCCAGTGGAAGTGGGTCAGGAAGAAGTCGAGGTCATGCCGGTCCTCCGGCGCAGGCGGGTGCGGCTGCCCGTGCGTGCCGGCGCCGTTCGCCGACGCGCGGTCCGGCCCCCGGAACGTTCTGGTACCGCTCCGCGCGAGCCGTCGTATGCCAGTCCCCGCGTCCAGGATGATGCGGCGTCCGGTCGGAGTCTCGACCTCGACGCACGATGTGTTGCCGCCGCACCGGGCGGTCTCGGGGTCCGGCGTGGGCACGGAGCCGCGGGTCCCGTGGAAGCGGACGACGACCCGAACGGCGGACTGGCTCACGCCCGGACCTTCCGCGCCTCGTCCTCGAGCGCGAACACCTCCTGCGTGTCGAAGCCCTTGATCTCGTGCCGGCCGATGGAGCGGACCACGAACTCGTCGCGCACCCGGCGCGCGAAGTCGGCACTCACCAGGATCTGGAGCGGCTCGGCCATGGCCTCGAGCCGCGCGGCGAGGTTCACGGCCGGCCCGAAGATGTCGTAGACGTACTTCTGGACGCCGACGATCGAGCCGATCACGGGCCCGGACGCGATGCCGATGCGCGGGATCCAGTGGTTCGTCGCGGAGTGGTTGCGGCGCTGCAGGAAACGGCGCATGCGGAGCGCCGCCCGAGCCACGTGGTAGGAGTGGTCGGGATCGCGCTCGGGCAGTCCCGCGACCGCCAGGTACGCGTCGCCGATCGTCTTGATGCGCTCGACCCGGGAGTGCTCGACGATCTGGTCGAAGGACGTGAAGACGTCGTTCAGCTCGGCAATGAGCGCGCCCGGATCGCGCGCGATCGACATGTCCGTGAAGCCCACGAAGTCGAGCATGAGCACCGAGGCCGACTCGAAGGCCTGCGGCGTGGTCGTGCCGAAGTCCTGCAGCTCGACCGCCACGGAGCGCGGCATGATGTTCAGCAGCAGCCGCTCCGCCCGCTCCTTCTCCTGCGCCAGGGCGCGCGCCTGACGCTCCATCAGCTTCGAGTACGAGTCCAGCATGTACTCGGCTTCCTTCTGGCGCGAGATGTTGTGCGCCTCGACCAGCACACCGTCACCGGCCCCGGCGATGCGGCGGACCTCCACCTGGACGGGCTGCCGGCGCGGTCCGGTGGCGACCTCCGTCTCGATCCGGTAGGGACGCTTGCGCGCCAGCCGTTCCCGCAACCGCTCCGCGTCGAAGCCGGCGATGCGGGCGGGCAGGCTGGTCCCGTCGGGGCCGGGGACCGCGGGAAACCAGGCGGAGAAGCGGGCGTTCTCCCAGTCAACGTGCCAGCCGGCCGGCTCCGCGATCGCGATCCCGACGCTGACGTCATCGAGCAGCCGATCGATCGGAACCGGGGGCGCGGGAGTCGCGGACATCGCCTCCGGCGGAGCGGGTGCCTCGCTCCCGTGGGTGGCCGGAGTCGCGGACGTGGCCGCCGGCGGAGCGGGTGTATCGCTCCCGTGGGTGGCCGGAGTCGCCGGGGCGGCGGCGTTCACGCGGATCCCTGCGCCTGGGGAGTCACCGCCTGCGGCGCCACCACGTGGTCGCGCATCCCCTGCACGTGGGCGCAGAGCTGGCGGACGACCAGCGGCTCGAGGCCGAAGTCCTCCAGGGTCTCGCCGAACAGCAGCGCCATCTCGTCGAAGTCCTCGTGCGAGATTCCGAGCCGCTGGTGGGCGCGCGCCATCTGCTCATCCGAGTACGACGCGGGGCCGCCCATGAGCGCCGCGACGAACTTGGTCTGGTGGTCGACCAGGCGGCGCATGTCGATGTCCGCGAAGAAGCGGCCGAGCCGCTCCGACGCGAGGATCCGCTCATAGAAGTCCGCAACGATCAGCCGCACGCGGGCGAAGCCGCCTACGGACTCGAACACCGTCCTGCCGCGCATGAGCACCTCCTTTGGCTCAGGCTACGGCGGGAGGGCCGGGGAGCGGACAGCGGCACCGGGCTTGCTCCGGACGATGCCGCCGCCGCCGCGGCCGAAAGAGCCGACAACCTCGAGGATCCGTTGGACATCCAGGTACTGCCGGGCAGGCCTGCCCCCCTGGGCGCGACGTGGGACGGCCAGGGCGTCAACTTCGCCCTGTACGCGGAGCATGCCGACGCCGTCGATCTCTGCCTGTTCGACGCGCGCGAGCCGGATCGGGAAGTCGCCTGCCTCCGGCTCGCCGAGGTCACCCGACACGTCTGGCACGGCTACGTGAAGGGCATCCGTCCCGGCCAGCTCTACGGCTACCGCGTGCACGGGCCGTGGCAGCCCGAGCAGGGCCTGCGCTTCAACCCCGCCAAGCTGCTGATCGACCCCTACGCACGCGCCCTCGCCGGGCAGGTGGACTGGTCGGCGCCCGTGTTCGGGTACGCGATCGGCGGCGCCGACGGCGATCTCGGCCGCGATGACCAGGATTCCGCAGCCGGGGTTCCGAAGGGCGTCGTGGTCGAGCCGTACTTCGACTGGGAGGGTGACCGCGCGCCGCGCACGCCGCTGCACCGCTCGGTGATCTACGAGGTGCACGTGAAGGGATTCACGGCCCGGCACCCGGAGCTGCCGGAGGCAGTGCGCGGCACCTACGCGGCGCTGGCCAGCGACCCGGTGATCGACCACCTGAAGCAGCTGCGCGTGACCGCCGTGGAGCTGTTGCCCGTGCACGCCTTCGTCGACGACCACTACCTGGTCGAGAAGGGGCTGCGCAACTACTGGGGCTACAACACCATCAACTTCTTCTCACCCGACGCGCGCTACGCGAGCGTGGGCGACCGGGGCGAGCAGGTCGCGGAGTTCAAGGCGATGGTGAAGGCGCTGCACCGCGCCGGTATCGAGGTGATCATCGACGTGGTCTACAACCACACCGCGGAGGGCAACCACCTGGGTCCGACGTTCAGCTTCAAGGGTATCGCGAACCCGACGTACTACCGGCTGATGCACGACCAGCCGCGCTACTACATGGACTACACCGGCACGGGCAACAGCGTGAACGCGGAGAACCCGCAGGTGCTCAAGCTGATCATGGACAGCCTGCGCTACTGGGTGCTCGAGATGCACGTGGACGGGTTCCGCTTCGATCTCGCGGCCACGCTGGCGCGCGAGGGGGCCGGGCCGGACCGCCTCTCCTCCTTCTTCGACATCATCCACCAGGACCCGGTGCTCTCGCAGGTGAAGCTGATCGCCGAGCCATGGGACGTGGGACTCGGCGGCTACCAGGTCGGTAACTTCCCGGTGCTGTGGGCCGAGTGGAACGACAAGTACCGGGACACGGTGCGCCGGTTCTGGCGCGGCGAGCATGGGCAGATGTCGCACCTGGGGTACCGCATCACCGGCAGCAGCGACCTGTATGGCGACGATGGCCGCTCGCCGAACGCGAGCATCAACTTCGTCACCGCCCACGACGGCTTCACGCTGCACGACCTGGTTAGCTACGACCACAAGCACAACCAGGCGAACGGCGAGGAGAACCGGGACGGGCACAGCGAGAACATCTCGCACAATTACGGCGTCGAAGGCGAGACCGACGACCCGGAGATCGTGGCGCTGCGCGAGCGGCAGAAGCGAAACTTCCTGGCCACGCTGCTGTTCTCGCAGGGGGTACCGATGCTCTGCGGCGGGGACGAGCTGGGACGCACACAGCAGGGCAACAACAACGCCTACTGCCAGGACAACGAGATCAGCTGGTACGACTGGGACCTGGACGATCGGCGTCGCGACCTGCTCGAGTTCACGCGCCGTGCGGTGCACCTGCGCCACCGCCATCCGGCACTGCGCCGCCGCAAGTACTTCCAGGGTCGCCCCATCCACGGCCACGACATCAAGGACATCGTCTGGTTCCGGCCCGACGGCCGCGAGATGAAACACGAGGAGTGGCAGGCGGGCTGGGTGCGCGCGGTGGGGCTGCGGCTGGACGGCCGCGCGCTCGACGAGCGAAACGAGAACGGCGAGCCAGTGGTGGACGACGACCTGCTGCTGCTGCTGAACGCGGCGCCCGAGCCGGTCGAGTTCACGATTCCGGAGGCGTTCAGTGCGGGCGACTGGCGGCTCGAGCTGGCCACCGTGGCAGGCGTGCGCGAATGCGTCGCACCGGGGGAAACGCTCACGGTACCCGGCCGCGCGCTGCTGCTGCTGGCGCACGACCACGAGGCCTGAAGACGAAGCTGTGGAACTGACGGCGAGGGCCGCCGGCGACGCCTGCCGGTGTGCCGACGACCCTCACCGCCGGGCTCAGCCGGCTGAGCGCTCGAGTTCGCGGCACTGCTCGCGGATGCGGGCGGCGAGCTCGAGCGCGGCGTCCGGCCTGCCCTCCTGCAGCGCGAGCTGCACCTGCTCCTGCAGCTGCAGCATCGTGCGCAGCCGCTCCTGGAGGACCGTCGTGTCGGCGTGCAGCGATGCGCGCAGACGGATCTGAAGCCGCAGCTGCGCCAGGTCGCGCTCGTTCTCGCGCAGCATCTGCCGGAGCGGCTCGTCGCCCAGGCCGGCACGGATCATCCGGGCGGCCTCGAGCCGGAGCTGCAGCCGAACCTGCGCCGCGCCCTCCTGGTCACCCTCCTGCAGCCGCTGCCGCAGCTGCTCGCGCAGCTGCTGCATCTCCTGGCAGGGGCCGGTTGCCCCGTCATCGCCCTGATGTCTGCGCAGCTGCCGGAGTGCAGGTCCGAGATGGTCGCCCAGGGCGCCCACCTCCGCCGACATCGTCGCAACGAATGCGGCATCATCCGCCGTCAGGGCCGTCTCTGCGGGGCCGGTGCTGTCGCTGCACGCCGCCACCGCCAGCAAGCCGGCCAGTGCGGCGATCATCGTCGTCCTCATGGTATCCTCCCGGGGATTGGGTCCCGGAGGCCTCGGGTCGGAAATCGGCCAGGGGCGCGGGCCGTCACCGATGGGACGATCCGCGGGATGGCGCCGTCACATGGCGGAGTGTGAGGATGCGCGCGCCCCGGCTTCGGCGTGACGCCCGCTCAGTCCGCGCGCGCCGGCCGCGCGGCCCGATACACGTGCAGCAGGTCCGATCCCGCACGCGAGATCCGGAACACCGGCGCAGCCGCGGCATAGGGAAGGTACTCGTAGGGCCACTGCGACGTGCGTGTGATCATCATGACGAAGTCCGCGGCCCGGTCGCAGTCGTAGGTCATGTCGTCGCGCACTCGTTCCGGCTGCCATTCGAGCACCTGCATGGCGAGGGGAACGCAGATGACGCTGCCGGGGGCCGCGTGCTGCTGCAGCCAGCGCGCGCCCTCCCGATAGCTGGCCCCCCAGTACTCGATCTCGAACCGTCTTTCCAGCGCCGGTCCGAGCACCGCTCGGGCCGCAGCGCTCGTGTACGAGCCACCGTACGGGAAGAAGCGCGCGGCCTCGGCCGCGAGCCAGGCAATCCCCGCGGCGGACAGCCCGAGGACGAGACGTCGCATGCCGACACGGCCGGCGGCGGCGCGCCAGAGCGCATCCCAACCGGCGCCGGCGAGGATCGCGACCGCCGGCACCATGAAGAAGACCTGGCGCATGCCGTCGTAGCGCGGCAGGCCGGGCTTCATGAACATGAGGACCGGCAGCAGCACCCAGAGCAGGAGCAGCACGGCCGCGAAGGGGCCGCCCGGCACGACCGTTCGCGGGCGCGCCAGCTGCCGCACGAGCAGCGCGCCGCCGAGTACGGCCAGCGCGAGCGTGATCAGGGGCATCGACATGAGCAGCATGACGGGCAGGTAGTGCCACGGGAGCTCGGCCGCGAGCACCAGCCTCCCGAAGTACAGCACCTCGCCCGTCCAGAAGTTGCCCATGCCGAAGTAGCGGATCGTCTCGATCAGCAGATTGGGATCGCGCCAGAGTGTCGGCCAGCCGACCAGCAGACTGATGATGGCGGACAAAGTGGTGATGCCCGCGAGGCCGACGATCGCCCGGATCTCCGCGCTGTGCCACGCCCGGCGCACGGCCAGGTCCGCCAGCACGGCGCCCCCGATGATGGGCAGCAGCACGACCACGGTCGGCTTCATGCTCAGCGCCACGCCCAGGAACACACCGGTCAGGATCGCGTGACGGGTGCGCCGCGTCCGGTACGCGCGCGAGGCGAACAGCAGGGTCGCGACCGCGAGCGTCAACAGCGGGATGTCCTTGGGGTTGTAATGGGCGTGCGCCATGAACGGCGGCAGCAGGATGAGCAGCACGGCCGTCGCGACGGCGGCACGCCGGGAGACCAGTAATTCCGCGAGCCGGTACGTACAGAACAGGCCGAGCGTGGCCGTGACCAGCGTGAGGAGATGGTTCGCCGCCGTGAACGGCACCCCGAACACGCCGTGCGCCAGCTCGGACAGGCCGTAATTCAGCATGTAGAAGAGCGGCCCGTAGTAGCGGCCGCCGCCCGGCAGGTCGTCGATCAGCCGGCTGTCACCGGTACGCACGTACGCCCAGACCCGCTCGCCCGCGATGCGGTGCATCGGCTCGTCCCAGGTCGCGCCGTAGCAGCCGAGCGTGAGCAGTCCGAGCAGCAGGAACGCGCCGCAGAGCGCGAGCGGGAGCAGCCATTCGCCGCGCCGCGACGGCTCCGCGATCATGGACGGGTCGGGAGAGAGGCTCCGCTGAGTGATGGAGATCCTCGCGTTGCGGATGGTCGCGCCGGTCGCCGAGCTGCGAGGCTCGAAGCAGCGACCGAGCCGACCCGGAGCCGAGGCGCCAGGATGGCCGATCGTCGGCGGGATTCATAGGCCAAAGCCGCAGCCACCGCAAGGTGCTCCGGCGCGCTACCGGCGAAGGTTATTCAGCTCCGCTCGACGTGCGTTGCGCCCGTCCCGTTGCTGCAGGGATACGCGCGGGCGAGCGTCACCTCGATGGCCGCGCGGCAGCCGGGCTCGAGGCCGTGCAGCAAGGAGCTCCGACGCGGGAAGTACGCGACGACCGGGTGCTCTCCATCGATCAGCCCCTCCACGCGGACGCGGTCCCCGAGCGGCACCATGCGCGAGATGCGCACCGGCCCGTCCGCATCCGCCCAGAGCTTCAGGTCGTAGGAGCGCACGACCACGCGGGCGGGTCCCGCGGCGGGCGCGCCGGAGAGTGCGATCGAGACCGATCCCACCCGTGCCGCACCTGCGGCCACGCTCGCCGCGTACACGTTCGCTTCGCCGATGAAGCGCGCCACGAACTCGCTGCACGGCCGGTCCATGATCTCGAGCGGGGTGCCCACCTGCTCCACGCAGCCCTCGCGCACGATGACCACGCGGTCGGCGAGCGCGAACGCTTCCTCCTGGTCGTGCGTCACGAACACCGAGGTCAGGTGCACCTGCTCGTGCAGGCGCCGTACCCAGTCGCGCAACTCCTCGCGTACCTTCGCATCGACCGCGGCGAACGGCTCATCGAGCAGCAGCAGGCGCGGCCGCGGCGCGAGCGCACGGGCGAGCGCGACGCGCTGGCGCTGGCCGCCGGACAGCTGCGCGGGGCGGCGCTGCTCCAGCCCGGCGAGACCGACCAGCTGCAGCAGCTCGGCGACGCGCTCGCGCCGCTCCGCCTTCGGCACCTTCTGCACGTGCAGCCCGAACTCCACGTTCTGGGCGACCGTCATGTGCCGGAAGAGCGCATAGTGCTGGAAGACGAAGCCGACCTCGCGCTGGTTCGCGGGCACGCTGTCCACGCGCTCGCCGTCCAGGTACACGGCGCCGGAGTCGGGCTGGTCCAGGCCCGCGATGATGCGCAGGATCGTGCTCTTGCCGCCTCCGGATGGCCCGAGCAGGGCGACGAGCTCGCCGGCGTTCACCTCGAAGCCGACATCATCGAGCGCGGTGAACGCGCCGAAGCGCTTGGTGAGGTGCTCGACTCTAATTCCCACCTGACTCCCTCCGGTGCGGATTCAACCGCTCGAGGCCGACGAGCAGCAGCATGCTGGTCGCGGCGAGGAGCGCGGCCATGCCGTAGGCCACCGCGTTCTGGCGCTCCTCGATGGCCGCATAGATGAACGTGGTCGCGGTGTCGGTGCTGCCCATGATCGCGCCGCCTACGACCAGCACCGCGCCGAACTCGCCCAGGGCACGCGCCGCGGTGAGCGTCAGGCCGTAGCCCAGGCCGCCGGCGACGTTCGGCAGCGTGATGAGCCAGAAGGTGCGGGCGCGTGAGGCGCCCAGCGTGCGCGCCGCCTGCTCCTCGTCGGTGCCCAGCTCCTCGAGCACGTAGCCGACCTCGCGGACCACGAAGGGGAGCGTCACGAACAGCGTCGCCAACAGCAGTCCGGGAAACGCGAACGCGACGCGCAGGCCGAGCGGCTCGAGCACGGGCGTCAGCCAGCCGCCGCGGCCAAATACGAGCAGGTAGGCGAGCCCGACCATCACGGGAGATACCGAGAGCGGCACGTCGACGAGCGAATCCAGGAGCTCGCGTCCGCGGAAGCGGTGGCGCACCAGCACGATGGCACCGAGCACGCCGAGCACGCCGTTGATCACGAGCGCGAGCAGCACGAGCACCCCGGAGCGGGCGAGGGCCGCGAGCGGCTCGGGATGGAGCAGCGCGGCCAGGGCAGTACCGATGCCCAGCTCACCCAGGCGCTGCGCGAGCGCGGCGAGCGGGGCGATCAGCACCAGCGCCAGGTACGCCCCGACCGCGGCGAAGAGCAGGAGCCGCGGCGCAGCCGACCGACGACGACGAAGCGGCGACGCGGGCGCAGCCTGCGCCACGGCGCGCAACTCGGGGCGCGCGGGCGCGAGCGTCTCAGGCATCGGTGCCTCGCAAGCGACCGCGCAGGCGGCGGGTGATCGCGAAGAGGCCGAGCGCGAGCGCGAGCAGCACGACCGAGACGGCCGCGGCGACCCCCGGCTGCCCGGCCTCGACCTCGCCGTAGATCAGCACCGGCGCGGTGAGCGTCTGGAACGGGATGTTGCCCGATATCACTACGATCGAGCCAAACTCGCCGAGCGCGCGCCCGAACGCCTGCAGCGCACCGTAGCTGATCGCGGGCGCGATCGCGGGCAGGATCACGCGTCGCACGATGAGCGCGCGCGACGCACCCAGGGTTTCGGCGGCGGCTTCCTCGTCGGGGTCGAGCTGCTGGAGCACGGGCTCGACCGCGCGCACCACGAACGGCAGCGTGACGAACGTGAGCGCCAGCACGATGCCGGCCGAGCCGAACGCGACCGGGACGCCGTGCGTGGAGAGCCAGGCGCCCACGGGTTCCTGCGGGCCGAACAGCAGCACGAGCATGAGGCCCGTGACCAGCGTGGGAATCGCGAAGGGCAGGTCGACGAGGGCCGAGAGCGCGCCGCGCCCGGGGAAGCGGTAGCGCACGAGCACCCAGGCGGTCGCCGTACCCATCACTGCGTTGACGACCGCCATGACCGCCGCCGTCCAGAGCGTGCGGCCGATGGCATCGCGCGCCATCGGGTCGGCGACGGCTCGCAGCACCGCGGCCGGGCCCGCCGACAGCCCGGTGACGATCAGGGCCGCGAGCGGCACAGCGACGAGTAGCCCGACGAACAGCCCGAACGTGCCGCGCAGCAGCCAGTCCGAGACCCGGACCGCGCTCATTGCGACGCGACCCGCGCGGTGGCGCGGTCGAAGGCACCACCCGCACCGAACAGGGCGGGCACCGCGGCACTCCAGTCGCCCAGGTCGCGGATCGTGAACAGGTCCGTGACCGGCGGGAAGCGGTCCGACCGCTCCAGCGCGACGGCTTCCGAGACCGGGCGGTAGCCGTGATCCGCGAACAGCCGCTGCACCTCGTCGCTGGCCAGGAAGGCGACGAACGCCGCCGCGACCTCCGCGTTGCCGTGCGCGGCCGCGTAACGATCCACTACCACCGCCGGGTTCTCGATCAGGATCGTCGAGCGCGGAATCACGTAATCGACCGCCTGGCCCGCGCGCTGCGCCGCGATGATCTCGTTCTCGTAGGTGATGATCACGTCGCCCACGCCCGCCTCGAACGTGAGCATCGACTCGCGCGCGCCCTTGTCCATGACCGAGACGTTCGCGAGCACGCGGCGCAACAGGTCATCGGCGGCGGCCGTGTCCCCGGGCGCTCTGGTAGGGCCGCGCAACGCCGCACCATACAGCGCGGCGATGTTCCACATCGCGCCGCCGCTGGTGCGCGGGTTGGGCGTCAGCACCTCGACGCCGGCACGGGCCAGGTCATCCCAGTCGCGGATGGCCAGCGGATTGCCGGCGCGAACCCCGAGCACGACGATCGACCGGCTGACCATGCCCCGGTGTGCACCCTCCTTCCAGGCCGCGTCCACCAGGCCCGCCTCGACCAGCCGGGCGATGTCGGGCTCGAGCGACAGCGCCGCGACGTCCGCCTCGAAGCCGCCCGCGATCGCGCGCGACTGTGCCCCGCTCCCCAGGTAGGAATCGCGGAATGTCACGGGCGCGCCGGTGCGCGCCTGCCACGCCGCACTGAACTGCGGCTTCACCGCGGCATACACCTCGCGCGGCGTCGTGTAGACGCCGAGCGTGAGCGTGCGCGCGCCGGTGGCGTCATCATCGGCAGTGCCGGGGGCACACGCGGTCACTGCCGCCAGCAGCAGCGCAGACCCGGGAGAATGGCGTTTTCGCATGGTGGTTTCGTCTCGCGAGAAGATCAGAAGAGTACGACGAGCGCGGAGCGGAAACGTCGCTCATCGAGCGAGCTGCCATCCGCCAGGCGCGTGGTCCGGAGTGAAAAGTCGGCCTGCAGCTTCAGGTCATGGCCGCGCGCGAACCAGCTCGCGAAGGGCGTGACCTCACGGATCTCACCCGCGCGCGAGCGATCATCGGTGTCGAGCACGGAGCAGCGCGCCCCGAGCTCGAGACGCTTCGGCACGACGATTCCGCCCGCCTGCGCGTACCAGCCCTCCGCGCGCAGGTCCTCCAGGGCAGCGCCGACCGGCCGCGCCGTGCGGCGGAAATACTCGCCCGAGGCGGACAGCGGCCCCCACCGCACCGCCAGCTCTCCCGCCCACTGCACGACCCGCGCGTCATCGCCCGCGTCGATCGTGCATGCACCCGCGACGCAGCTCTCGGTCGGCCCCTGGATTCCCGGCACACCGTTCACGTCGAACAGCCAGCCGCCGTTCAGGGTCGCGGCCGCACCCAGCGCGATGCGCGGCTCTGGCGACGGCGCGAGCGCCGGGCCCGAGTACGCGACCCGCCCCAGCGGCGACCACACCAGCCGGCCCGCGAACAGGTTGTCGCCATCCTGCTGCGCGTTCCGGTTGTTGCCCTCACCGTTGAACACGCCCGCGTAATACTTGAGCGCCCCGCCGAAGGGCGTGCCCCACATCATCACGCCGTCATCCTCGCCGCGCGCGAACTCGTCCGACGCGACCGCGCGGTCCACCGCCTGCTGACGCGCGTACGACGTGAGCTGCTGGCGCCCGAACGGCGGCTTGAACTTCCCCGCCTCGACCTGCAGCGCCGAGCCGTGAATACGCCAGTTCAGGTAGACGCGCTTCAACGTCGCCGCCGACCCGGCCAGCTCCGCCTGCAGGTGGTACTGCAGGTCCGGTGTCCATACGTGCCCCTGCAGCCCCAGCCGAGCCCGACGCACCCGGAACAGGCTCGTCGCGCCCACCGCCGGTGCCGTGAAGTCGGGACCCTGGCGGAGCCGGTTCGCGTCCTGGTCCGGCACATCCAGCTGGTAGAGCGCCTGGAAGCCCGCGAAGAGATCCACGCGGAACACGCCGTCGGCGCTCTCCCACACGGACCAGCTCGCCGGATCAGGGCGCGCCGGCGCAGGCTGCGCCCCGAGAGACGTCGCCCACAGGGCCGTCGCCATCGCCATGCAGCAGCTGGGTCGCATTTCCCGGTCACCCTCTGACGGAGTGCTTCTGCCCAGGCGAGATAAGGCACGGTATGTACCGATAACGGCGCGCAGCATCGTAACTGGTTTGTCAGCATTGAGTTAGGGTATGGCGGCCGCAGGTCCGCGCTGCCCGTGCCGTGATATAGCCCGGGCGAGGCCGTGAAATTGTATGGCTCAGCGAGTTTGTCTGTGATATGTTGTGGGTATGACGGTCTCCCCTCGGCCCCTGTCCCCTCTTGATCCGCCGCTGCTCTCCGACGTCTGGAAGGAGATCGGGCGGCACGTTGACATCGAGGAAGCGACCGCCCAGGTGGCCCGGCGGGCCGCGGCGGTGGTGCCGCTGGAGGCGCTGGTGATCCGCCGGATTCAGATGGACCGGCCGCGAGTGGAGACGGTGGCGGAGACCTGGCTGGAGGAGGCTCCGGCGCGGCGGCGTCCGGGGGAGGCGCAGTCGATTCTGGACGGGGACGCGCTCGAGTCGCTGCTCGCGTGGCAGCGCGCGGGGACGCTGGTGCGGCGGCTGCCGGCGCCGGGGGACGCGCTGCGGGAGGTGATCTCGCCGACGTGGTGGACGGGGGACGTGCTGGCGGCGCTGCTGACGCGGGAGGGTCAGCCGGGGGGCGTGCTGATCCTGCTCGGAGCGCGGGGCGCGTTCACGGAGGCGCACGCGGCCGCGGCGGCGCAGCTGGTGGAGCCGATGGAAGTGGCGCTGGCGAACGATGCGCGGGTGGCGGAGCTGAGCCGGTTGCGGGAGGCCCTGGAGGCGGACAAGCGCGCGCTGCTGTGGCGCCTCGGGCGGCAGGACGTGATGGACGCGGTGGTGGGGGCAACGACGGGGCTGCGCGAGGTGATGGCGCGCGTCGAGCAGGTGGCGCGCACGGACGTGCCGGTGCTGCTGCTGGGCGAGACCGGCTCGGGCAAGGAAGTGGTCGCGCGCCAGATTCACGCGCGTTCGGGGCGCTCCTCGGGCCCGATCGAGCGCATCAACTGCGGCGCGATTCCGCCCGGTCTCGTGGACTCGGAGCTGTTCGGCCACGAGCGCGGCAGCTTCACCGGCGCGGTGAGTGCGCGCAAGGGCTGGTTCGAGCGTGCGGAAGGCGGCACGCTCTTCCTGGATGAGGTGGGCGAGCTGCCGCTCGATGCGCAGGTGCGCCTGCTGCGCGTGCTGCAGGACGGCACGTTCGAGCGCGTGGGTGCGGAATCGACGCGCCATGCCGATGTGCGCGTGATCGCGGCGACGAACCGCGAGCTGCGCGAGATGGTGGAGGAGCGCACGTTCCGCCAGGACCTGTGGTTCCGCCTGAGCGTCTTCCCGATCGTGATCCCGCCGCTGCGCGAGCACCCCGAGGACATTCCCGCGCTGGCCGCGCATTTCGGCTGGCGTGCCGGGCGCCGGCTCGGGCGCGGGCCGCTGTCGCCGTCGGCGCGCGACCTCGACCTGCTGGTCGCATACCCGTGGCCGGGCAACGTGCGCGAGCTCGCGGCCGTGATCGAGCGCGCGGCGATTCTCGGCAACGGACTCAGCCTCGAGATCGAGAGCGCGCTGGGTCAGCCGGCGCCGGCCGCAGCCGTGAGCGGCGCGCCGCGCGCGCTGCCCGCGCCGATCGCGGCGCGTGCGGCGCCGCCGTCATCGTTTCCGACGCTCGACGCCGCCATGGCCCGTCACATCGAGCAGGCACTCGTGCTCACGCGCGGGCGCGTCGAGGGGGAGCGGGGTGCGGCGCGGCTGCTCGGCATCAACCCGCATACGCTGCGGGCGCGGATGCGCAGGCTCGGTGTGGACTGGGCGCATTTCCGCACGGAGCGCTGAAGCCGCGCGCCCGGGTGGCTTCGGGGTGCGAGCCGCGGTAACGTTCGGTCCGGTCGACGGCGCCTCGCCATCACGTCCAGAGCGGCATGCCTGAACCAGTTGACGGGCCCACCGGCCGGCGCGAATCCGTGCCGCCTCGCGAACACGGCGTCTCCTTCCGGGAAGCGCTCCGCGTCTGGATCCGCGTCGCGGCCTACAGCTTCGGCGGACCCGCCGGACAGATCGCGGTCATGCAGAAGATCCTGGTGGACGAGAAGCGCTGGTTCAGCCAGAACCGCTTTCTGCACGCCCTGAACTACACCATGCTGCTCCCCGGTCCGGAGGCGCAGCAGCTGGCCACGTACGGCGGTTGGATGCTGCACGGGTGGCGCGGCGGCCTGCTGGCCGGCGGTCTCTTCGTCCTCCCCGGGTTTCTCTCCATCCTGGTGCTCAGCGTGCTGTACGCCGGGTTCCAGAACGCAGCCGTCGTGGCGGCGATCTTCTTCGGGCTGAAGCCCGCCGTACTGGCGATCGTTCTGGAGGCCACGATCCGGATCGGGCGCAGGGTGCTGAAGAACGGCGTGATGCTCGCGATCGCCGCGGCCGCGTTCACCGCGATCTTCGCCTTCGACGTCCTCTTCCCCATCATCATCGGGGCCGCGGCCCTCATCGGGTACTTCGGCCAGCAGTTCTGGAGAGACCGGTTCGTGGTGATCCGGGCGACCGGTCCGGAGGGCGACGACGCGGCGAGCGTCTTCGACGACCACGCGGCCGCCGGGCAGCGGCCTTCGACCTGGAGCACGGTGGCGACGGCCGCTCTCTGGCTGGGTATCTGGTGGATCCCCGTCCTGGTCATGCTCGGCCTACTCGGCCCCGATCACATCTTCGTGATCGAGGGGCTGTTCTTCAGCCAGGTCGCGGTCGTGACGTTCGGCGGCGCGTACGCCGTGCTCGCGTACATTGCCCAGCAGGCGGTGGAGGTGTACGGCTGGCTGGCCGCGGGGGAGATGCTGGATGGACTGGGCATGGCGGAGACGACGCCGGGCCCGCTCATCCAGGTGGTGCAGTTCGTCGGCTTCATGGGCGCGTACCGTCACGCCGGTGCGCTCGATCCGATGGTGGCCGGCATCATCGGGTCGGTCGTCACCACCTGGGTGACGTTCGTGCCGTGCTTCCTGTGGATCTTCGCCGGTGCTCCCTACATCGAGCATCTGCGCGGCCGCGAGTCGTTGAGCGCGGCGCTCTCCGCGATCACCGCCGCGGTCGTGGGGGTGATCCTGAACCTGGCGCTCTGGTTCGGGATGGCGACGCTCTTCCGCGAGACCCGTACGATCGGCGGCGCGCTCGACATGACGGTGCCGGTGCTGCCGACCGTGGATCCCGGTGCGGTGGCGATCGGCGTCGTCGCGTTCGTCGTCCTGTTCGGACTCCGCTGGGGAATCTTCCGCACGCTCGGGATCAGCGCCCTGCTCGGAATCGCGTACCGGATGACGATCGGAGGCTGAACCCGGCCGGCGCGCTCCGCCTTGCGGCCACGGCGCCCGGCCGCCTACCTTGCTGGTATCCGCCAGGGGTATCACGGCGCCCGAACCGTGATTGAGAAAGTCCCTTGGAACCTGACCCGGTTGAGACCGGCGTAGGGAGCGCGGCAGCACATCAGGATCCGGTCCTCTCCGGGTCCGTCTTCCGCCGCCTCCGGGCGGCGTTCGCTTTTCAGGCGACGTCGTTTCCGGACCCGCCCGCCGTTCCGCCGGCTTCCCGTGAAGGAGGGCCCCCGTGATCCAGCCCGCGCGTCCCGCCCCCGCCGCCGATTACGGCGAGTCGTTCCCTAGCTCGCGCAAGGTGTTCGTCGAGGGTCGCCATGGCGTGCGCGTGCCCATGCGCGAGATCCAGCTCCGCGGCGGCGAGCCGCCCCTCCGTGTCTACGACACCAGCGGCCCGCTCGACGTGGATGTGCGCCAGGGCCTCCCGAAGCTCCGCCAGCAGTGGATCGCGGATCGAGGCGACATCGAACCCGTCGCCCCTGTCCCTATCCCTGTGACGCGCCCCGAGCGCGCCGTAGAGATGCCCGAGCGGCTCCTCAACCAGCACCTCCGCGCCAGACCCGGCCAGCGCGTCACCCAGCTGCATTACGCGCGCCGCAACGAGATCACGCCCGAGATGGAGTTCGTGGCGGTGCGCGAGGGACTGCCTGCCGAATTCGTGCGCGGCGAGGTCGCGCGCGGCCGGGCCATCATCCCGTGCAACATCAACCACCCGGAGCTCGAGCCGATGATCATCGGCCGGAACTTCAAGGTGAAGATCAACGCAAACATCGGGAACAGCGCGATCCGCTCGGTGATCGAGGAGGAGGTCGAAAAGCTGCGCTGGGCAACGCTCTGGGGCGCGGACACGGTGATGGACCTCTCCACGGGCAAGAACATCCACGAGACGCGCCAGTGGATCATCCGCAACTCGCCCGTGCCGATCGGCACGGTGCCGCTCTACCAAGCGCTCGAGAAGGTGGGCGGCGTCGCCGAGGACCTGAGCTGGGACGTGTACCGCGATACGCTGATCGAGCAGGCCGAGCAGGGTGTCGATTACTTCACGGTGCACGCCGGCGTGCTGCTGCGCTACATCCCGCTCACCGCCGAGCGCGTCACCGGCATCGTGAGCCGGGGCGGCTCGATCATCGCCCAGTGGTGCCTGGCGCACCACACGGAGAGCTTCCTGTACACGAGGTTCCGGGAGATCTGCGAGATCATGGCCGCGTACGACGTCGCCTTCAGCCTGGGCGACGGGCTGCGTCCCGGCTCGATTGCCGATGCCAATGATGAGGCGCAGTTCGCGGAGCTGAAGACGCAGGGAGAGCTCACGCGGCTGGCCTGGGAGTACGACGTGCAGGTGATGAACGAGGGACCCGGCCACATCCCGATGCACATGATCCGCGAGAACATGGAGAAGCAGCTCGAGTGGTGCGACGAGGCGCCGTTCTACACGCTCGGGCCGCTCACCACCGACATCGCACCCGGGTACGACCACATCACGAGTGCGATCGGCGCCGCGCAGATCGGCTGGTACGGCACTGCGCTGCTCTGCTACGTGACGCCCAAGGAGCACCTGGGGCTGCCGGACCGTGATGACGTGAAGGCGGGAGTCATCGCGTACCGCATCGCCGCGCACGCCGCCGACCTGGCGAAAGGACATCCGCGCGCGCAGCAGTGGGACGACGCGATCTCGAAGGCGCGCTTCGAGTTTCGCTGGGAGGACCAGTTCAACCTGTCACTCGACCCGGTCACGGCGCGCGCTTTCCACGACGAGACGCTGCCGGCGGAAGGCGCGAAGCTGGCGCACTTCTGCTCGATGTGCGGACCGAAGTTCTGTTCTATGAAGATTTCGCAGGACATACGGGACGCGGCGAAAGAGGGTATGTCTCAGAAAGCCAAGGAGTTCCGCGATTCGGGCGGGGAGATCTATTTGCCGGAAATTGCGAATTCCTGACTCCGAGCGTCCCTGCTGGTGCCACTTAGATGTGGCACCAGCAGCGTCCAATCTGACCCAGACGTCTCGCCGGAACGCCTACGGCTGTTGCTCGACCTGGTGCCAATTACATCTTGCGGATACCGCTCGCAGCCGGGCGACGCGCGTATTGCCTAATCACCGTCTCCAGACGATCCGGGACGCGCAGTCATCCTGGCCCTCAACGTCCAGCCCGGCGCCGACACTCCTGCGCCTGGACAGTCCCGCGCCGTGCCGATACCCGAAGTCCACCCTCGTAACCGCACCAGCAGGTGCGCGAAGAGTATCGCTTCCTCGGTAGGATCGCGGCCCCGCGGAACGCTCACTACCTTGAATCCGCTCAGGTGGCACCGGCCAGACGGGGACTCGTGCAGGTCTGATCGAGGACAGCGGAAGCCAGAACGGAGCGTCGATACTCGAATGAACCACGCGCTGAGGGCGCCGACTGCTGGAAGTTCAGGCGAAGTCAGGTGAGGGAGTACACCGTCGTTCACTCTCAACGTTCACACTGAGACATGCTGCTGACCGTCACGACCACGCACGAGCCGGCGACGGATCTCGGGTATCTGCTTCACAAGAATCCTTCCCGAACGCAGAGCTTCGAGTTGTCGTTCGGCAAGGCGCACGTCCTGTACCCGGAAGCGACGCCGGCACGGTGCACAGCGGCGCTCATCCTCGAAGTAGATCCGATCGGCCTGGTGCGCCGAAAGGAGGGCGCGGCGCCGCTAGAGCAGTACGTGAACGATCGGCCGTATGTCGCCTCCTCGTTCCTGAGCGTCGCGATGTCGCAGGTCTTCGGTACAGCAATGAGCGGCCGCAGCAAGGATCGTCCGAAACTCGCCGAGACAGCGATTCCGCTGGAGGCGACAATCGCCGTTCTTCCGTGTCGGGGCGGCGAGGACCTTCTGCGCCGCCTCTTCGAGCCGCTCGGGTACGTCGTCGATGCACGTCCACACGTGCTCGACCCTGCGTTCCCGGATTGGGGAGACAGCCGGTACTTCACCGTCACGCTGACGGGGAGGACGCGTGTAGCCGACCTGCTCCGGCACATTTACGTGCTCGTTCCGGTGCTTGACGACTCGAAGCACTACTGGGTCGGAGACGACGAGGTCGAGAAGCTCCTGTCGAAGGGAGAGGACTGGCTGGGGGCTCATCCGGAACGCGAACTGATCGCGCGCCGGTACCTGCGGCACCGCGGCAGTCTCGCCCGGGCAGCGCTGGCACGGCTCGTGGCGGAGGAAGTGTCGGATCCAGAGGAAGAGGCGCAGACGCGTGACGCTGAAGAAGGCGTCGTGGAAGAACGGATTGGCCTCAACGACGTGAGACTGCGCGCGGTAGCCGACGTTCTGCGCGCGAGCGGTGCTTCACGGGTAGTCGACCTCGGGTGCGGCGAGGGACGCCTGCTCGGTCTTCTTCTGCAGGAGCGCGCGTTCGAGGAGATACTCGGGATGGATGTGTCGATCCGATCCCTCGAGATCGCAAGCACGCGTCTGCACCTGGAGCGCCTGCCGCCGAAGCAGCGGGACCGAATCCGATTGATCCACGGGTCGCTGATGTATCGCGACCACCGCATTGCGGGGTACGACGCAGCGGCGGTCGTCGAAGTCATCGAGCATCTCGATCCGCCGCGGTTGCACGCGTTCGAGCGTGTCGTCTTCGAGTTTGCACGTCCGGTTACGGCAGTCGTAACGACGCCGAACCGCGAGTACAATGCCAAGTTCGAGCGGCTTCCCGCCGGTGATTTCCGGCATCGTGATCACCGGTTCGAGTGGACGCGGGAAGAGTTTCGCGCCTGGGCGGAGGCCGTCTCGAACCGCCACGGGTACGCGGTTCGCTTCCTGCCGATCGGTCCGGAAGACGAGCAGCTGGGCGCACCGACGCAGATGGGCATTTTCACTCGAGTCGAGAATCTGGGCGCATGAAGATCACGATTCCAGAACTCTCGCTCGTCGCGCTGGTCGGCCCCTCCGGGTCCGGGAAGTCGACGTTCGCGCGCAGGCACTTCGGACACTTCGAGGTGCTGTCCTCCGACTACTGCCGGGGTCTCGTCTCGGACGACGAGAACGACCAGGGCGCGACAAAGGAGGCATTCGAGGTCCTGCACTATATCGCTGCGAAGCGACTCGACCGCGGGCGCCTCACGGTCGTCGACGCGACGAACGTGCAGCCGGAGGCCCGGCGGCCGCTCATCTCGCTCGCGCGCGAATACCACGTGTTGCCTGTGGCCATTGTCTTCAACCTGCCGGAGAGGATCTGCCACGACCGCAACCGGGACAGGCCGGACCGGAGTTTCGGCCCGCACGTCGTCCGTAATCAGCTCAGCCAGCTTCGCAAGTCGCTCCGCCACCTGCGGCGTGACGGGTTCCGCCACGTCTTCGTCTTGAACGACCCGGCCGAGGTGGAGGCGGTCGTCATCGAGCGGCAGCCGCTCTGGAACGATCTCCGCCACCTCTCAGGCCCCTTCGACATTATCGGTGACGTCCATGGATGCCTCAACGAGCTGGTCGGTCTGCTGGGGGAGCTGGGCTATGCGGTTCGCGTAGAGGACGAGGACGCCGGAGCCCGCTACCACGTTGATGCGCCCGACGGCCGGACGGCTGTCTTCCTCGGCGATCTGGTTGACCGCGGACCGGACACGCCGGGCGTTCTCAAGCTGGTGATGGCGATGGTGCAGGCTGGTTCGGCTCTTTGCGTGCCCGGCAATCATGACATGAAGCTGGTGAAAGCGCTGCGTGGGCGGGACGTGCAGGTGAAGCACGGACTGGCCGAATCACTCGACCAGCTGTCCCGTGAGTCCCCCGAGTTCCGCAGTGCGGCCGCCGAGTTTCTCGATGGGCTCGTCAGTCACTACGTCCTCGACGGTGGCCGCCTGGTGGCGGCGCATGCGGGAATGAAGGAGAAGCTCCAAGGCCGCGGTTCTGCCAAAGTCCGCGATTTTGCGCTCTATGGTGAGACCACTGGAGAGACGGACGAGTTCGGCCTGCCGGTCAGATACAACTGGGCGACTGAATACCGCGGCAGGGCAACGGTCGTTTACGGTCATACACCCGTACCGGAACCGGAGTGGCTGAACAACACCATCAACATCGACACGGGATGCGTCTTCGGCGGCAAACTGACCGCATTACGTTACCCGGAACGTGAACTCGTCAGCGTACCGGCTGCCGCAGTCTACGCGGTGCCGGTGCGGCCCTTCCTGCCGGAGGAACCCGCCGCGCCGGCCATGTCGGCGCAGCATCGCTCCGACGACGTGCTGGACATCGAGGACGTGACCGGCAAGCGCATCGTCGGAACGCGGCTCCGCGGCAGCGTAACCATCCGTGAAGAGAACGCGACGGCGGCGCTCGAGGTAATGAGCCGCTTCGCGGCGAATCCGAAGTGGCTGATCTACCTGCCTCCAACGATGTCTCCTTCCGAGACGTCACGGCAGGAAGGCCTCCTCGAGCATCCGGCCGAGGCGTTCGCGTACTTCCGCCACCAGGGGGTCGAACGGCTCGTGTGCCAGGAGAAGCACATGGGCTCCCGCGCGATCGTCATCGTCTGCAAAGGCGAGGAAACCGCGAAACGGCGGTTCGGCGTGATTGAGGGGGGCAGCGGCATCGTCTATACACGCACGGGCCGCCGCTTTTTTGGCGAAACGGCACTCGAGGATCAGTTCCTCCGGCGCATTCAGGCCGCCATCACGGCCAGTGGACTGTGGTCGGAACTCGACACGGACTGGATGTGTCTGGATGCCGAGCTGATACCCTGGTCCGCCAAGGCCCAGGATCTCCTGCGCCACCAGTACGCCGCTGTCGGCGCGGCGGGTCGCGCGTCGCTGGGAGAGACGATCGCGGTCCTCCAGTCTGCCGTGGATCGCGGGCAGGGCGTGGATCTCCTGCAGCGCACTACGGAACGAAGCGGACTCCTGGCTCAGTACGTAGATGCCTATCGGCGCTACTGCTGGAACGTCGCGTCGGTAGCGGATCTCAAGCTGGCGCCGTTTCATGTACTTGCGACGGAAGGACGAACCCATGTCAGCAGCGATCATCTCTGGCACATGGGGACTCTGTCACGCCTTTGCGCGGCGGACGAGGGGATCCTGCTCGCGACGGACCACCGGGTGGTGGAGACGAGTGACGCCGCGAGCGAAGCAGCCGCGATCGAGTGGTGGACCGACCTGACCGCCCGCGGCGGGGAGGGCATGGTCGTCAAGCCTCTGGATTTCGTCACCAGGGGGAAGAAAGACCTGGTTCAGCCGGCATTGAAGGTCCGAGGGCGCGAGTACCTCCGGATCATTTACGGCCCGGAATATACCGAGCCACATCATCTGGAACGCCTGCGCTCTCGGGGCCTCTCTGCGAAACGGTCGCTGGCGCTTCGTGAGTTTGCTCTCGGAGTGGAAGCTCTCGAGCGGTTCGTCCAGGGTGAACCGCTCCGTCGCGTTCACGAGTGTGTATTCGGCGTGCTCGCTATGGAGAGCGAGCCTGTGGACCCGCGGCTTTAGATGCAGCTGATCTGCTCGATGTGCGGACCGAAGTTCTGTTCCATGCGGATCAGCCATGATCTGCGCCACGCGGCGCAGGCGGAGGCGGGGATGCGGGAGAAGTCGCGCGAGTTCAGGGAGTCCGGCGCCGAGATCTACCTGCCGGAAATTCGCAATTCCTGAAACCCCGGCGGATGCCGGTACCACCTCGGAGTGGCACCGGCATCTTCGTGTCGCCGTCGTGATTCCGGTCATTCTCGACCGGATGGAGACGGCGTCACTCGCAGCTCACGTCCGGCCGGTACACCTGGTTATGGGTGCTGCCGAAGCTGCCGCCGACACTCGTGCCGCCGCCGGAGACCCAGATCAAACCGTCTACAAAGGCTGAGCCGTAGACGCCGTGAACGGGGATAGACATGTCGGGGAGGCGCGACCACTGGTTGGTCCGGGGATCGTAGTAGTCATGGTCAGGGAACATGCCGAACGGCCCCTCGCCGCCCCAGACGTGGAAACAGCCCCGGGCCATGACGCCGTTCATGCCGCTGCGCGCGCGCAGCATCGGGGCGGCCGTCGTCCAGGTCCGCGTCTGCGGATCGTAGACCTCGTGCGCCGTCGTCATGGAGGTCCCCAGTCCCAGGCCCTTGCGACCTCCGAGGTAGTGGATGCGGCCGTTGATGGCCGCGCCCGTGAAGTGGTTGCGCGGGGTGGGCAGGTTCGGCAGCACCTCCCAGCTATTCGTCGCCGGGTCGTAGGCGGCGAAGTCCTGTTCGTGCGGCGGGCGTCCACCAGCCACGTAGATCTTGCCGTCGAGCACTACGGCTACGCCGGAGCTGCGCGTGGTGGGCATAGGCGCCCTCGTTGTCCATTCGCCGACCGCGGGATCCAGCTCGTAGACCGTGTTCACGTAGCTGTTGGTGCCCGGGGCGTCATCCGCCTGCGTCTGGCCGCCGATCAGGTAGATCTTTCCATTGACGCTGGCCGCCATCCCGTGGTTGTTGGGGAGCGGAAGCTGCGGTCCGAGTTCCCAGCTGTCGGTCGCGATGTCGTAGACCTGGACCGTACGAGCAGTCACCCGACTCGCCGGATAACCGCCGAGGAGGTAGAGCTTGCCGTTCAACTCCGCGAACGCGAGCTCGGAGTTGGGCTCGAGCAGCGAGGCGCGAAGCCCCCATTCGCCGGCCGGCGTCAGGACGACGTCGTGGGTGTTGGCCTCCGCAACCAGGCTCACGGTCTCCGACCGCGGAACGAAGCCCGGAGCGGTCGTATGGATGGTCGCGTTGCCGACCGGCAGATTCTGAAGCTCGAATCGCCCCTCTGCGTCGGTGGTAGCAGTCGCGCTACCGATCTTCACCGAAGCGCCCTCGATGACGGCTCCAGAGAGGTCGGTCACGACGCCGGACACGGTAGCAGTCGGGATTCGCGTCAACACGACGTCGTGGGCGTTGTTCCCCGCGACGAGACTGATGCTCTCTGACCGCTGCTCGAAGCCCGAAGCGCTCGTAACGATGGTCGCGCTGCCGACCGGCAGATTCTGAAGCTCGAACTGTCCGTCTGCGTCGGTCGTCGCGGTCGCGCTTCCGATGCCCACCGATGCGCCTTCAATGACAGCTCCGGTGGCGGCTCTTACGACGCCGGACACGGTCGCAGTCGCGGTAGAATCAATAGGGTCACTCTCCCCGCACGCGACCACAAGGATCGATGTTACCAAAGCGATTGTGAGCGTAGGGATCGATGTCGAGAACTGCATGAAGATTCGTCCTTGCTGTCTGGGTCAATGTTCACCCCTCGTACCAGCATGACGTTCGTGCTGCTACAGCGGGTCGAGACCAATTTGTTCGACCAGCCAATCGTGTCTGTCGAACAAGGCCTTTTGATTGAGTCCGTGTCCCGCGTCATACCAGAGAATCGTCCTGGGCTCCGGCGCGGCGGCGTGCAACGCCTGCGCATCGGCCGGGGGGACCAGGTTGTCCAACCATCCATTCTGCAGCAGCAACGGGGTGGGCGTCGCGTGCGCGATGTATCGAATTGGTTCTACGGGAGTCATGGCCCGCAACCAGCCGTTGCGGGTTTCACAGGACAGACTTGCCATGAAGCTCAAATCTTCCGGACCGGTGAAGTGCGAGACGAGACCGCCGTCGGGCACGACGAGCACCGCGGCTTTGATGCGCCGTTCGATGCCGACGAACAGTGCACCCATCGCGCCGCCGTAACTGGTGCCGTGATAGGCTATGCGCTCATGGTCGACGCTGTCGTGTGCGCGCAGTACATCGAGTGCGCGTTGCAGATCCTTGATCAGCTGGATCTGCTCGGCCCGGTCCTGAGCGCTGAACTGGACGGGCTCTCCAGCGCGGCGAGCGAACGGGGCGTCGATCGCAATCACGACGGCACCGAACTGCGCGAGCGCCTGCGCCAGCGGCGCGAGGTTGCGCGCATTACCGGGCATGCCGTGCATGAGCACGATGCCCGGCCGCAGACCCGAGCGCGTTACGGGATCGAGCAACAATCCGGTTACCCGGCCGCCATCGGGACTGTCGAAGGAGATGCCACTGACCGCCACGCCATTGTTCGTCGACTCGGCGGTCTTTTGCAGGTTCAGTGGCGCATGGACGTCGTAGGCGAACAGGTCTCGTTCTGCTGCGGTCGCGACGCCGAAATCCGGACGTGCGACCGCACAGGAATCGGGACCGGTGGGCAGCCCGGTCAGCGCCTTGTCCGGGGAGCCGGCGCATGCGGAACTGAACAATACGACGAGCGCTAATGCCGCTCTCATGGACACACACTCCATGAACAGCTCATGGATTCGGCGGTGGGGAAGCCAACCGAATTGCTCCTACCTGGCGAGCGGATCCGGCCGGAGCTGGAACTGGACCGCCTTGCTGGTGGTCCCCTTCCCTCCCTCCATGTGGAAGGGAGTGCGGGTGCTGATGGCGGCCCAGAGACCGCGCCCCTTCCAGCCGGCGTCCGGGTCGTCGATGCGCCCGTCCACCCACTTGGTGTAGAACCCCATCGGATAGGGGACGCGAAGGACGACCCACTCCCCGTCCTTGAGGACGAGGAGCGCTTCCGACTGGTTGCCGGTGTTGATCGGCACGTTCTCGCCGAGCCCGAGCGTGTTGAACTGGTCCACCCAGGTGTAGTAGCTGCCTTCGCCGCTCCCCGGGATGGTGACGTTGCCGAGCTGCGGCAGGGGCTCGGCGTAGAAGGTCCATCCCTCCGGGCAGTGCTGCCCGGTGGCGGTGGGGCCGTTCAGCGGACCCCGGCACTTGCGCCGGTCGAAGCTGGCCATGTGCCCGCTCGCCATGGCGGCCCAGTACACGCCGTTCCGGTCCACGTCGCCGCCGCGTGGCGAGAAGCCCTGGTTGGCTACGGCCGGATTGTCCCACGGCACCTCGAACACCTCGGTGAGCGCGGTCTCCGGCGGATTCGCGCCGGGTGTCAGCCGGAATACGGCGCCGGGGAACCCGAACATCGTTCCCCACACCGTTCCGTCCGGCGCCGGCGACAGCGCGTATGGACCGCCGCCGTACTGCCCGGGTTGAAGTCGCTTGTCCTTCCCCGGATCCGTGGGCGCATTCGGCTCGACGTACTCGTCGCGCCGGCCGTTCCCGTTGATGTCCAGGATCAGCGGGGTCCATCCCTGCGCCTTCTCCTCGTCGCCCGTCTCGTCCCACAGCCTGGTGTTCACCCACCCGACCACCGGCCCGCCGCCGCTCAGCCAGAGCGTGCGGTCGGCGTCCTCGGCGAACATGAGGTGGTGCGTCCCGAAGCAGGTGGAGATGTGCTTCATCTCCTTCGTCTTCGGGTCGTACACAGCGACGTGACGGTTCGAGCTGTTGAGCGGGAAGAGGCGGGCCGACGGGTGGCTCGACCCCTCCTTGCAGAAGGCCGGGTTGTCCGGCGGTCGCACCCGCGACGTGATCCAGACGCGCCCCGTCTCGTCGAACATCGGGTTGTGCACGTTCGCACGGCTGGTCCAGATCGGTTCGGTCCCCCAGTAGGGCGAGGCGACCGGGACCTGCTGCGGCGCGGCGGGCGGGGTGTTCGGGTCCCGCACGGTCACCGGGACCCGGCTCGCCGTATGGGTCGCCGGGTCGAGTACCGGCATGTAGTCGGCGCTCGCCTCGAGCACGGCGTAGACCGGGCCGTTGGCGTTGACCGTCGGGTTGCGCCGGTCGGTCGAGACCAGGTCGTGCAGGTACGCCTTAGGGTCCGCCCAGTCCCAGAGGGTGATGACGACGTTGCGCTCGATACCCTGCGGGCGCGGCGGCGCCGGGGGTACCTCGCCGGCCGCGATCCGGTCGGTCCAGTCGGCGAACATCCGCAGCGTTCGCGGCCCCATCTGGTTCACCATGCCCCACATCGCGCCGCCTGCCTGGCCGACCTTCAGCCGGTGCTCCCACGCCTGCCGGGACGAGTCGAAGGTGCCGAGCGCGGGGTGCAGCTCGCGGGTACCCTTGCTCCCCATCTGGTGGCAGCCCATGCAGGCACCGTTCTTCAGCGGCCGGAGGTACTCCGCCTGGCTCCTGAACACGGGGTTGATTCCGTTGCCGTCCGGGCCGGTACCGGGGAACTCGCTCTCTGCCGGTACCTCGATCAGCGAGTACCAGTACCCGGCCGGGTAGTACTCCGCCGCGGCGCGCGGATCCGGTGCGGGCGTCGCCTGCAGGTTCAGCGTAGTGCCGGGGTCCGCCCGCTGCTTCGGCGAGTCGACCAGCCCGTATCCACGCACCCAGACTTCGTAGCTCGCCTGCGGGAGGTCGGGGAGGAGGTAGCGCCCCTGGTCGTCGGTCACCACGATCCGGGCGAACTTCGTCGGCAGGTCGGCGGTTTCCGCGATCACCCATACGCCGGCCTCGGGGCCGTTCGGTCCGTTCACCACGCCCGCAATGTCGTCGGCATCGATCGGCGGCGCGCCTCCGATGCGCTGCGCTCCGTGCGTCCAGGCCGCCCAGAGCAGCACGGAAACCACCACCATCGCGCACACGGCGAGTGCCCGCGTCGTCTTCATTCGCAACTCCCCTGATTCACCTGATCGCTCCGCCTTGCGACGAAGCATGCCGTTGCCGGGAGACCCCTTCAACGATAAAGGGACGGGTTGGTACTTTTACGGCATCAACGTGCCTGGGCTGGGAACCAACCGCTCGCACACCTCACGCCCGGCCGCGCTGGTGCGGGACCACGCGATCGCGGAGCGTCCGACTGAACGCCTCACACCGCGCCCCGGAACCTCCGTTCCATCTGCGGCCCGCAGGACTGCCGTGAGCCTTCGCCATTCCCCGGGCTCCAGCGCCACGCCCCCTCCCGCGAAACAAGTTCTGGCCTCTTTCAGGCCGCCTGCTCGGACGCGAGCGTGGCGGAGTCGTAGTAGAACTGCTCGCACACGACTCGGTCATTTTCCCAATGCTGAAATGCGATCTGATCGAACCGCAGCCGCCTTCCGTCTGCGAACGTGTACTCGGCATTCCAGTTGATCGCGACCCGGTTCCCGTCGACTACTACGGCTGCCGCCCGATTCTCGTGTATCGTACGGATGGCACCGACGAACGCCCTCTCCCGCTCACGGTTCGCTGCCTTGCCGCGTGTCGGAACACCGGCATTCTCGCGCATCACCACATCGTCGCTATAGAACTCCTCGAAGGCGCCCAGGAAATCGCCCGCCTCCACGCGCGCAACGAGCTCGAATACTCTATTTCTGATCTGCATGGCTGTACCCCTCTTGTGATTGTTGTCGACTGCCCATCTACCGGCTCCGCACAATTGCTCGATCGAGAGACCATGCCCCGCTGCCCTGTATCGCGACCGCCATCGCGACTGCCAGCGCGAGGACGTGGTACTCATAGCCCTCCGCACCCGCGGGCAGGCTGCCGAACCAGTTCATGAAGAACCCGTGCTCCAGGTGCGTACTTGCCGCCCCCACCATCAGTCCCGCGATTCCCAGCGCCGCGAGCCGGCCGCCCAGCCCCACTACCAGCGCGATCGGCGCAACGAGCTCGACCCCGATCGCCAGCGCGGCCAGGCTGGCCGGGAACCCCAGCGTTTCCGTCATCCATTGATGAGTGCCGTGAAAGCCAAACCCGCCGAACCAGCCGAGCAGATGCTGCGCGCCGTGCGGGAACATGATCACGCCAAGGGTGATCCGGAGCAGGGCCGGCGCCGTCCGCTTCTCGGTGTGCAATGCGCGGCGCAGCAGCCGTGTCGCGCCCGTGGTGCCCGTTTCGATGGCCGCGCCGAAGCTGCGGCTGCTGTCAGTGATCGTCGTCATGTTTCTTCCTTTGGTCCTGGCACACCTACGTTTCGTTGATATAGCATTGGTTGATATATCAACTAATTTGGTAAATAAAATTGCCGCTACCGCTTCCCCCGGACACACTCGAGCAGAGCCACAAGCATCTGGGCCTGCTCAGCGGTAAGGCCGCTCACCGCTTCCTCGTCCGCCTGGTCCACTCGACCATCCATCTCCTCGAGCAGTGACAGCCCCGCTTCGGTGATCGAGCCGTGCACCAGCCGGCGATCATCCGCTGACCGCTCTCGCCGTACGAGCCCCTTTTCCTCCAAGCGGTCGAGCAGACGTGTAATCCCGGGCATCTGCTCGATGAGGCGCTCGCCGATCTCGAGCGTCGGCAGCGGCTGCGGATGCGCCCCGCGCAGGATACGCAGCACGTTGTACTGTTGCAGTGTCACCCCGTGAGGCTCCACCACGCCGGCCAGGCGGCGCCTCACGACGTCAGCCGTGCGAAGAATCGCGATGGTGGCCTCCTGGGCTGTCGAGTGAAAAGGGCGTGTCTGCCCGATCTCGCGCTGGAGCGCACCCGCTTGTTGCCTCACGCAAACAGTATACATGTCATTAGTCGTCCTGTCAAGTATTTCAGTGGGCATCAACGCAGCCACGCCGCAATCGGGGCCTCAGCGCGTCACCGCTGCGACGAGATTGCTGCCCCCGCCGTCAGCTTCGCCTCCTCCGGTGCGGGTAGCTGCCGGCGAGCGCAAACAGCAGAATGACCGCCACCGCGGCACTGCCGGAGGCTGGCCAGCACCCTCAGGACGGTATCGCCCCCCGGACGTGTCGAGAAGGCACGTCCGTGAAAACCGCGGCTCTGGATCAATAATAGACGACGCCGGCGGACGCGCCTCCGGCCGACCCGCGAATGCCACCGCCCAGTACGACGACGTGGCCGGTGCCTTCTCCGTCAACGAATGAGATGGCCGCCTGGTTGAAAATCCCATATCCCAGCACCAGCTGGATGATGCTCGACCCCGTGGCGCCGCCCCAGCTCGAGAGCGTGCCGTCAGGTCCAATGGTAGCGTAGCTGTTTTCGCTGGAGCCCACCTGCCCCGAGTACATCCCGGACGTGACGACCACCGACCCGCCGGCCGACATCATTCCGTGCTTCCCGCGCGCCTTGGCCGGCGTCGAGACCGCCGTCCAGCCCGGCACCGTGCCATCCCGCATGTCGATTCGCGCCATGTAGCCGGCCGCCGTCTCCGTGCCGCTGGTTCCGCTGTTCGCGGGCGCGACGACGGCGGTGTCGCCGCCCACGACATAGAGGTAGGGCCCGAAGTTCACGAGCCCGTGGTGAGCCGTCGCCTTCGGCAACCCGGGGATGGGCTGCCACGCGCCTAAGGTGCCATCGGCACGCACCGGCGCGCGGTAAGCGTCAGAGACCGGTGTGTTTTCGCCCGTTGCTCCGCCAACCACGTAGAGGTAGCCCCGGTACACACGGGCTCGCGCCGAGTGGAGCGGCGCCGGCAGGTCGCTCCCGTTCCGCCAGGTGCCCAGGTTTCCGTCCAGCCCCACCGTGCCGTACACGACGCTGCTCAGCGCGGCGCCGGCCGCGTCGATCCCACCGATGGCGTAGATGTGTGCGGCGGTAGTGGTGTCGAGTGGTGCCGTGTACGGCGTCGCCACCGCAACGGCGTGGTAGGCACGCTCGCTCGGCAGCTGCGTGACGCTTGCGTCCCATGCGCTGATCGCGCCGCTCTCCTGCACGGCGCCGCGGAAGACCGCGCCTGTCGCCACGTTGGTCCCGTCCGCTGCGCCGCCGACTGTGAAGATGTACTTCGTCCTGGCGCTGCCGTGCTCGACCGGCACGAATACCGCGTCCAATCCCTGCAGCGCCTGCGGCAGGTCGGTGGTCCGGGTCCAGTTGATGTTGCTGGGGCTGAAAGTCTGCCCGTTGATGAGCGTGAAGTCGAGAGTGTCGGTCACACCCGAGCGCGTTTGGACCCAGACCTTCGACTCGGTCGCAGTGCCTTGCGGCACGGTCGCGACGATGTATTCGTTCGCCCAGTCAGTTGTCGCCGCCTGCAGCTCGCCGCCATCGCTCGCCAGGAAGTACACGTTCCCCAGGCGGGCCTCGCCGAGCTCTCTTCCTTCGAGGATCACAGTCATGCCGACGAGCCCCGTCGCCTTCGTCACGCCGTTGACCATCAGCAGCACCGGCGCACCATAGCTCGGACCCGTGCTGTCGCTACCGCAGCCCATCAGCAGCGCCGCCACGCACAACGCAAGAACACGCTTTCTCATCGGATGCCTCGGACGTATGCTGCGGTCTTGATGGATCGTTGACGTGAATCGGCCGGGCCGCCCAGGAGCCCGCCTGGACCAGGCTTGCTGCAAGCGCTGATCCCCGCGACTGATATTCGATATCTTGTTGAAGTATCCTGCATTGCGTGATATGGCGCAGCGGCGGCCTCAGCGGCAGCAGATAATGCATGCGTCGCCTCCGGTAAAATGTTGCGGATTGTGCTGACCTCGTCGAGCACGTCCTCCCGGTTGGCCGCTGCACTCGCTGCCCGACCGGTCGATGTCTCTGACAGACGCGGCGGCGCGGCTGGTCAGACGCAGCCGGATCGCTGCAGCTCTTCGCCCGAGTCCGGAATCCCACAGGAAGCGAAGGCACACGAACCAAAACGGACCCGTTGCCCTAGTCGCGGTTCACGATGTTCGCGGAAGTGTTCGCGCTGATGATGGGGTGGGCGCCGGCGATGTGGCTCCCGGCGCGACGGATCCGCGTCAGACGCGGTGAGCATGGTAAGCACCATCCCCAGCTCGCGACGCGCGGGCGGTGAGCTGAGTCAGCGCTGCATCCATTCAGTGCGCCGCGATCAGGCGCGCCGCGGCGGCGCGCGCCTCACCCGCGGCCGCGGGACTCTGCTCCATCAACGCGGTGACGATGGCGCCCTCTACGAGCAGCGCCAGCTGCGCGGCGAGACCGTCCGGGTCCTCGAGCCCAGCCGCCGCCGCGAGCTGGCGCAAGGACGTCCGGAACTGCCGCTTCACGTCGGCGGAAATCTGATGTGCGGGGTGCGCTGGATTCGCCACCTCCACAGTCGTGTTGATGAAGGGGCAGCCGCGGAAGTTGGGATCCCCAAACCACTCCTCCAACACGTCGAAGACCGCCAGCAGCCGCGCCCTCGGTTGCTCGGCCCGGTCGGCAACGGCCCTTTCGAACCACTCACGCCACGCCGTATGCCGCTGGCGCAGGAACTCCAGGACGAGCGCGTCCTTCGACGCGAAGTGCTGGTAGAGCGACGCCTTGGCCACCCCCGATTCCGCGATGATCTGGTCGATGCCGACGTTACGGGTGCCGCGTCCGTAAAACAGCTCGTCCACAGTCGCGAGAATGCGTTCGCGGACACTAGTCCGACGGTTGCGTGAGTCGTTGCGGGAGCGACGGGGCATGCCTGGCCTCCTGGGGGAGCACGAATATCAGCCGATACTGTACAGACCTGTCTGTCTGGGCGCAAGGGGCAGCATTCCACCGCGACGACGAATGGCCTGCCGGAGCCCGGTTACCGGATCGGCCGGGAGGGCCTCCCCTGGCTCTGCGCATCCTGGCGGTGGGGGGGCGCACCAGGGCCAGGGCATCGCGGTCGCTCTCCAGACGCTATCCGGATTGAAGGTGATTCGGCCCGCTCCTACAGTTGAACGCGGGTTGGCGCCGGACCTATCTTGCGCCGAGGTGCCGCATGCCGCCGCACCAGCCTTCCGCAGGGGGCGCCGCAGCCATGGCGCTCGATCACGAGATCACCGGCCTGTTGGCGGAATTGCGTTCCGGCGAGCGGGGCGCGCTCGACCGCGTTTTCGCGCTGGTTTACGAGGAGCTCCGGACGCACGCGCGCCGGCAGCTGCGCCAGCAGGCACCGGGACAGACGCTCTCCCCGACCGTGTTGGTGCACGAAGTGTACGTCAAGCTGGCACATGCAGCGCCGCTGGAGCTCGATGATCGGCGCCACTTCTTCGCGCTGGCGGCGCGCGCGATGCGCCAGATCATCGTGGATCACGCGCGACGCGCGCTCGCGCAGAAGCGCGGCGCTGGCGCCCGCGCCGTAACGATCGAGCTGGCGGATGTATCGCCGGCGACACCGCCGGCGGATCTGCTGGCACTCGATCGCGCGCTCGACGAGCTGGCGGAGCTGGACGAGCGGCTGGCCCGTACGGTGGAGCTGCGCTTCTTCGCCGGTCTGTCGGTCGAGGAGACCGCGGAAGCGATGCAGGTCTCGGCGCGTACGGTCAAGCGGGACTGGCGCAAGGCGCGGGCGTACCTGCTCCGTGCGCTGAGCGGTGGCACCGGGACCGCCTGAAGCGCGGGAGGTGGCATGGCCAGGATGAGCCCCGAGCGCTGGCGTCGCGTCGCCGCTCTGCTGGACCAGGCGCTCGAGCTGAGTCCCGCTGAGCGCGGCCCCTTCCTGGAGCGCTTGTGCCGGGACGATGCCGAGCTGGGCGGCGAAGTGGCAGCGCTGCTCGCCGCCGATGCCGCTGCCAGCCCGCTGCTCGACCGGCCGCTCGCGGCTGCCGCCCTGTTCCACACCCGGGAGCTGATGGCAGCGTCCGCGGATGACACGCTGCGCGACCGCCGCATCGGCGCCTACCGCATCGTGCGCGAGCTCGGCCACGGCGGCATGGGGGCAGTCTACCTCGCCGAGCGGGCCGATGGGCAGTTCGAGCATCAGGTCGCGCTCAAGATCGTGCGCAACGGCCTGGAGTCGGCGGAGCTGGTGCGGCGATTCCGGCACGAGCGTCAGATCCTGGCCCGGCTGGAGCACCCCAACATCGCGCGTCTTCTCGACGGTGGCATCGCCGATGAGGGCACGCCCTTCTTCGTCATGGAGCACGTCGAAGGCGAGCCGGTGACCACGCACTGCGACCGGCTCCACCTCCCGGTGAGCGCGCGCCTCCGGTTGTTCAGCGAGATATGCGACGCGGTCGCGTACGCCCACCGGAATCTGATCGTGCATCGCGACCTCAAGCCGTCCAACATCCTGGTCACGGCCGACGGCCGGGTGAAGCTCCTCGACTTCGGCATTGCGAAGCTGCTCGACGCGAGCACCCCCGACTCTTCCGACGAGACCCGGACCGGGTCGTACCTGCTGACACCGGAGTATGCAGCGCCCGAGCAGGTCCGGGGCGACTCGATCACGACCGCCACGGACGTGTACGCGCTCGGCACGATTCTGTACGAGTTGCTGAGCGGACGACGCGCGCACCAGTTCGCGCAGCGGTCGCCGGCGGAGCTGACGCGCGTGGTGGGTGAGGTGGTGGCGATACCGCCGAGCGAGGCGGTGGTGTCGAGGGTGGCGGCTGCTGAAGGCGACGCCGTCTCCGGGTCTGGCGCGGCGGTGGCTGAAGCCGACGCCGTCCCTGTCGCGGAGGAAGCCGCCCGCAAACGATCGACCGATCCGGCACGCCTGCAACGGCTGCTCCGCGGCGACCTGGACGCGATCGTCATGAAGGCGCTGCGCAAGGAGCCGCAGCACCGCTACGGCTCGGTCGACGCGTTGCAGCAGGACATTGCGCGCTACCGCGCCGGTCGACCGGTGGCCGCGCGGCGCGGCACGTTCGCATACCTCGCCCGCAAGTACGTGCTCCGGCATCGCGGTGCGCTGGCCGCGGCGGCGGTCGTGCTGCTCTCGCTCGGAGCCGGCCTGATCGCGACCACGCGACAGGCGCGGCGGGCCGAGCGGGAGTCTGCGCGCGCGCGCGCCGTCACCGAATTCCTGGTAGACCTGTTCCGGGCATCGGATCCTACGGAATCGCGCGGACGATCGGTCACTGCGCTCCAGGTCCTGGACAGCGGTGTGCTGCGAGTGGACCGGGAGCTCGCCGACCAGCCCGAGCTCCAGGCTGAGATGCTGACCGTGCTCGGCTCGATCTACCGCGAGCTGGCCGCACTGCCGCGCGCGGACACTCTGCTCCGGCGTGCCGTGGCGCTGCGCGAGCGACTGCACGGTTCCGCCAGCGGGTCCGTGGCCGAAAGCCTCAACCAGCTCGGGGGACTGCTGCTCGCGACGGGCGATTATGCCGACGCCGACTCCGTTTTCCGGCGTGCCCTCGCGATCCGCGAGCGCGAGCTCGGACCGCGCGACACGCTGGTCGCAGTGAGCCTCAATAACCTGGCCATCGCCCGTGCCAACCTCGGCGATAATGACGAGGCCGAGCGGCTCTATCGACGGGCACTCGCCATCGATCGACGGACGTTCGGCGCCCGGCATCTGCAGGTCGCGACCGACCTGAGCAATCTCGGCGGGGTGCTGCGCCAGAAAGCTGAATACGACGCCGCGGACAGCGCGCTCAGCGCCGCCGTGGACCTGCGCCGGCAGCTGCTGCCCGAGAACGATCCCAGACGCGCGGACGCGATCTCCCAGCTGGCGGCGCTTCGGAATGCGCAGGGTCGCAGCCCGGAGGCCGAGTCGCTCCACCGCGAGGCGCTCGCGATCCGCCAGATCGCGTACGGGGAATCCCATCCCGATGTGGCGCTGTCACTGGGTAACCTGGCCTCCACGCTGGGCGACCTCGGGCGCTCCGACGAAGCGCTGCCACTGCAGGAGAAGGCACTCGCGATCCAGGAGCGTGCGCTCGGCCCGGATCACAATCTGACCATCGCCACGATCAACAACATCGCGGTGCTGAAGTACCGTCGCGGTGACATCGACGCGGCGGCGGCCCACATGCGGGAGGCGCTGGCGCGCTGGCGGGGCACGCTCGGCGAGCAGCATCCGCGCGTACTCACGGGCGCGAACAACCTGGGTGTGGTGCTGACGGAGCAGCGCGCCTTCCGGGAGGCCGAGCCGCTGCTGCGCACGGCGCTGGCAGGCCGCCGCGCGCTGCACGGGGACGAGCATCCGGAAGTCGCCGCATCGCTCCGCAACATCGGCGTCCTGCTGCACCACACGGGTCGTCACGACGAGGCCGAACAGGCATTCGAGCAGGCGCTCGCAACCGGGCGGCGCGTGTGGCCCGCGTCACACCGGGGCCTGGCCGGAGTGTTGCTCTCGTACGGCGAGCTGCTGCTCGACGAGGGGCGCGCCGCGGCCGCGGAGCCGCTGCTTCGCGAGGCGCTCGCGATTCGGCGGCAGGCGTTTGCCGCGGGCACCGACGAAGTCGCCGCTGCGGAACGTGCGTACGCCCGCGCGCTCCTTGCGCTCGGCCGGAAGGCCGAGGCGGCTGCGCTGCGGCCGGGCCGAAGTCCGGATTAGCGCCTCAGGGCAGCCGTGCCACCGCCCGCTCGGCCACCGCCCGGGCAAGCTCCGGAGTCCCCGCGTCGATCGCGAGGTACGCTCTGGCACTCGGCTTCATGATGTGGAGCGTGACACTGCCCAGACTCGCGCGCATGTCCTCGAGTGCGGCCGGCAGGCCGAGGCCGTCGTACTCGGTGATCACCGTGCTCGCCGTGAACTGCGCGATCGCAGGGTCCGTTTCCGCCGCCGCCTGGTCGGCGCGCTCCGACTTCAGCCGCTGCACGAGAGCCGCCGACGTCGCTTCGTCGCCGCCATATGGGTGCCACGCGCGCACCGTGAGCGTGCCGCCGGTGCCGGCATACATGCACGCGGTGGCCCGTTCTCCATCCATTCCCGAGCTCTCGCGGGCGTCGGGTTCGCCGGTAACTGCCCCGAGGATCGCTTC
>DATHVV010000156.1:0-18178 GCA_035461105.1 Longimicrobiales bacterium | reverse complement strand
AGGGAAGCGACCGGGTGCTCACCGTGCTGCTGCTGCTCGGCTTCCCGGTGGTGGTCGTGCTGGCCTGGATCTTCGACGTGGGCCCGGGTGGCATCCACCGGAGCGGGGCGGCGGCGGTCCAGCCTTCATTGCAGGAACCGCCAGCAGGGGGAGAAGCGGCGATCGGCAGCAGCTGGACCGTGCCCGAGGAGGGGGCGGAAGAAGAGGCACCGGTCACGCCGGAGGAGTTGCCGGCGGCGCCGCTGGATCCGGAGCGGCTGCGGCGGGCCTCGCTCGGCTTCGTGCGTCACGAGCTGCGCACGCCGATCAACGCGATCATCGGGTATGCGGAGATGCTGCTGGAGGACGCGCGTGCGTGCGGCGACGAGAGCGGCGCGGCGCTGGACCGCATCCGGCAGGGTGGTCGCGCGCTGCTCGGGCACGTCGAGGAGATCCTCGGGGCGGAGCGCATCGAGAACGAGACGGACGATGTGGCCAGCTATGCCGCTCAGGTGCACAGCGGGCTGAGCGCGCCGCTCGAGGCGGTGCTCGGCGACGCCGGGCAGCTGCTGGCCGTCGATGCCGTAGCGCAGCGCACCGACCGTACTGCCGACCTGGAGCGGATCCAGTCGGCGGCGCGGCGGCTGGCGGAACTCTCGGCGAACGTGGTGCGGATCGCCGAGCGCGGTCCCGATGTAGCGCCCGCGCCCGCAGCGCGCATGAGCTCACTGGCGGAGGGCGTGCTGGCGAAGATCCGGCCGGTGCGTGCGGATGAGGCTGACGAGGAGCGGCAGGGAACGCTGCTGGTCGTCGATGACAGCCCGATCAATCGCGACCTGCTCGCGAAGCAGCTCGCGCGCCGCGGTTACCTGGTGGACACGGCCGAGAACGGCAAGGTGGCGCTGGAGCAGCTCGCCGAGCGGGACTTCGACCTGGTGCTGCTGGACATCATCATGCCGGAGCTGGATGGCGTAGAGATGCTGCGACGGATGAAGGCGGACGTGCGCCTGCGCGACATCCCGGTGATCATGATCTCCTCGCTCGACGAGATCGACAGCGTGATCCGCTGCCTTGAGATTGGCGCGGCGGATTTCCTGAGCAAGCCCTTCCATCCGACGCTGCTGGATGCACGCATCGGCGCGAGCCTGGCGGCGCGGCGCTCGAGGGGTCGCGAGCGCGCCCAGCGGCGCAGCGCGGAGCCGGCCGTGGCCGGCCGCGAGCTGGTGATCGGAGGCGCGCCGCCGGCCGTGCTTGCGCGGCTCCGCGCCGGGGAGCGCCGGACGATCGACGTGGGGGCGCGGGCGGCGGTGCTCTGGTGCGACGTGGCGCGGATCACGGGGGTGCGCCCCGAGCCGCAGGCGCGCGCGGCGGCGCTGGAAGGCGTCGTCGCCAGAGTGCGGAGCGCGGCCGCCGCCAACCGCTGCGAGTGCACTCTGGCGCAGGGCACCGGGCTGGCCGTCCTCGCGGGATTCACCGTGCCTGCGGCCGATGCGGTCCGTCGGCTCGCCACGGCGGCGCTGGCGCTCCAGGGCGCCGCGGGCGCGGCGCCGCTCCGGCTGGGTCTCCACGTCGGGGCGCTGTGCGGCGCCACGGTCGGAGAGGGGGATCCCTCGTACTGGCTCTGGGGCGACGCCCTCGAGCTGGCGCGGGGCCTCGCCGGAGAGGCGCAGCCCGGTTCCACCCTGATCTCGGCGGCCGCGCACGGCGACCTGAAGGATCTCTTCGTGAGCAGCAGCCGCGGCGTGATCCAAGTGCCCGGCCGCGGCCAGACGCGTGCCTATCTGCTGGAGCGGCCGATGGCCCCGAGCTTCGCCGGCGGCTGAGCCGGAGAGGCGCCGCTCCGGGCCTTCGCCCCCACAACCCCCGCCCGCAGTAATTCTTACCAGACGCGAACCCTTTCCTCCGGCGGCCGATACATGCCGTCGCCGGGGTTCACGTCGAACGCCTCGTAGAACGCGTCCATGTTCGTGAGCGAGACGAACGCGCGGTACATGCCGGGCGAGTGCGAGTCGGTCAGCAGCCGGCGGCGCAGCTCGTCGTCGAGCATCTTCGTGCGCCAGACCTGTGCCCAGCCCATGAAGAAGCGCTGGTCGCCGGTGAAGCCATCGATGACGGGCGCCTCCTGGCCCTGCAGCGAGTTCCGGTAGGCGCGGTACGCCACCGCGAGCCCGCTCAGGTCACCGATGTTCTCGCCCATCGTGAGCCCGGGGTTGATGTGCATGCCTTCGATCGGCGTGTACGCGGCGTACTGCGCGCCGAGCGCCTTCGTGCGCTCCTGGAAAGCGGCCTCGTCCTCGGCGGTCCACCAGTCGCGCAGGTTGCCGTCGCCATCCGACTTGCGGCCCTGGTCGTCGAAGCCGTG
Source organism: Longimicrobiales bacterium (assembly GCA_035461105.1). Taxonomy (GTDB): domain Bacteria; phylum Gemmatimonadota; class Gemmatimonadetes; order Longimicrobiales; family RSA9; genus VEPF01. Next base: position 15,837 of record DATHVV010000156.1, on the reverse strand, counting down.
GCTGATCTCGTGGCCGATCACCGCGCCGATGCCGCCGTAGTTCACGGCGTCATCCGCCTCGACGTTGAAGAACGGCGGCTGCAGGATTGCGGCCGGGAATACGATCTCGTTGTTCGACGAGTTGTAGTACGCGTTCACGGTCTGGGGCGTCATGCCCCAGCGGTCCCGGTCCACCGGCTGACCGAGCCGGCCGACCATGTCGTCGTATCCGAAACGCGCGGCGCGCAGCTGGTTGCCGGCCAGGTCGTCCGCCCGGATCTCCAGCGCGGAGTAGTCCCGCCACTTGTCCGGGTAGCCGATCTTCACCGTGAACTTCGCGAGCTTCTCCTGCGCCTGGGCGCGGGTCGCCGGCGACATCCACTCAAGCTCCTCGATGCCCTCCTGGAACGCGGCTCGCAGGTTCTTCACGAGCTCGTCCATGCGCGCCTTCGCGGCCGGCTGGAAGTGCTTCTCGACGTACAGCTTGCCGACCGCCTCGCCGAGCGCGCCCTGGGTCGCCGCGACACCCCGCTTCCAGCGCGGCTCCAGCTCCTGCTGCCCGGACAGCGTGCGGCCGTAAAACTCGAAGCGCGTTTCCACGAAGTCGCGCGTCAGCATGGGCGCGACGCCGGTCAGCAGTCCCAGCGTCAGGTACTCGCGCCAGGTGGCGACCGGCGTCTCCGCGACCACGCCTGCGACCGCCGTGAAGTAATCCGGCTGGCGCACGACCAGCTCCCGGGCGCTGCCCATGCCGGCCTGCTCGAGCCAGGCCGCCCAGTCGAAGCCGGGCGCCCGCGCGGCCAGTTCCGCCACGGTCATCTTGTTGTACGCCAGGTTGCGGTCCCGCAGCTTCGCGCGATCCCACTGCAGCTCCGCGATACGCGTCTCCAGCGCCAGGATGCGCCGTGCCGAGCCCTCGGGATCGGGCTGCCCGGCGAGCGTGAACAGGCGCGCAATGTATTCGCCGTACGCGCTCCGCATCTGCGCGAGCCGCGCGTCCTCGCGCAGGTAGTAGTCGCGATCCGGCAGCCCCAGCCCGGACTGCCCCGCCGAGACGATATGGACGCTCGAGTTCTTCGGGTCCTGGCCGACGAACGCGGCGAACGGTCCTCGTACGCCCATCGGGGCCAGCTCGCCGAGCACGCGCGGCAGGTCGGCCGCGCTCTCCAGCGACGCGATGATCGCGAGCGGCGCCTCCAGCGGCCGGACACCGAGCTGCTCGATGCGCACGGTGTCCATGAAGCTGCGGTAGAGAGCGCCGATCTTGTAGGCCTCGGACCCGGGCTCCAGGTCCGTACGTGCGGCCACGCCCTCGATCAGCGTCCGCACCGCGGCGGTGCTCTGCTCGCTCAGCGCGTCGAAGGACCCGTAACGGGCCCGGTCGGCCGGGATCTCCGTGGTGCGGATCCAGCCGCCGTTCACGAACTGGTTGAAGTCGTCCTGGGGACGAACCGTGCGGTCCATGCCGCTCACATCGATCCCGAGCTGCCGGGACTGCGCCTGGAGCGCCGCCGGCAGAGCGAGCGCGAGGAGTGCGACGGCAAGGCCGGCACGACGTCGCCCGAGGGCCGTCGTTGTGTTCATACTGGTGGTCTCCTGGAGAGGGGTGACTCCTGATGTACTCCCGAGGCACGGCCGGGTTCAAGGCCGCGAGCCGTCGCAAACCGCGCTCAAACGGCCGCCAGCGGCACCGTCGCGCGCCCGCGGACGCCCCCCACCCGCACTCCCCCGTAGTTCCCCCACTCCCACGCCCACCCCCACCCCCGCCCGCAGTTCCGCCGTCACGCACAAGTTAGGACCTGTCCTCCGCGCCATCGCGCCTCCGCGGCCGGTCAGCACCGCGCTCGCGGAACGCGCGGCGCGTACCGTCCTCCCGCACCGGCACCATCTCATCGAGCAGCCGGCGCATGCGGCTCAGCTCGCCCTCATGTCCCGGCTCGGCGGCGAGGTCGTGCTGCTGCAGCGGATCGGTGGCCAGGTCGAAGAGCTGCTCCCGGCCGGCGCCATCGAGGATGTAGTGCAGGTCGCCGTCGATGATGGCGAACATGTTGCCCGACGCGATCGGCCAGGTCGGCAGCACCCCGCCCATCGGCGAGTGCTCGGCGACGGCCAGCCTCGGTTCCGCTGCTTCCGCGGGCGTCACCCGGCCATCCGCGTAGCGGCGCAGCGACGTACCGGGGAAGGGATGGTCGCCGGCCCGGCCGATCACGTCCATGACCGTCGCCGGGATGTCGCGGATGCTGACCGTCTCGCGCACGCGCACCCCGGCCGGCACGGTCGGCGGGTGCACGACGACGAGCGGGACGTGCAGGGCGTGCGCGTACAGCGTGCGCGCATGCTTGACGATGTCCGGCGCGTGCTCACCGAACTCCTCGCCGTGGTCGGACGTCAGGATCACGACCGTGTTGTCCAGCTCGCCGCGCTCCTGCAGCGCGGCGAGCAGCCGACCGAGCTCGTGATCCAGGTACCGCAGGGCGCTGTCGTAGGCGTCCCTGAGCTGGCGCAGCGTGTCGTCATCGTAGGACGCGTGCGCCTCGTCGAGCCAGTAGCGGGGGCGGGTTGGAGTGAACGCCGTGCTGAACGGTTCCGGCGGAAAGTACGGATCGTGAGCGTCGAAATGGTTGATGACCGCGAAGAACGGGCGCTCGCCGCGGCGGTCGATCCAGCGCAGCAGCGAGCGGTTCACGTCCGACGCGCGCGGCCGCATCGGCCCCGGCGCGTTCGGGTTGCGCCGGCCGACCAGCTCCCAGTGCGTGCGGGCGCTGAGCCACCAGGTGCCGGCGATCACGGCGGCATTGATCGGCGGGTGCGCCTCGTAGCGTGCGAAGCCGCGCGCTATGCCGAATGCGGTCGCACCGTAATAGATGTTCGCACTGAACCCGCCGGTCGCGTAGCCGTGGCCGGCGAGCACCTCGGCGAGCGTCGGGTACGTAGCGTCGAGCGGCGCCTGGCGCGCCGCGCTCAGCTCCGTCGGATAGCGTCCGGTGAACATGCTCGAGTGCGAGGGCAGCGACCAGGGCGCCGTCGCAAACGCGCGCTCGAACACGGCGCCGCCGGCAGCGAATCGATCGAGCTCCGGCGTCGTCTCGCGGTCGTAGCCGTAGAGGGACAGGCTCAGGGCGCGCGCGGTGTCCCAGATGATGATGAGCACGTTTGGTGAGCCCGGCCGCGGCGCCGGCAGGCCGGCGGTCAGGCGTCCGCTCTCCGCGCCGCGCCAGGCGGGCACCGCGATCGCCCAGGCGAGCAGTGCGGCCACCATGACAGCGGCGTTCCAGCGCGCGACGCGGCGGACGAGCGCGGGGTGCGCGGTCATGACCCGGACGAGGACGGTCGCCACGCCGAGGGCGAGCACGGCGGCCGCGAGGTTCGCCATGCCGATCCGTACGCCGCGCAGCAGACTGTACGATGCGAGCGCGGCGAACCCGGCCGGCGCCAGTCGCAGCAGCAGCCCGCGCCCGCGGACGAGCCGGTCCACCGCGATCACGATCAGGCCCAGCCCGGCCAGGAACGTGACTGCCGCGACCGGCCCCATCCACAGCACCTCGGGCTCGACGAACAAACCGGTCGGGAAGTGCTGGAACCGCTGCCGCCAGATCGAGCGTGCGGCTTCGGTCAGCCCGCCCCAGGCGCCGATTGAGACGGCGAAGACGAGCACGTCCGCGGCGGTGACGGTCGGAAGCGATCTGAGTGCACGGGCAACGGGCATTCGGCTCTGCTTTCGGTCAGTGTCCGGATCGCAGCCCGGCAACCCGGCGGACCGCGATATCCGGATGAATCACGCAGGGCAGCGCCTCCCCCACCCGCAGTCCCCCGCAGTGGAACGGCCCGGCACATGGGTAACACTTTAGAGCGGGCACATAGGTAGCACTTTCTCCGCCCTTTTCCTGCTCTTCAAGCCCCGGTCCAGCGGGTGCAGCAACTCGCCAGCCTGCCCGGCCCGAAGTAGACCGCCCAGCGGGCGGGTGTCACGTTCTCCAGGCCGACTCGCTGACCGACGAGGACTTCACTTACGAAATATTCGCCCGTTGCCGGCCACGTCGTCGGGCCGGATCTCCAGCGCCGAGTAGTCGCGCCACTTTTCCGGGTAGCCGATCTTCACGGTGAACTTCGCGAGCTTCTCCTGGGCCTGCGCGCGCGTGGCCGGCGACATCCACTCCAGCTCCTCGATGCCCTCCTGGAACGCCGCCCGCAAGCACCGTGCGGTCCATGCCGCTCACATCGATGCCGAGCTGCCGGGACTGCGCCTGGAGCGCGGTGGGCAGAGCGAGCGCGAGGACTGCGACGGCAAGGCCGGCACGACGCCGCCAGGGGGCGTCGTAATGGTCATTCTCAGGGTCTCCTGGAGAGAGGGTGACCCTGATGTACTCCGGAGGGCCGGCCGGGTTCAAGCCCGGGAGGCGTCCGATAATGCGCTCCGGGACTGGCCCCTTTTTGAGCTCTGGTGGCGGGGAGGCCCCCACCATTCCGAGGTTCAGGGGATATTTCCCTTGACTTCACCCGGAGAGCTGGTCGAACCTTCGTCCTGACGACACCGAATCCGAGGCCCCACGTCTCGACGCCCCACCATTAGCCGGAGCAGCAACATCACCTCAGGCCGCGAGAGCGCACCCGCTGCGAACTCCGCCCATCACGCACGCCTCGGCGATCTGTTCGAGCGTGCCCTGGAGCTCCCGCGCGACCAGCGCGCGGCGTTCGCCGGGCACGCCTGTGCCGATGACGCCGCGCTCCGCGAGGACCTGATCTCGCTCCTCGTGGCGCTCGACGCGTCGGACGGGTACTTCGAGGAGCTTTCCGAGCGGGTGGTCGCGCCGGCCCTGGCAGCGGTGACGCGCCCCCCCGCGGATGCCTCAGCCGCGGCGGTCGAATCGCTCCGCGAGACACTGGCGGGTACCTATCACTTCGAGCGCGAGCTCGGCGGCGGTGGCATGAGTCGCATCTTCGTCGCCGAAGAGCTCAGCCTGCGGCGGCGCGTGGTCATCAAGGTGCTGCCGCCGGAGACGGTCCCCACCGGCAGCGCGCAGCGCTTCCAGCGCGAGATCGAGCTGGCCGCGCAGCTCCAGCATCCACACATCGTGCCGCTGCTCGCGGCGGACGCCGTGCAGGGCTCGCTCTACTATACGATGCCGTTCGTCAGTGGCGAGTCGTTGCGCGAGCGGCTCGCACGCGAAGGCGCGCTGCCGCTCGAGGACGCGCTCCGGATCTGGCGCGACGTTCTCGAAGCGCTGGCGCATGCCCATGCGAGCGGCGTGATTCACCGGGACGTCAAGCCGGGCAACATCCTGCTGAGCGGCCGGAATGCACTCGTCACCGACTTCGGCATCGCCGGTGCGATCGAACGGGCTGCCGGGGACGCCCGGGCCACTGCGGCAGGCCTGACGATCGGGACTCCGGCATACATGGCGCCGGAACAGGCGGCGGGGCGCGGTACTGCCGACTCCCGCATCGACGTTTATGCGGCGGGGCTGGTGATGTACGAGATGCTCACCGGGAGTGCACCCTTCACCGACGACTCCACCCGCGACCTGCTGCTCGCGCACCTCACGCGCGAGCCACCGCCGCTGCACCGGGGCGACGCTCCCCGGCAACTGCTCGATCTCGTCATGCGATGTCTCGAGAAGGAACCCGCAGCCAGGCCGCAGAGCGCGGACGCCGTGCTCGCCGAGCTCGACTGCGTGGCGATGGAAACCGCACCCGCCCTCACGACCGCCGGGTCTGCTCCCGCCGCGGACCCGTTGGCACCACGCCGGCCGCGGCGCGCGGCTGCGTTCGCGCTGGCCAGCGTCGCAATCGCCGCGCTGGTGCTGACCGGCATCCAGCAGCCCGGCCGCTCCACCGGATCCGCGCGCACGGCGGAACGGGCGGCCGGCATCGCCGTGCTGCCATTGACCAATCTCAGCGCCGACCCCGGTGATGCCGCGCTGGCGGCCGTCATGACGCAGGAGCTCACCTCGATACTGGGCAGGAACACGGATCTGCGGGTCATCGCCAGCACTTCCGTGTTGGCGCTGGCCAGCCAGCCGCTGGGAGTAAGCCAGATCGCCGACAGCCTGCAAGTGTCACACGTGCTCGAGGGGAGCCTGCAAAAGGCCGGATCGCGCCTTCGCATGCAGGTCAGGCTGGTGGAGGCACGCGACGGCGCGACGCGCTGGTCGGAGACCTACGATCGGGAATTCGCGGACGTGTTCGCGGTTCAGGAAGACATTGCTCGGGCCATCGCGGACGAGCTGGCCGTGCGCCTCACCGACGCAGGCGGCGCCGTCTCGACGGCTGCGGGCTATACGCCGAACATCGCCGCCTACGAATGGTACCTGCGCGGTATGGATGTCGCCCTGCTGCGGGGTGCCAACGGGCCGCAGCAGGGGATCGAGTTTTTCGAGCGCGCCATCGCCATCGACTCGACCTACGCCGACGCCTACGCAGGCCTGGTGCGCATGTACATCCAAACGGCCAACGGGGCCCCGGCTGCCGCTCGGCGGGAGGCGCTCGCACTGGCCCGGGACGCGGCGTTCAGGGCGGTCGCGCTTAACGACCGCGATGCGGACGCCCACGCCGCGCTCGGCTGGTATTACCTCGCGTCGGCCAAATACCGCGCCGCCGAGCCGAGGTTCAAGCGCGCCATCGCCCTGGACCCGGGGGTGCCGCGCGGGCACGAAGGACTGGCGCGCGCTTACATGGCGATGGGACGTCCCGCCGACCAGCTGGTCGAAGCCCGGCGGGGCGTGGCGAGCGACCCGTTCTCACACTCGGCCATACGTGAGCTGGCGCTCGCCCTCGCGCTCAACGGCCGTTGTGAAGATTCGCTCGAGCAGCTCGCGGTCCTGAAGACGTTGACTCCCCCCGCCGCGGTCGCCGGCGTCATCCGCGGCCAATGCTATGCCAGTCGTCACCTGTGGCCGGAAGCAATCGCCGAGTTCCGCTGGGCACACGAGCACTCCGGCAGAGCGCCGCTCGCCTTCCTCGGGTATGCACTGGCCCGCAGTGGCCGGCCGGAAGAAGCCGCGAGCATACTCGCGGACCTGCTATCGGGACGGCAATACAGTCACGGACCGTTCGGGATCGCCGTGGTATACGCCGGCATGGGGGATTACGATCAGGCCTTTGCGTGGCTCGACCGGGCGCTCGCTGAAGGCTACATCCATGTCTACATCATGCACCCGATGTTCCGCGATCTGCACCGCGATCCGCGCTTCGCGCGGCTGCGGGATCGCATGGACAGTGCTTCGGAGTAGTGCGGGCACGGGGCTCAGGGTCGCCATGCGGCGCTATTCCCGTCGGCAACCAGCGTAGGGGTCTGGCTCCCGTCGGCGGGCACGACCAGGATCGAAGAAAAGTAGCCGCCGATGGTGTAGTCCCAAATGTGGTATGCGATCCTGCCTCCGTCGGGCGACCAGGTGGGCTCGTACGCATAACCGTAGGTCAGCCGGGTCGAAACCAGGCCCGCTAGGTCGATCGCGTGAATGGCGCAGCCCTGGGTGTCGCAGCGGGTAACCGCGATTCGCTGGCCGTCCGCTGCCCACGCAGGTGATGTGTAGGTTCCTCCGGCGGGCGAGTTGTTGACGAGCTTCACCTTCCCGGATCCGTCGGGGTTCATCACCCAGAGATCGTATCGTCCCAGGCTCACGTATGAGATCCGCGTACCGTCGGGGGACCACGCCGGCTCGCCGGCCATGGCGGCGATGCGCACCGGGCTGCCGCCTGGGTCGGACACGGTCAGAACGTAGACATCGCCCTCGTCGTAGTAGCCGCCGGTCGCCACCGCCAGTCTCTGGCCGTCGGGGGACCAGGACGGGGAGTGCGGGGCCGCGAGGTAGTCGGTGGACGTCGTCAGGCGCGTCACGTTGGAACCGTCATCCTCCATCAGGTAAATGTCGGGCACAAAGGTACCTTGCTGGTAGCGGACGAACGCGATGCGCTGCCCGTCGCTGGACCAGGCGGGTTGTTCCCCGAGCGCGAGCCTGACGTCCAGACTACCATGCCCGATCCTCCTGAAGATCACGCCGTCGCGCACGTAAACCAGGTCGATGCACGTGTCGCATGCGGTCGCCGAGAACGTCACCTGCGTGGCCCCCGATTCGGCGCGGGCCTGCTGCGTGCCCAACCCCGATCCAAGCGTCCAGCGTCCCGACGCGGCCGTACCCTCCACGCTGGTCGGCGTGACGGCGCTCCCGATGCTGCCGTCGCCGGAGGTGACGACGAAAGTCACCGGGGGATCGGCAACCGGATTGCCGAAAGCGTCTTCGGCCATGACTACCAGCGGTCGCAGGAGCCTTTCTCCGGGGCGGGTGACCTGGTCATTGCCGGCGAACGGCGTCAGCCGTGAAATCGGTCCCGCCTGCGCTGCTGCGGTGAACACCACGCCGGCCCGACCGTCCGCGAAACGCACGGTCAGCCGCTGCGTTCCGGCCTTCGGGCCCAGCGTCCACCGGCCCACGGTGGCGATGCCATCGGCGTCCGTGGTCGCCACGGCATGGGAGATGACTCCGGCTCCGTTCGCCGGAACGAAAGAGATCACGACGCCCTGCACCGGCCGGCCGTCGCCGTCGATCGCGCGCACCGTAGGCGTCGGAGTGAGTTCCATCCCCACCGTGCCGGTGAGGCTCGTCGTCGTCAGCGGCTCCATCCGCGCCGCGAACGGCTCACGTGGCGTCGAGATACCCTTCGGGTCCTCACACGCCCACGCCCCCAAAGTTGCGACCATAAACATCGCAAAGCAGCGTCCGAGAGCCGCGCCTCCCCGAATGTCGTTCACGATCACCTCCGGAATTGCAGTGTGGCTGTACCTGCCGCAGCCGAGGTCCGGGCATTCGACTCAATTACCAGCTCGGCCGCGTCAGCGCGCGGAGCCCACGCCGGGGGCATACAGCGACTGGATCCGCTGAGCGCGGAAGACGTAACCGGGGTTCACGATTCGCCAGACCTCGGTTCCGGAATCGTCGTATTCTGCGACGTGCGCTCCGTTTCCGAACGACACCAGCGTACGGCCGCGGGGGAGCCGCTGGGCAGTGCCCCCCACCTGCGCGATGACGCTTGCATTCGAGCGGTAGGAGGCGATCAGGCGTGTGGTCCGCGCTGCCGCGTCGTATGCGTACCACTCGGCCTGCGTGCCGGCCGGATCGCCCAGGTTGTCGAGCAGCAGCACGCTGCCCGGCGTCGTCGCTCTCACGCTGTGCTGCCGGGTAAACGGCGGGAGCGGCGTGTCATGAAACAGGAACTGGTTGCGGACGCCGCCCATCCGCCACAGGACCGCGCCGGTACGCACGTCGATCTTCGTGATCTCGCTGAGGTTGCGGAACGAGACCAGCAGGTTGCCGTCGTAGTCCAGGTCGAGGGCGTTGCCATGGGTCCAGTTGATGCTGGGGAGAGCGAGCTCGTCAGGGTGCAGGTCGGCGATCTGGAAGTGGTCGAAGACGCTCCACTCGAACAGCAGAGCTCCCGTGGCGCCAACGCGCTGAATGATGGTTCCGGTCACGCGTGCCCCGGGCAGCCCGCCCACACCCGAAAGATCCATGGTTCGGGTCTCGTCGCACAGGAGCCAGTACGAGCCGTCCGGCTCGGAGAGCAGGTCGTGGAATCGCGGTTGCAAACCGCGCGCACATGTGAATACGCGCACCGCCGCACCCAGCGGGTCGACTTCTATCCACCCGGCCGGTGCGTCAGGTGCAGCCGCCGGCTGGAGTGCCGTGTAACGCCCCGTGGGCTGTGCCTGGAAATTGAGGCCGGGTCCGCTGTCGAAGCGGCGGTACCACACTACCCGCCCCGCATTGTCGATCGCCAGGCCGTACGGTCCGGCGGCCATCACGACGAAGCCGGGAGTGGGATCATCGCCAGCCACGGCGTAGCTCGGCAGATCGTCCGGCAGCGATCCCGTCGTGAATGGCAGCACACTGCCGCTCGCCACGCGCGTGCTCCCGAAAGCCACGGCTTCGAGCAGGTATTCGCGATCCGGCAGCAGGCCGAGCACGGGCACCGTCGCCGAACCGTCGGCGGGCATCACCGCGGGAGTGATCTGCGCCTCCGCGTCGTCCGTGAGGCGGTAGCGGACGGCGACGCTTTCCGCGTGAATGACATTCACGCTGACCGTGGCGCTCAGCACGTTGTGGTTCCCGGCGGACGCCGCACTGCCGGCAATCTCCGGCGCCGGTTCGTGCACCAGGCCGGTACCGTCACTCGTGCAACCGGCCGCGATCAGGAGCGCACCGGCCCGCAGAAGGAAGAATCCGGTTTTCATTCGACGCTCACTCGACTACCGTAACCTTCGCCGCCTTGCTGTCAGCGAAGTCCGTGGAGTGCAGCGTGCAGCGATACCGAATCGTTCCCGGCGCTGTGAAGGTCCGCGTGTGGGTGCCGCTCTGCTTCGCAGCCGAGCTGACCGGCTCGGTAGGGTCGTCCTCGAACACGACGTTGTGGCTCTCGGAGCTGGACCACCACGTCCAGGTGACGGTCCCGCCCGCCTTGACCCGAATGTCCGGGTGGGAGAACTCGGTGCAATTTCCCCAGTAGTAGCAGTTGTACTCGTCAAGACCGGTGACGAACACGTTGGCCGGCGGCAGCGGCATGACCAAGAATGCGAACGTAACGGCCGGGGCGCCCGCGATAGTGGTGGCCCGGGCGCTAACTGTGAAGGAGCCTACCTCTGTGCCGGCATCATGCCAGTAAGCGGCGACGGGTCGAGCCTCGCCGTTCAGGGCACCCGTAAACGTTGCCCCCTGGCTCAGCAGCGTGGTCCCGGTACCCGACTCCCCGAACCACGAGATCGCAGCGCCCGAGACGGAGTTGCCGTGACGGTCGGAAACGTGAACCACGAACGGCGAGTTGAGCGGGTAGCTCAGCACCACCACCTGGCTGTCGCCGCTCACCTTCACGAGCGATACCGGCTGGCCCGGGCCGACCACAGTGGTGAACGTCAGCGGCGACCCGAGCAGGCCGGGCACGGCCGCATGCACCGTGTTGAAGCCGGTCTCCGAGCCCTGCGTATGGGTGACGTGTGCCATGCCCTGCGCGTCGGTAACGGTGCTGGCGTCCGACAGTACGCCGCGGATGCGTGTCCAGCGCACGACCACGCCCGCGACGGGTACATCGTTCTGATCCGTGACCAGCACGCGGTACTGCGCGGTGCCGAGCACCGTGTCCGCACGCGCCTGCTGGTCGCCGGTGACGATGCGCATGCGGATCGCTCCCTGGACCTGAGCGACCGAGGTGAACTGGACCCCTTTCCCCGCATCCTCGATCAAGGCCGTCGTAAGGAGAGTCCCGGCGATCGGGCCGAGCCGCCGCTCGACCCGGGCGATGCCATCGCTTCCGGTGAGCACCCTTGTCTCTGTGATGGAGCCGCTGCCGGTCGCAACCGACCAGGTGATCGCGACACCCTTTATGGGTCGGCCGCCGGCGGTCACGCGGACCGCAAGGGCCAGCGGCAGCATCGAGCCGGTCGAGCCGACCTGGCCATCCCCGGCGTGGATCGCGATCGCGGCGCTGCTCGGAAGCAGGACGGAAATCGGGTCCTCTCCGCAGGCCGCGAGCAGGAGCACGCAGCCGAGTCCCGCGGAGAACGTCGCCTTGTACCTTGACATGTCGCTACCATCCTCTGGAAAACGCTGGCTTGCGGCGGGATCCCGGGTAAGGCCGGACCGGCTCAGTGGATCAGGCCATCCGCAATGATTACACGAATGGCGCAATCACTGCGGGCGGCTATCTTGGATCACACCGGTCCGGCCGAAAACAGCTCATCCGGGCATCATGAGCGACGCCATCCCGCCACAGGTCACCGTCACCAGGCTGCTCCAGGCGATCCAGGAGGGTGACCGCGCGGCGCTCAACACGCTCTTCCCGCTGGTTTACGAGGAGCTGCGGACGCTGGCAGCAGGCCAGCGGCGCCGCTGGCACGGGGACCTGACGCTGAACGCGACCGCAATCGTGCACGAGGCGTACGTGAAGCTCGTCGACCAGCGCACTCTGATCCCCGAGAGCCGTGGGCACTTCTTCGCCGTCGCTGCCACCGCCATGCGGCAGATTCTCTGCAATTACGCGCGTGACCGTCAGCGGCTGAAGCGCGGGGGCGGCGCGGTGCACCTGCCGCTCGATGAGGCGCTGAACGCCGGCCCGCCCGAGGTATCGGACGACCAGGCTGCCGAGCTGGCCGCGCTCGATGAAGCAATCACCCGGCTACAGCAGATCAGCGTGCGGCAGGCTCAGGTCGTCGAGTGCCGGTTTTTCGGTGGGTTGGGTGTCGAGGATACCGCGCTGGCGCTCGGGATTTCACCGGCAACGGTCAAACGGGACTGGACGATGGCCCGGGCATGGCTCTATCGCGAGCTCAGAAGCGGTAGCGGAGCGTGAGCTGGAGCTGAAACGCCGATTCCTCCTCCAGCCGCTGCCACTGCCTGCGCGCCGTGTCGAAGCGGAAGATGGGTTGTGTGGTGCCCGCATCGCCCGTCGTCTGCCCGACGTGCTCGAGCAGCTGCGGAATCGCCACGCGGTATCGACCCCACTCAGCATGCAACAGGCTCAGCACGTTGAACACGTCGAGCCCTGCCTCGAGCCCGCCGCCGGCGACCGGAATCACCTGCCGCACCGAGGCGACGGTGGTGTGCGACCACGGCTCCCGGCAGCGGTTCCGTTCGAGGATGCGACCACGCTGCGCGCTGAGGCAGGAGGATCCTGCAATGAAGGTCTCGAACGCGGCCTGCTGCGCACGCACCCGCTTGCGCTGCGCGGCCACCGAGTTGTCTGCACCCGGTTCGTCCGAGCTGCCGCTGAAGCGGATCTCCGACGGGTCGAGCCCGTCGCGCGGAACGTAGACCGGGTCGTTGGTGCTCGACCCGTCGGCGTTCAGGTCGCCGCGCCGGTCGAGCCCACCGGCAACATAGGTGAACGGAGTGCCGGACTCGCCGACGTAGTAGAACGCGATTTCCGTCGGCGCCCGTCGCCATGGCGTCGTGTATGCGAAGGCTGCGACCGCCCGGTGCGGCAGGTCGTTCAGCGAGATTCCGCGGGCTACATCTTCGTGACGGCCAGACACCTTGAGCGCGTCCCCCCACATCAGGAGGCCGCGCTGGTTCACGCGGCTCGGAGACTGCACGTCGCGCACCCGCGAGCGCGTGTAGGATGCGCTCCCGGACAGCCCCTGCCCGAACCGCTTCTCCAGTCGTGCGGAGAGCTGGTAGGAGCGATTCAGCGCGGTGTTCCTCAGATCGATCACCTCGGGGAAGCCGGATCGCAGGGCCGGTCTGGCGACGCCAGCCGCGTTGATGGCGCCGTACAGCACCCGCCCGAACTCATCGACCGCCTGCGGCCCGGCCAGGTTCAGGTTGACGAACATGAAGTCCGAGCGGTGGCGACTGATGAGGACTTCGGTCGTCGCGAGCACATCCCAGGGCAGCTCCCGCTCGTAGGCGAGCGAGGTGCGCAGCGTCTGCGCCATGCCGAGATTGCGAGCGAGCAGGTCCACGTCTCCCAGGCGTGGCGCCGGAGGGTCGGACCCGCTCGCACACGCGGTCGGAGCGGCGCGATAGTCCGGCTCGAACGCGGGTGGTGACCCGGCACCCGGGCCGCACTGGACGACCACCGTCCCGACCCCGTGGCTCGACAGCGCGGGAACGATCCAGGCGAGGGGCGGTCGGCCGGTGAAGAGTCCGACACCGCCGCGCAGACGGTCGCGGCCCGCGCCCGAGAGATCCCAGGTGAACCCGACGCGCGGCGAGAAGTGGATGCGCGCGCGCGGCAACGCGTCGGTGCGGCGGCCGAAGATGGAATCGACGGCGCGGTTGTAGGGGGCATGTCCGGTGAAGTGAAGCAGGTCGCCGCGCAGCCCCGCGGTGATGGAAGCGCGTCCGGCGATCCGCCACTCGTCGCCGGCCCATGCGGCGTAGTGACCCCCCCGCAGGATGGTCGCGTCAGCGCCGTCCACGGTCCGGCGCAGCACGTACTCCCCGGCCACTCCTTCCTCGAAGGCGGTCAGGCTCGGAAAGGTCCACACGCCGTAACTGCCGCTCACTCCTGTGCGTTCCACCCTGAAGCGTTCTGCTTGCATCCCGAGGCGAACAATGTGATTCGCACCCAGCGACAGGCTCAGGTCATCCCGGATTCGCAGTGACGAGCCGCGGCCGTAGCGGCCGTGCGCGTTCTCCGGAGCGCCCGTGTTGACCAGCACCGTGCTGCCGCCAGTCGCGGGCAGTCCTACCCGCACCAGCGGCTGGCGCACCTGCGGCAGGAAATCGCCCCAGTCGGTGCTGTGCGTCACGACCAGCTCGTTGTGGCCGCTCCCGCCGCCCGTGATATCGCTGATCACCCGCACCGAACCGGTCCGGATGCCGTTGGCCAGGCGCCACCGGTAGGAGGAGAGCGAAAACGTGTCCGCGCGCGAGAAGTTGTCTTCTTCCGCAGCCGCGTACGTCACGAACGCAGTGGCGCGCGAGCGCCAGCGGGGGAATGCGGCGTCGATACGCACGAACAGATTGCTCAGGGGGCTCGAGGTCTCGACCGGCCCCGCGGAGCCCGGTTGCAGCCCGTACCCGCGCATCAGGCTGTCCAGCCGCGCCAGGTCACTCGCGCTCACCGACAGCGGCGGATTCGCGGTCGGGGACTGGCCCTCGAACGGCCCGGGAGCGGGCGCCGTGTAGCGCTGGAACTCGGGCGCCACGAAGAAATGAACGCGGTCACGGACGAGCGGGCCGCCGAGCGCGAAGCCGTACTGTAATCTGTGGTACGGGGCGCGGCCGGGCCCCTCCGTCGATCCGCCGAGGCGGTCGTTGCGCCAACTCACGAATGTGGAGCCGTGCAGCTCGTTCGTTCCCGTGACCGTGACCGTGTTGATCAGTGCGCCCGCGAAATCGCCGTACCGCACGTCGTACGGTGCGATCAGGACCTGGTACTCCCTGACGGCGTCGACCGGGACCGATTTCCCGATGTTGAACGCCGCCGAAACGTTGCCGTTCAGGAATCGCTCGCCGGCACCGTCCACCAGGAAATTGTTGAAGCGCAGATTTGCACCAGCCGCGGAAACGCCGGATCGCTGGAAACCGACCTTGGTCGAAACTTGCGGCGTGAGGCGCACGAAGTCGTACACATTCCGGTCGGGCGTGGGAAGACGGTGGAGCAGCGAGCCGGGGATGGTGGTGGCCGTGCCTCCGTGTGCGTTGCTGCGGGCGGGTTTGGCCGCCCTCGCCATCAGCGTGTCGCCCGCGATCGCCTGCGGCTGGAGGACGAAGCCGAGCTCGAAGGGTAGGCCCAGGCTGAGGATGATGTGGTCCTGCTGCTCGGTCCGAAAGCCGAGACGTGTCACAGTCACGGTATACGGACCGCCGACCTCCAGCCCCGCCACGTGGAAGCCCCCATGGCGGACCTCGGTTTCGATGCTGTGGCCGGTCGCGCGGTGCAGCACGCGGACCCGGGCGCCGTCTGCGCTGCTGCCATCCGCGGTGGCCACCCGGCCGCGGATGGCCCCGGTCGCCACGCCCTGCCCGGCCAGGCCACCCGGTACGCCCGCGACCCACCCGATCGTGACCGTCGCCAGCAGCACGGACCGTCGCATGGCGCGCCGATGGTCCGCCCACCAGCCGGTGGCGCCTGCCGTGCGCCGGCCGCGCTTCTCTTCCGTTGCGCAGCTCACGGAGGACGACCACCTCTGGACGAAACGGATCATGAGGTACCTGCTGAAGGGCGGCCTACGGAATGGATCGGGAGAGACTGCTGCGTCCGCGGATGACGGGGCGCCGCGGATGGCACGCTGGTGCCTGCAAGCTGTTGACGGGATCAGCCACGCGCCAGTCCGGCGCGCGGCCGCCCGGTGTGCCTGGGGTCCCGGCGGGCCGCGAGTCGTCGCCTGCCCGCCGGGTTCGCGCCGCGCTGCTCCGGGCAGCG
>DATHVV010000155.1:0-35874 GCA_035461105.1 Longimicrobiales bacterium | reverse complement strand
CCACCCCCGCCCGCCGTTCGCCGTTCGCCGTCAATCTCCGCCAGCGCTCCACGGCGGCACGACGGCGTTCCCGCGCGCGTAAGCGATCAGCTGGCCGAGGTGCTCGTGCAGGTGGTTGTCCATGAGCAGCACGGCCGAGCGCACGGTGTGGTCCTGCCCGAACATCTTGATCGCCCGGTCCAGGTCCGCGTCGGGCGTCGCCTCGACTGCAGCGCGCAGGTGGGCGAACGAGGCCTTGAGCGCCGGCATCACGCGGGCGCGGTCGGTCCACTCCGTCTCCGCGGCGCGGGGCGGCATGTCGGCGGGCGGCGCGACGCCGATGAAGTTCGTGAGCATGAAGTTCGCCAGGGCGACGTGCATGAGCACCTCGCTGGTCGAGCGCACGCCATCGGCCGGACGCCAGCTCATCAGGGTCTCCGGCATCGCTTCGGCCAGGGCGACGTACTTCGCCTCGATGGCGGTGACGTCCTTCAGCACGTCGGCCCTGAACCCGCTCGCCTGCGCGCTCGCCGCGCCCGCCCACAGGAGCAGCCCCGCTCCGACCGTCAACGCTCTGCCCGCCTTCATGCCCGCCTCCGTGATGTGAGGTTCACTGCACCCACTGCACCGGATCGCCGACCCGGATCTCGCCGCTGTCCAGGATCACGCCGAACGCGCCGCCGCTCCAGCGCGCGCGCATCGCGTCGCTCAGCCCGGGGACCGCCTCGTCCATGCGCTCGCAGGGCCGCGTCTCGCCGCGGATCTCGATACGGCAGCGGCCCACGCGCAGCACCCGGCCGCGGCTCTCCTCGAGCGACACGCCGCTCACCATGAGGTTCGCGCGGCGGACCGAGGGGTCGGCGTCGCTGCCGACCTCGTACATGAGACGCTGCCAGTCCTCCTGCGTGATGATCGTGACCTGGCGCCGGCCGTTCTGGTCGGCGTTGTCCAGGATGCCGCGATCCGCCAGCAGCGTGGCCGCGGATACCGGCTTCATGGGCCCGCGCTTGAACGACTTGATCCAGATCGCCTCGAGGCGCCCGGATGGTTCGCTGTTCATGGGATTCGCGGATATGGGAGCAGGCACGGAGGGGGACCTCCGTGCCTCGTTCGGGCGGGCCGCGCCGCTAGAGCGTTACGGCCTCATGATCCAGGACGGGCACCGGCAGCGGCAGCGCGCGCCCGCATTTCTCGCACGCCCTGATCTCGCTGCAGGGAACCCCGTCCGCCTGCGCCTCGGCACACATGGCGCCGGGACCACTGCACGCGTCGCACTGCTCGGCGCGCACCCGGCTCTGCGGAATGCCCATCATCACCTCCCGGGCGACAGCGCCCGGTTCCAAGCTAGGAAGCGCGGGCCGGGGAAGCAACGCGACCGGGGCGCTGGAACTCCCGGCGGGCGCGGGCAGTACAGGTCGCCGCAGCACACCTTCTCCATCCCGCCCCGGAGGTGTCGCCCATGCCCACCGCGAACGATCGCCTCAAGGCCTCGTGGCCGGCCCGTTTCTGGGCCGGTCTCAGTGTGGCCGCCGTGCTCCACCTGCTGCTGCTCTTGCTCGGCCCGACACTGGCCATAGCCGACCATGCGACGGCCGCGCCCGCGCCGATGTTCGTCCAGCCGCCCGCCACCGAGCTGCCGCCCGCGCCCGAGCCGCTGCCCCGCCCGGCCGCGCCCAGCTTCACCGACCCGGCCGTCGATCCGGGCGCGACGCTCCCCTCGATATCGTTCGACCGCTACGTCGCCCCGCTCAAACCGCCGCCATCCGGGGGCGCCGAGGAGGCGCTCGCGGATTTCCGCGCGTTCGTCCCCTCGATGACGCGGCCGCGGCTGCTGAACGTTGCGGAAGTGGAGCGCGCGCTGCGCGACCACTACCCGCGCCTGCTCCGCGACGCCGGCATCGGCGGACAGGTGCTGGTCCGGCTGTGGCTCGATGAGACCGGTCGGGTCGCGCGCTTCGAGGTCGAGCGCGGCAGCGGCCATGCGGCGCTCGATGCGGCCGCGCTCGACGTCGTCGACCTCATGAGGCTCGCGCCCGCGCAGAACCGCGGCCGGCCCGCGCGCGTGATCGTCACCGTGCCGGTCGTGTTCCGGGTCGAGTAGCGGCCCGGCAGCGACCCGCCGCCAGCGCTGCGCGGTTCACGCTACGCCCCTGAACCGCGCCGGTCACGGTGCGATGACGGTCACGAGGCGCCGCCGGTCACGGCGCGGTGACGGGCGCGGCCACGGCGGCGGGCCGGGCCCCGGCGCCGCGATTGCGGAACTGGTGGTAGAGCTCCGTGTGCCGCGATACCAGCGGCATCTCCTCGCCGGCGATCCACATGCGCTCCACGTTGCTCAGGATCTGCAGCGGACTGCCGGTGGTGATGATCAGGTCGGCACGCTTGCCCGGGTCGAGCGAGCCCAGCTCCGCGCCCAGGCCCATGATCTCGGCCGCCGACAGCGTGAGCGCGCGCAGCGCCTCGGCCTCGGGCAGCCCGTAGGCGACCGCGCGGGCGGCGGCGTAGGGCAGGTTGCGGAGCTCGGACACGCCCTCGGGGCTGAACGACGTCGTGAACGCGACGCGCACGCCGCGCTCGCGCAGGATCGCGGCGTTGCGCCAGGCCGCGGTGACGGGATCGTCGCGATCGACGGTGGGGGTGAGCTGCGATCCCACGATGACCGGGATGTCGCGGCGCGCGAGCTCGCCCGCGACGTGGTACGCCTGGTGGCCGCCGCCCAGCACCGCCTTCACGGTCGGGAAGCTGTCCAGGAACATGAGCAGCGAGCGGATGTCGCGCTCGCTCTGCGCGATGAAGATGACCGGCTGCTCGCCGCGCAGCGCGGGCATCAGCGCGTCGAGCAGCGCGGTCTGGGACGGCGCCGCGTTCAGCTCGAAGCGCGCGGTCGGATCGCGGCGCGGGGACGGCGCGAGCGCGTGTCCGCGGGCGTTGCGGAACAGTCGCAGCAGGTCCTGCACGTCGTCGCCCTCGAGCGAGGGCGGCTCCCACGGCTCGCCCTTCGGCCGCGGGAACTGCACGACCAGCGCGGCGCGGCTCGCGATCTCCATCTTCTCGGGCGTGTCCCCCTTCAGCTGGATGAGCGATCCGGCGCCGCGCACGATGCCGCTGGCCGGGATCGTCAGCACGCTCGTGATGCCGTTCGCGCGCGCCACCGGGATCGCGATGCTGAACGGGTTGACGCCCCAGAGCGCGCGCACGTGCGGGTTGAAGCGGCCGACCTCGCGATCGTCGCGCGCCTGCGGCACGGCCTCGATGTCGACCAGGCCCAGCGAGGTGAGCGGATCGATCAGGCCCGGATAGACGTGCTGGCCGGTCGCATCGACGCGGCGCGCGCCCGCCGGGATCGCCACCTGCGCGGCGCTGCCGACCGCGGCGATGCGCTCGCCCTCCAGCACCACCACGCCGTTCTCGATGGCCGGCCCCGACACCGGGTGCACGGTACCGCCCACGATCGCGGTGACCGTGGCGCCGGCGACGGGGTCGGTGTGCTTGTGCGTCGCGGGCAGCACCGGCACCTCGAACGCGCGCGGCGCGATCGCCGGCGGCGGTGCCGGCGCCGGCGGCGCGAGCAGCGGCGCGCCCGCGATGCGGCGCACCGGCTCGCCGCGCGCCGCTTCCTCGTCGCTCCGGTCGTAGTAGACGATCCCGTCGACCACCGTCTTCTCGACGCGGCTGAACGTGTTGAACGGGTCGCCGTTCAGCAGCACGACGTCGCCCTGCTTGCCGACCTCGAGCGAGCCGACCAGGTGGTCGATGCGCAGCTGCTTCGCGGCGTTCAGCGTGAGCATCCGGAGCGCCTCGTCGAGCGGCACGCCGCCGTACTTCACCGGCTTCTGCATCTCCTGGACCAGGAACGACTGCAGCCACGGGATGTCGGAGTTGAGCGTGGTCAGCACGCCGTGCTCGTAGAGGATCGCGGGGTTGTACGGGATCGCGTCCATCACCTCCAGCTTGTACATCCACCAGTCCGAGAACGTCGATGCGCCCGCCCCGTGCCGCGCCAGCTCGTCGGCGACCTTGTAGCCCTCGAGCACGTGCGTGAACGCGTCGATCGTGAAGCCGAAGCGCTCGGCGACGCGGATCAGCATCAGGATCTCGTCGCCGCGGTAGGAGTGCGCGTGCACGCGGATGCGGCCTTCCATGATGTCGACCAGCGCCTCCAGGCGCAGGTCGCGGCGCGGCGGCACCGGGAAGCTGCGCGCATCGGCGCGGTAGCGGCGCCACTCGTCGCGGTACTCCTGTGCGGCCGTGAACGCCTGCACGTAGACCGCCTCGACACCCTCGCGGCTGGCCGGGAAGCGGTCCGTGGGGGTCGCGGCGTTCTTGCGCGTCACGTTCTCGCCGAGCGCGAACTTCACGGTGCGCGGCGCGCCCTCGAGCAGGAGCTGGCGGGCGTCGCGCATGCCCCACCGGGTCTTGATGATCGCGCTCTGCCCGCCGATCGGGTTCGAGCTGCCGTGCAGCACCTGGGCGGTGGTGACGCCGCCCGAGAGCGCCCGGTAGATGCCGAAATCGTCCGCCTCGAGGTCGTCGATCACGCGCACCTCCGGCACGACCACCGCGGTGCCCTCGTTGGTGGATGCCATCGCGATGTGCGAGTGCTCGTCCACGATCCCGGGCATGGCCGTGAGGCCGCGACCGTCGATCACGCGCGCGCCCGCCGGCCGCGACACGTTCGCCCCGATCTCGCGGATGACGCCATCCCGGATCAGGATCGAGACGCCGCGCTGCACCGGTCCGGCCGCGGTGTACGCGGCGTCCAGTCCCTCGATCAGGAGCGTCCCGCGCGGCGCGGGCACGGCCTCGGCCTGCTGCAGGATCCGCTGCGCGGCGAGCGGCGGCGCGGTCGAGAGCGCGAGCCCGAGGGCGAGGATGGTGGCCGGGACGCGGGCGCGCCGCGAGCCGCGGGCGGGTCCGTCCCGAAGGGCGCCGCGCGCCGACGTCATCGGCTTCATCGCGCCCCTCCCGGCGTGCGCGTCGCCGTCCACTCGAAGGATCCGGTCGGACCCGTGCCGGTGCCGCTCATGGTATCGCCCTCGACGGTGCCGTTCAGCTCGATGCTCAGGGTCTGTCCGCCCTGCGTGACCGACAGGGTGAGCGTGATGCGTCTGCCGCTGTGCGTGCCCGACCGGATCGCGGCCGTGCCCAGCTCGCCCAGCTCGGCGCTGCCGCTCACGTTCTCGCCATCCTGCGCGAGCGTCATGGTACCGCTGATCGCGTCGCCCACGCTCGCCTTCGCCTCGAACGCCCAGCTGCCGGCCACGCTGCGCGCGGTGTCGCGCGACTGCGCGGCGCTCGCCGTGTCCGGCTCCGCGCCCGGCTCGAGCACGCCCTCGACGAACGTGTAGCGCACCCGCGTCCGCTCCTCGAAGAGCGGTCCATCCGTCACCACGAACGTGGCCGGCGCGCCCTGCGCCACGGTCGCGAGCCGCTCGTAGCCGAACAGGCGCGCGGGCGTCAGCGTGAGCGCGCGCAGCGCGTCGCCCTCGCTCAGGCCGTGCTCGATCGCCTTGCGCACGCCGGCCCGGATGTCCGTCTCCGCCTTGCCGCCGCTGGTCAGCGCGACGCGCACTCCGGCCGCGGCGAGACGGCCCGCGTTCGCGTAGCGCGCCTCCAGGTCGCGGCGCTCGCGCACGGCCGCGGGCAGCGGCGCGCTGTCCGGCTTCGCGTCGGGCTTCCAGCGGACCGGCTCGGGGAAGTCGAGCGAGACGAGCACCGGGATGTCGCGTCGCTTCAGCTCGGGCGCGACCTGCCACGCCTCGGCGCCGCCCAGCACGACCGGCCGGATGCGGTACTCGTCGGCGAAGCGGAGCACGTGGCGGATGTGCTCGACGTCATCGGCGACGAAGAACGCCGGCACGCTGCCCGCCAGTACCTCCTGGAGCACCGCGTGGTCGGCATCGAACGGCGGCGGCACGGCGCCGCGCGGCGTCGCCTGCGCGACCTGGGCCGCGCGCGTCGCATCGAGGAACGCCTGCCGGAAGAACCCGGGCACGGCCATGCCCGTGGCCGGATAGAAGCCGCGCGTGCCACGGAACGTCAGCACCGGGCCGAGCACCGGCTCGATCGCCAGCCGCGCGGCCGCCGCGCCGGTCGCACCGGTCGCGCCGGTCGACGCGAGCGCGCCGGCGGGGTCGCCCGCGCGCAGCAGCAGGAGCGCGCCGCGGCCGGGCATGAGGCCCTCGGTGGGGTGCACGGCGACCGCGACGACGCCCTTCTGGCGGAGCGCCACCAGCTCGTCCGCCGCCGGGGCGAGCACGTCGAACACGCGCCGGCGCGGCAGGAAGCCGTGCACGCTGCGCGGCGGGTCCCAGGAGCGGAGCTTCGAGCGGTCCAGGGAATCGCGCGGGAACGAGAACGTCACCGCGCCCCACGCGTCCACGATGCCGGGATAGACGAGCAGCGTGTCGCCGGCGAGGACCTCGGCATCGGGCGGGACCGTGAGCCCGCGCCCGAGCGCGACGATGCGCTCCCCGCGCACGACCAGGTCCAGCCCCGTGGTCCGGGCGCCATCGGGCGCGACCACCGTGACGTTGCGCAGCGCGTACGCCGCGGGCGGCGGCGGGTTGACGAACTGGCCCGCGGCCGGTGCGGCCGCGACCGCGAGCAGCGCCGCGGCCAGTCCCCGGTGCGCCGCTCGCGCGAGGGTCTTCTGCATGGCGTGTTCCTGAGGAACCGTTGGGATGGTGGAACCGGGGGAGGATCGGACCGGGGCCGGAGCCCTGTCAACCGTCAGGGGCCGGCCAGGTCGCGGTCGATGATCTCGGCCAGGCTCTCCTCGACGCGCCAGGCCGCCTCGAGCTCGCGCACGCGGAAGTGCAGCTGCTCCGCCTCGATCGACTCGCTGAGCGCGATCTCGAGCGCGAGCGCCCCCTCCTTGCCGAGCGACCAGAGCGACTGGCGCCCGGTACCGACCGCCCGGATCAGCCGGGGCGGCGAGCCGGCCGCGTCGATGCGGGCCGCGGCCGTCTCGACCTGCCGGTCGGTCGCCCCGCCGACGTTCTGGTAGGCGAGCGCCCGGCGCAGCACCTGCCGCGCGTCGCCCCCGGTGAGCCGGTACGCGTTCTCGGGCGTCCACGGATCGCAGCGGGTGCAGGGCACCATGACCTCCACGCCCTGCGCTCCGGCCCGCGGCAGCAGCCACCAGGTGAAGTCGAACGGAATCGAGAGCAGCACGCTGCGGCAGTAAGGGCAGGCGGCCCGACCCTCCCACGCGGTCGTGCCGAAGCGCAGCCGGAGCACCCCGGTAACGGCGGAGTCGGCGCGCGTCGGATCGAGCTCCATCGGGCTGAGCCCGAGCGTCTCTCCCACCCGCGCCACCGCGACCAGGCTGTAGGCCCCCCAGCGCACGCCCCGGCTCTGCACCCGCTCCTGCCGACGCTGCAGCTCGCGGCCGTAGCGCCACCAGGCCTCCTCCACGACTGCCGCCGGTCCGACCCGCACCACGCTCAGCGGCTCGGCGCGGTAGAGCGCGACGTGCGCGGTCCGGGCGAGCTCGCGGCCCCGGTCGCGCACCAGCCGCTCCAGCTCGTGGATCACCGGCCGGCGCACCTCGGCGGCCGCCAGCGTCCAGCGGTGGCACGCGTCACAGATCGCCCAGAGCCGCTCGCGCCCCGGGTCGAACGCGACCCGGGACGCGTGCGGAAACCCTTCCAGCAGGCGGAAGGGGAAGGGGGTGTCGCAGAAGAGACAGTGCCGGAACACGTTTGCGCCTCGCTCCCTCCGTGGAATCCGCAGGATACCGGCACGCGCCCGCGCCGGGGAAGACGCCTGGGACGGAACCCCTTCCCGGGCGGCCAGATGATTCCCCACACGGATGGGTGACCTTCCCGACTTGTAGCGCGACGCGGCGCCCCGGAGATTGGAGTTTGCGCTGACCCCGACCCCAACGCCTGCAAGAAGGCATTATGAAAGTCCGCGATTCCGAGGTCCTCAGCTATCACCACGGCGACAAGCCGGGCAAGCTCGAGGTGATCCCGTCCAAGCCGTGCCTGACCGCACGCGACCTGTCCCTGGCCTACACGCCCGGCGTGGCCGTTCCCTGCCTGCGGATCGCCGAGGACCCGCTCGAGGCGTTCGAGTACACGGGCCGCGGCAACCTGGTCGCGGTCGTCTCGAACGGTACCGCCGTGCTCGGGCTCGGCAACATCGGCGCACTCGCCGGCAAGCCGGTCATGGAAGGCAAGGGCGTGCTCTTCAAGCGCTTCGCCGACGTCAACGTGTTCGACATCGAGCTCGATACGGAGGATCCCGACGAGATCATCCGTACCGTGAAGCTGCTCGAGCCCACGTTCGGCGGCATCAACCTGGAGGACATCAAGGCGCCCGAGTGCTTCTACATCGAGCAGAAGCTCCAGGAGATCATGGACATCCCGGTCTTCCACGATGACCAGCACGGCACCGCGATCATCAGCGGGGCGGCGCTGCTCAACGCGCTGGAGCTGACCGGCCGCGACATCTCGAAGATCAAGGTCGTCTTCTCGGGCGCCGGCGCGGCCGGCATCGCGTGCGCGGACCTCTACGTCGAGCTGGGCGTCGACCCCGCCAACGTGCTCATGGTCGACACCAAGGGCGTGCTCTACGAGGGCCGCGGCGACCGGATGAACGAGTACAAGGCGAAGTACACCCGCAAGACCGACCGGCACACGCTCGCCGACGCGATGGTCGGCGCCGACGTGTTCGTGGGCGTGTCCGCGAAGGACACCGTCACCCAGGACATGGTGCGCTCGATGGCGGACCGGCCGATCGTCTTCGCGATGGCCAATCCCGACCCGGAGATCACCTACGAGGATGCGATCGCGGCGCGGCCCGACATCATCATGGCGACCGGGCGCTCCGATTACCCGAACCAGGTCAACAACGTGCTCGGCTTCCCGTTCATCTTCCGCGGGGCGCTCGACGTGCGCGCGAAGGCGATCAACATGCCGATGAAGATCGCGGCGGTGAAGGCGCTCGCGGCCCTGGCCAAGGAGGACGTGCCCGACGCGGTCGTGAACGCGTACGGCGGGGAGCGCTTCTCGTTCGGCCCGGAGTACATCATCCCGAAGCCGTTCGACGCCCGCGTGCTCACCTGGGAGGCGGTCGCGGTCGCGAAGGCGGCGGTCGAGACCGGCGTCGCCCGCAAGCCGATCACCGACTGGGACGAGTACCGCACCCAGCTCGAGCGGCGCATCCTGGGCAAGGGCCACCAGGTCGTGCGCAGCATCATCCAGAAGGCGCGGCGCTCGACCAAGCGCCGGATCGTGCTGCCGGAAGGCACCGAGGAGAAGATCCTGCGGGCCTGCCGCGTGATCGTCGAGGAGGGTGTGGCCGACCCGGTGCTGGTGGGCAACGCCGGCGACATCCGCGAGAAGGCGCTGGCGCTGAGCATCGACCTGGACGGCGTCGAGATCCTGGATCCGAGCGACTCGCGCCGGCTCGACCGCTATGCCGAGACGCTCTACGAGCTGCGCCAGCGCAACGGCGTCACGCTCGCGACCGCGCACCGGCTGCTGCAGGATCCCGCATACTTCGGCGTGATGATGCTGCAGATGGGCGATGCCGATGGCCTGGTCTGCGGCCTGAACCGCTCCTACCCGGAGACGATCCGGCCGGCGCTCGAGATCATCCGGCTGCGGCCGGGATCGACCCGCGTCGCGGGCCTGTACTGCATGGTGGTCAAGAACCGCGTGCTGTTCTTCGCGGACGCGACCGTCAACATCGAGCCCACGGCCGAGGAGCTGGCCGAGATCGCGCTCAGTGCGGCGACGATCGCGCAGAAGCACTTCGACATCGATCCGAAGGTCGCCATGCTGTCGTTCAGCAACTTCGGCTCGGTGAACCACCCGTTCGCGCGCCGCATGGCCGATGCGACCCGCATCGCCCGCCAGCGCCGTCCCGGCCTGCTGGTGGACGGCGAGATGGCGCCGGACGTGGCCCTCGTGCCCGAGATCTGCGAGGCCAATTTCCCGCACTCGCGCATCCGCGGCGACGCCAACGTCCTGATCTTCCCGAACGTGCAGTCGGGCAACATCTCGCTCAAGCTGGTGCAGCGCCTGGCCGGCGGCGAGGTTATCGGGCCGATCCTGATGGGGCTGCGCAAGCCGGTGAACGTGCTGAACTACTACTCGACGGTGGCCGAGATCGTGAACATCACGGCGATCACCTCGGTGCTGGCGGGCGCGGAGATCTGACGCTCCGGAAGCAGCGGGCGGCGGGGGCCGGACACGCGTCCGGCCCCCGCTTTGCATCCCCGGCCCGCACCCCGGAAGACCCGCTCACCCCGACCCCGGAGCGACCATGGCATACGCACCCCCGAACCCGCGCCTCCTCCGCCGCCTGCCGGTCACGCTCGCCGCGCTGCTGCTGCTGGCCGGCACCGCCGGCTGCGCGGCAAATGGCGGTGCTGCGAGCACGGGCGACGCCGCGGCTGCGACGGCTCCGGCGCAGCAACCCCCGGCCGTGGCCACCGTACCGCAGCAGTCGGCTGCTCAGGAAACGTTGCCCGCCGGCGCCGCCGACGCGCTCGCACGCCTGAACGCCTCGCCGCGGCACGGCGAGTACGCCATGGTGGCGACCGGCGCGGACAGCGTGCGCGCCTGGATCGTCTACCCGGAGCGCGCGACGAGGGCGCCGGTCGTGCTGGTCGTGCACGAGATCTTCGGGCTCACGAACTGGGTGCGGGCCGTGGCCGACCAGCTCGCGGCCGACGGCTTCATCGCGATCGCGCCCGACCTGCTCACCGGCCACGGCGTGCCCGACGACGCGGGCGGGGAACCGGACCGGCAGGCGGCGACCGCGGCCGTGCGCGCGCTCGCCCGGGGCGATGTGCACCGCCGGCTGCGCGCGGTCGCGGACTGGGGGATGCAGCTGCCCGCGGCGTCCGACCGTTACGGTATCGTCGGCTTCTGCTGGGGCGGCAGCACGTCTTTCGTGCACGCCATCGAATCGAGCGACGTGGATGCGGCGGTCGTCTATTACGGCAGCTCGCCCGACGTCGCGGAGCTCGTCCGCGTCGGCGCTCCCGTGCTCGGCCTGTACGGTGGCGAGGACGCGCGCGTGAACGCGACCATTCCGCCCGCCGACTCGGCGCTGAAGACTCTCGGCAAGACGTACGAGCCGCACATCTTCCCGGGGGCCGGCCACGGATTCCTGCGGCAGCAGGACGGGCAGGAGGGGGCGAACCTGGCCGCGAGCCGGCAGGCGTGGCCGCTCACCGTGACGTGGTTCCGCGAGCACCTCGAGGAGTAGCGCGCGGCCGTCGATCGCGGGCCGCGGTCGCGGCGCGCCCGCGCGGGGCGGCGCCGATCAGCGAGCCGGGTCCGCCCAGCCCACCCACCCGGGCCCGCGCACCACCCGGCCCGGCAGCGCGCCGGTATGCTCTCCATCGCGCAGCACCGGCACGCCGTTCACGAGCACGTGCCGCACGCCCTCCGCGTACTGGTGCGGCGCTTCGAACGTCGCCCGGTCGATGATGCGCGCGGGGTCGAAGATGACGATGTCGGCGAAGTAGCCGGGGCGCAGCGCGCCGCGCCGGCGCAGCCCGAGGTGCGTCGCGGGCATGAGCGTGAGTCGGTGGATGGCTTCGGCGAGGGACGTCGCCTGCTCCTCGCGCACGTACTTCCCGAGCAGGCGGGCGAAGTTGCCGTACGCGCGCGGGTGCGGGTTCGACTTCAGGAACGCGCCCTCGGGCGCGAGCGATCCGGCATCGGAGCCGAAGCTCATCCAGGGCAGCCCGACCTGCCGACGCACGTTCTCGTCGCTCATCAGGAAGTACACGACGCCGACGCGGCTGTCATCCTGCACGACCAGGTCGATGGCCGCGTCCTCGGGCGTGGTGCCGCGCAGCCGCGCGACCTCGGCGAGGGATTTGCCGGTCAGGTACTTGAGCGAGTCCTGGCGGAACCCGACCAGCAGCACGCGCTCGGGTGAGCCGGCGAGCAGGTAGAGCGACTCCCACGCGTCAGTCGGCGTGCGCATCTCGCGCAGCACGCGCGCCCGCGTCTCCGGATCCTGCAGCCGCGCGCGCCACTGCTGCAGCCCACCCTCCTGCACCCACGGGGGCATGGCGGCGTCGAGCCCGGTCGCGCCCGCGGTGTAGGTGTACATGTCGGCGGTGATGCGCAGGCCCTCCGCGCGCGCGCCCTCGATGCGCGCGATCACGCTGTCCAGCTTCGCCCAGTTCTCCGCGCCCGCCATCTTCAGGTGGTAGATCTCGGCCGGGACGTCGGCATCGCGCGCGATCCCGATCAGCTCGTCCACGGCGCGCAGCAGCGCGTTGCCCTCGCTGCGCAGGTGCGAGATGTACATGCCGCCGTAGCGGCCGGCCTCGCGCGCGAGCGCGACCAGCTCGGGCGTTCCGGCGTAGAACGCGGGCGCATAGATGAGGGATGAGCCGACGCCGAGTGCGCCCTCCTCCATGGCCGCGCGCACCAGCGCACGCATGCGTTCCAGCTCCGGCGCGTCGGGCGCCCGGTCGGCATGGCCGAGCTCGTGGATGCGCACGGTGGTGGCACCCACGAACGACGCCACGTTGGTGGACACGCCGCGCCGCTCCAGGTGCTCGAGGTACTCGCCGAGCGTGGTCCAGGCGACGTCGTAGCGCAGGTCGCCCTGCTCCTCGACCAGCTCCCGCTTCATGGCCGCGTTCAGCGGGCCCATCGACGTGCCCTCGCCGAAGACCTCGAGCGTGACGCCCTGCCGGATGTCGCTCTGCGAGTGTCCGTCCACGAGCAGCGATTCCGTAGCCCAGCTCAGCATGTTGATGAAGCCGGGCGCGACCGCGAGCCCGCCGGCATCGATCTCGAGCGGCGCGCGTGCGGCGGCGAGCGCGCCGATCGCCACGATGCTGTCGCCGCGGACCGCGATGTCGGCGGCGACGCCGGGCCCGCCCGAGCCGTCGTACACGGTGCCGTTGCGGATCAGGACGTCGTATTCCTGGAGTGCCGGCCGGGCGGCGGCACAGCCGGAAGCGAGCAGGCCGAGCAGGGCGGCGGGGATGGCGCGGTTCATGGGCTCCGGCCGGAGAGGATGCGGGAGTGGCGTTCCGCATCGTAAGCGGCGCGTCGTTGCGGGGGCAAGCGCAGGGCGGTTGCGTTCCCATGGGCAGGCGCGGGGCGGTTGCGCTCGCTGTGGGCAGGCGCCCGGGTACGTTCCGGGTCGAAGGCAGGGCCGGCGTGTCGGGCGATGCCCCACGGGCGACGGCGCATCTCCTACCGGCTTATCCACCATTCCCTGATACGCGGCTCGGGAACGGCGCTCTACGTTGCGGGCGTATCGTCCCGTTGCCCGCCACGAGGAGCAGATGAGACTGCGCAGAGTGCTGGTCCTGGAGGTGATCGTCGCGGCGTTCACGCTGGCGACCGCGGGGGCGTTCGCGCACGCGTCGGTGCACGGCCAGGCGCCGATCTTCGAGGCGGTGGCGCGGCAGGCGGATGCGGTCGGACGCAGGATGTTCCGCGACGACTGCGTGACCTGCCACGTGGCCGGGACGCCGGCCGCGACCGCGGTGCCGGAGGCGACGACGCGGTAGCCCCCGCGTTTTTTGCGTCGTGCCGCCCCGGCGGGTACTCTTCGCGCCATGCTGCGAAGGATCTTTGCCGGGGCGTCGTGCATCCTGCTGCTGTGGTCGGCGGGGTGCGCGCGCGATGCGTCCGACGATGCGTCGGGGCAGGCGGCGGCGAGCGGCGTCGAGGCGTTCTTCCGCTACGGCATGGTGCCGCTCGGCCCCTCGCGCGCCGAGTTCCGGGCGCAGCTCGGCGCCCCGGTGCGGGTCGCGGCGCGCGCCCGGCCCAACCTGCACGACGCCTCGGCCACGGACACGGTCGTGACGCTCTACTATCCGGAACTGGAGGCGGACATCCTCCGGTCCGGCTTCGACGGCCGCGAGCTGCTGGCCGGGCTGCGGATCGCGAGCGACCGGTACCTGCTCCCGGAGTCGCCGCTCCGGCTGGACGCGCCGCTCGACGAGCTGCTGCTGATCCTCGGTCCCGCCGATGCGACGGAGGACGGCGACCTGGTCTACCGCTGCACCACCTGCTCCTTCGGCGGCAACGACGAGCTGCGGCTGGAGATCGACGGGGACGCGCTGCGCACCATCGTCGTGCACTACTGGATCGAGTGACGGCGCAGCCTGTACGGCGTCCCTTCCCGCCCCTATGTTCCGGCCCCCGGCGACCCTAGCAATCGAACGGACTTCAATGCGAAGCACCCCCTCGGCAGCCGCGCTGCTGACCACGCTGCTGCTGCCCGGCGCGCTGCATGCCCAGACCGACATCGCGACGCGCTACCGCGCCGAGGCGGACCGCCTGATCGATGCGGCGCTGGCCGACAGCGCCGCCTACCGCCGGCTCGCGACGCTGACCGACCGGTTCGGGCACCGGCTGAGCGGCTCGGACGGCCTGGAGCGCGCGCTCGACTGGATCCTGGAGGAGATGGCGCGCGACGGCCTCGAGAACGTGCGCGGCGAGCCCGTGCTGGTGCCGCACTGGGTGCGCGGTCGCGAGTCGGTGGAGCTGGTGAGCCCGCTGCCGCGCACCCTGCCGATGCTCGGCCTCGGGGGCAGCATCGGGACACCGCCTGAAGGCATCACCGCGCCCGTCCTGGTGGTGAGCGGGTTCGAGGACCTGCGCGCCCGGGGCGAGCAGGCGCGCGGCCGGATCGTCGTGTACGACGTGCCGTTCACGTCGTACGGCCAGACCGTGCCGTACCGCACCAACGGCGCGATCGAGGCCGCGAAGCTGGGCGCGGTCGCGTCGCTGGTCCGCTCGATCACCGATTTCTCGCTGCAGACGCCGCACACCGGGATGATGCGCTACGACAGTGCGATCGCGCGCATCCCGCACGCCGCGATCACGGTGGAGGATGCGATGCTGCTGCACCGCATGCAGCGGGCCGGCGACACCCCCGTGGTGCGGCTCGCCATGGAGGCCCGCACCCTGCCGGACGCGACCTCGCGCAACGTCATCGCGGAGATCCGCGGGCGCGAGCGCCCGGACGAGATCGTGGTGCTGGGCGGTCACAGCGACTCGTGGGACGTCGGTACCGGCGCCGTCGATGACGGCGGCGGCATCGTCGCCGCCTGGGAGGCGGTGCGGCTCATGAAGGCGCTCGACATGCGGCCGCGCCGCACCGTGCGCGTCGTGCTCTGGACGAACGAGGAGAACGGGCTGCGCGGGGCCGAGGCCTACCGGGACGCGCACCGCGCCGAGCTCGACCGGCACAGCGCCGCGATCGAGACCGACGCCGGCACGTTCAAGCCGCGCGGCTTCGGCTTCAGCGGCAGTGACGACGCGTTCGCGATCGTGGCGCAGATCGGGACGCTGCTCGAGCGCATCGATGCCGGACGGATCACGCGCGGCGGCGGCGGCGCCGACATCGGTCCGATCATGCGCCTGGGCGTGCCCGGCATGGGGCTGAACGTCGACGGCACGCGCTACTTCTGGTACCACCACACCGATGCGGACACGCTCGACAAGCTCGACCCCCGCGAGCTGGCCGAGTGCGTGGCCACGCTCGCCGTGATGGCCTGGGTGCTCGCCGAGCTGCCCGAGCTGCTGCCCCGCAGTTGAGCCGGTGAGCGCCACGCCGAGGACGCCACCGCGGATCAGTCATGGCGCAGCACGTCGACGGGATTCAGCCGCGCCGCGCGCAGGGCCGGCACCATACACGACGCGAGGCCGGCGACCAGCAGGAGCGTGACGGCCCCCACGTAAGCGAGCGGGTCCCACGGTGCCAGCCCGAAGAGCAGGCTGTCGAGGAGACGAGCCATGGCGAGCGCGGCGAGCAGACCGAGGAGGAGACCGAGCGCCACGCGGGCGAGGCCCCGCTGCACGCAGAGGCGGACGATCTCGCGGCGACGCGCACCGAGGGCCATGCGTACACCGAGCTCGCGGCTGCGCTGTGTCACCGCGTGCGCCAGCATGCCATATACGCCGAGCACGGCGAGCACGAGCGCGGCTACAGCGAATCCACCCATGAGCATCGTTTGCAGGCGCCGCGGCGCGAGCAATCGCTGCACGGTCTCGTGCAACGACCGCATCGCATACACCGGCCGACTCGGATCGAGCTCGTGGACGATAGCCACCGCGTGTCGCGTGACGGTGGCAGCCGCCGTGCCGTTCGAGCGGATCACGAGCGTCAGGGAGGGCCACGGGTTCTGAGCGTGCGGGATGTACAGCGTCGGTTCCGCCGGCTGCTCGAGCGAGACCGCGCGGACCGATGCCACGATGCCGACGATCTCGCGCCAGTGCGTATCGGCGCCGAGGGTCGCTCCCAGGCGAACCCTTCGCCCCAACGCGTCACCCGCAGGCCAGTGGCGGCGCGCGAACTCGGCATCGATGATGACGACGGGTGCAGCGTTGAGTCGATCGGCGGTCGTGAACGCGCGACCCGCCAGAACCGGGATACGCAGCGCAGCGAAATAGCCGGCCGTGACCGTCATGAGGTGCGCCGTCATGGCCGAAGGGTCGGAACCCGGGCGACCCTCGATGTCGAAGTCGCTGACCAGAAGACCTCCGGCGAGTGGGAGGTGGCTCGCGAGTGCCGCGCCGCGTGCCATCGGCATGGCGGCCAGGCGCTGCTCGAGCGTGGCGTAGAACTCGGCGCGCTGTTCAGGCCCGTATCGCGCTGGAAGCGACATCGTCATCGCAACGACGTCCCGGGCATCGAAACCGGGCTCAACCCGCTGCACCTGCAGGAAGCTGCGCAGCAGCAGTGCGCCGCCGACCAACAGCAGGAGCGCGAGCATGACCTGGCCGACGGCAGTCACATCGCGCAGTCCGAGCGACCCGCGCCGGGGCGCACTGCCGGCCGTCCTGATGTGCTGGTTCAGGTCGAGCCGCACCGCCTCGAGCGCCGGAATGGCCGCGAGCGCAACGCCGGCCACAAGCGTCAGCCCGGCCACGAACAGGATGACCGTGGCGTCGATGCTCACGGTCGTGCCTGCCGGCAGCCACGCGGCGGCGAGTCCGAACAGCACGCTGTTGCCGGCGTCGCCCAGCCAAAGGCCGAGCGCAGCTGCCGCGGTGACGAGCAGCGTACTCTCGGTCACGAGCTGCCGCACGATGCGCCACTTGCCGGCGCCGAGCGCAACGCGCAGCGCAATCTCCCGCCGCCGCGCCGCACTCCGCGCGAGCAGCAGGCTCGCCAGATTGCCACACGCAGCCAGCAGCAGGAGGCACGTCGCGCTGAACAGAGCGAGCAGCGGCCCGCGCGTCCCGGCGCTCAGCACGTGATGCAGCTCCTCGACCGCCACGTTCCAGCCGGCATGCGCGGGGAAATCTTCCGTGACGCGCGTCACTGCGGCGTCGACCGCAGCACGGGCCGCAGCGACCTCCACGCCCTCGGCGAGTCGAGCAACGACCGACAGCGACCGATTACCGCGCTGATCCAGCTCGTACTGCGCAAGGATCAGCGGCACCCACACCTCGGCCGCCGGCAGCATGTGCCCGGCGGGAATGATGCCGACGACCGTGTGCAGCTGACCGTTCAGCTCCAGATCCCGGCCGATCATCGCGGAATCCCCACCGAACCGCCGCCGCCATAGCTCCTCTCCCAGCAGCGCAACCGGAGGCGCGCCCGGTGCGTCGTCTCCAACCCCGAACGTCCGGCCCGCCAGTGCCCGAACGCCGAGCAGTTCGAACAGGTTGGCCGATACCCGCGCGCCCTGCAGACGCTCGGGCTCAGCCGTGCCACCCAGCTCGTAGCCCCACGCTCGCCACGCCGCAACTCCGCTGAACACACCCTCCTGAGCACGCATCACTTCGAACAGCGCCGCCGACACGCCGGAACGCACTTCCAGTTCGGCGCGGTTCACTTCCCAGGCCGCGACCAGTCGATCCGGATCGCTGTACGGCAAGGGACGAAGCAGCACGCCGTTCAGGACCGAGAAGATCGTGATGCTCGCACCCAGGCCGATGCCCAGGATCGTCACCGCCACGATCGTGAACCCGCGCGCACGCATTAGCGTACGCCACGCATACCGGACGTCCCGCCACATGTCGATCATTGACCTCGCCCCCCGTTGATCGCCGGTCCGCACCGGCAAACACACTTTGTGCCGTTCCCGCACACGGCGCGAACTCCATGCAGGCCGCGGAGATCCAAAGGCGCACGGGCGCCGGCCTCCGCTGCCGCTGTCCGCCGCAGGAATGCGCCGTTCCGCTTTCGGGACGCCCTGGAATCGGCCCCGGACGCCCGGCCGACACGTGTGGCTTACCGTCCGGTCATCACCGCTCTAGGAGCGCCCGTCCTGTCGGCCACCGACAGAATGTCGTGTCCCGCGAAGCCTCTCTTGACCTTTCGTTATTAGCTAATTAGCTTATAAGCGAAGGTGGACCGGCCTCAGCACGGAAGAAGATCGAAATGGCCTCGCCCGATGCCGTGTTCAAGGCGCTCGCCGATCCGACGCGGCGCCAGATCCTGCACCTGCTCCGTGCGGGCCCGCTTTCGTCCGGGGAGATCGCGCAGCAGTTCCCCACGGCGTGGGCGACGATCTCGCGTCACCTTGCGGTGCTGCGCGATGCGGAGCTGGTGACGACGGAGCGGCAGGGGTCGAGCATCCTTTACGAGCTGGACACCACCGTGTTCCAGGACGCGGTGGAGCACCTCCTGAACTGGATAAGCCCTGGAGGAAGAAATGATGAGCGCCCGGTTTCGTAGATGGCTTCCGGCTGCACTGATCGCCGGGGCGTGTGCCGCGTCCCTGTGGGCGGGCAGTCGGCTGCCGGAGCGAGTGGCTGTCCGGTTCGAGGGTCTGCTGCCGTTCGCGATCGACGCGGCGCCGGATCCGGCGCCGCGCTGGTTGGCGATGTGGCTGATGCCGGCGCTTGCGCTGCTCCTGTTCATTGCGTTCCGTCTTGCGGCGACCACTGTCGGTCAGCGTCTCGGTCGGACGCTGTTCCGGCACGCACCCCCGGAAGTGACGAGCGCGGTGCAGTTCGAGCGTTTCGGCGCGACCTACGACGTGATCGTGCTGGGTGTCGTTCTTCTGGTCGTGGGGCTGCACACGGCGCTGCTGGCTGCCGCGCTGCAGTCAGCGGCGCTCGCGGCTCGCATCGTGGCGGCGGTGCTCGGCGTCAGTCTCGTGCTGATGGGCAACGTGATGCCGCGGCTGAGGCCGAACTGGGTGGCCGGGCTGCGCACGAACCGGCTGCTGCGCGATCCGCAGCTGTGGCGCAGTGCGCATCGCGTGTTCGGCGCCGCGGTCGTAGGATCGGGTATCATCACGATCGTGGCCGCACTAGCGGCGCCGCAGTATGGACTGCTCGTCGCGATCGGATCGCTCCTGGCCGCGGGTCTGATCGGGTGGCTCGCTTCGAAGCGGACGAACGGTGCGGAGCTGCGGGCTTCGATAATGTTCTCGCTCCTCTTCGGTGCGGCCGGGAGCGCGTCGGCGCAGATGCCGGCTCCCACCGCGCCGGGCGCTCCGGGCACCGTCGCGGAGTCCAATGTCGATGGCGAGACATGCGACTTCGCCCTTTCCCGCCGCGCAAGGTAGTACGTCGCCGTGGGCCGGGTTCGTCGACCGGAGGGCCGTGTACGATGGACTGCTCGCCGACGTGAGTCCTACCGCGTCCACCTCATCCGCGTCGTACGCACGCGTGTCGATCGCGGACAACGTTGTCCCGGAATCGAGCAAACCCGGCTGCCCCCGACGTGCACAGGAAACGCAAGATTTGCTTGTCGTGCAGCACTTTCGGAGAGTGGCAGTCCGCTTGCCTCGAGGTGAGACCCCCGGCATTCCAATCCGGGGTTCGAACCAGAGAGAAGCGTCATGTCGTTCCTGGCCCATTTGCATTTCGCGCTGCGAAGTCTGCGTCGTACGCCGCTGTTCACCTCGGCCGCGGTTGCATCGCTGACCCTGGGTGTCGCGACCTGCACAGTCGTGTTCAGTCTGGTCAACGCGGCGATCCTGAGGCCGCCGCCGTTCGACGACGCGGACCGGCTCACCGTGCTCAATGTGACGCAGCAAACGCCCACGGCCGGCGAGTTCCGTTTGCGCTGGTCGTGGCGGCAGTTCCAGTTGCTCCGCACCATCGTGCAGTCGTACGAGGGCATCGCTTCCGTTTCGAACAACGTTGTGACGATCACCGGCGTCGATGATCCCGAGCCGCTGCCGGTCGAGCTCGTCTCGGCCGACTATCTGACGGTGATGCGCGCGCCGCTGGTGCTCGGGCGCGGATTCGACGATGCGGTCGACTATTCCGCCTCGGTGTCACCGGTCGTGGTACTCGGCTACGATCTCTGGCAGCGACGGTTCGGCGGTGCGTCGGATGTCCTGGGACGCGTGGTCCACGTGAACGGCGTCGGCGTCACCGTAATCGGCGTGACTGCACCCGGCTTCGCGGGCCTGTCCGGGCTTGCGCACGCGTGGATCCCGGCTACCCTGGCGCCGCGCATCACATATGTGGACTACCTCACGACCAATCAGAACTTCATAACGGTCGTCGGCCGGTTGCGGCCCGGTGTCGGCATCGGTGCGGCACGTGCCGAGCTGGCCATCGTTGGAGAGCTCATTCACGCGCGGGAGCCGAGCGAGGCTGATACGCGGGAGGACAGGTTCTCGGCCACGGCCGCGACCTTGAACGAGGCGCGGCTGGACATCGTCACGCGCCGGGCGCTGCTCCTCCTGAGCGGTGCGGTGGGCGTTCTGCTGCTGATCTCGTGCGCGAACGTTGCGAGCCTCCTGCTCGGTCGCGGCGTGCAGCGCAGGCGCGAGATCGCGATCCGCATCGCGACCGGCGCCGATCGCGGCACCGTAGTACGCCAGCTGCTCGTGGAGAGCGGTGTGATTGCCGGCTTGTCAGGTGTGCTCGGTCTCGTGTTTGCTTCTGTGGTCATCGACATCCTGCGCATCCCTCCCACGTTGTCGCGCGGCCGGAATTTCTATGGTGCGGTCGGCGAGTTCGCCACACCCGCGATCGACTGGCATGTCGTTGCGTTCACGGCCGCCGTCTGTGCGTGTACGACGCTGCTTTTCGGGCTCGTTCCGGCGCTGCGGGCCACGCGGACAGACCTCGTTACTGACCTCAAGGCAGGCCGCGCCGACGCACCGACAGGCCGCCGTCGTTTCGGTCTGCGCGAGTTCGCAGTCGCGGCGCAGATCGCGTTCGCATTGGTGCTGCTGGTGAGCTGCGGCCTGCTGCTGACCAGCTATTCGCGTCTGCGGGACACTCGCCTCGGCTTCGATCCCGTGAATCTCCTCACGTTCATGATTCGTCCATCGGAAGTGAAATACCCGTCGGATCTGGCGCCGGAACTACTCGAGCGCGTGCTCGAGTCCATTGCTGCGGTACCTGGTGTGCGGGCCGCAACCGTCGACGGGTGCGCGCCCCTGTCCACGCAGTGCGCGAACGCAACCCTCCACATCGTCGGCCGGCCATGGGCCGACCCGGCCAGCGCGCCGGCAGTGATGCGCCATTACGTGGCGCCGCAGCATTTTGAAACGCTCGGAGTGCCCCTCGTCCGCGGTCGTGTGCTCGACCCCAGCGATCGCGCTGGACGCCCCCGCGTGGTGGTAATCAATGAAGCCGCTGCAGCCAGGTTCTGGCCGGACCAGGATCCGCTCGGGCAGCGCGTCTGGTTTGAGGGGCCTCCCGCTTTCGGCAGCCCCGACTCGAGCGCGGAGGTTGTCGGCATCGTCCGCAACGTCGCGTATCAGCCGCTCGATGAGCAGCCGATCCAGCCCGGCTTCTTCACGCCGTTCGCACAATTCACCTATCCCGCCCGGATGGTGCTCGTGCGCACTGACGGAGATCCTATGGCACTCGTGCCGACGGTCGCCACCGCGGTGCGTCGAGCCGACCCCGATCTCGCGCTCTTCGACATCCAGACCATGCAGCAGCGCGCACGCCTGTCCTGGGCGAAGCTCGCATTCCAGACTGAGCTCTTTGTCGTGATCGGTCTGATCGCCCTGTCGCTCGCCGTGACCGGCGTATACGCCGTCACCTCCGCGTTCGTGTCGGCCCGCACGCGCGAGATCGGCATCCGGATCGCCGTCGGCGCCAACGCCCTGCAGGTGACGCGCGATGCGACAGCGTCCGCCGTTCGGCTCGGCCTCGCAGGAGGCGCCGCCGGACTGGGCGGCGCGCTCGTGGTCAGCCGCATCATGCGCGCGACGCTGTACGAGACGAGTCCCGTCGACGTCAGCGTCTACGCCGCCGCCGGCGCGGTGCTCACCACCGCTTTCATCGCGGCGACCTATGTGCCGGTCCGCAGGGCGTTACGGGTGAATCCTGTTGATCTACTACGCATTGACTAGACAGCTCGGCTCTCGTCAGCGAGTGAGCGTCCGTGCGTGTGGGCGTCGGTGGTCCAGCGCCATCACCACGGACCGGATAGCGCGACGCTGAAATTGGAGGCCCGTATGAACCGCGACGCACTTCGGTTCCCAGGCGCACTCATGGTTCTCGCGTTGCTTGGTCAACCTGCTTGCGGGCAGGTGGGGCCGCTCGACGGCACGCGACGGACTGGAACGCTCGTTACGGCACGAGCCGCACACACAGCGACCAGCTTGCCAACGGGTCAGGTACTCATCGTCGGCGGAATGGTATCCGGCGGCGGGAGTCTCGCGACCGCCGAGATGTTCGACCCGGCGCGCAACAGAAGCGAGCAGACCGCCTCCCTGGAAGAGCCACGCGCAGGTCACACTGCTACCCTACTTGCGGATGGTCGCGTTCTGATTGCGGGCGGCTACAACGGCGAATACCTGAGCTCAGTGGAGATCTTCGATGCGTCGATGCAACGGTTCGCTCCGGCCGGGACACTACTGGAGGGGCGCAGCGGACACACCGCAACGCTGCTGTCGGGCGGTCGTATCCTGTTCATCGGCGGCGTGGGGCGCGGCTGGACATTCCTGCGAAGCGCGGAGCTTTTCGACCCCGCAACCGGCCGTAGCCAGCGCGTCGGCATGCTAAGCGTTCCGCGGGAAAGCCATACTGCGACGCTGCTCAGCGGTGATCGCGTTCTGGTCGTCGGCGGTCATAGTGGGCGGCGTCAGCAGATGCAGGTGTACGCGAGTGCTGAGTTGTACGATCCGCAGACACGTGGTTTCGTACCGGCCGGGTCGTTGGCGACACCGCGCCATAAACACGACGCGGTAGGACTTACCGGCGGACGTGTTCTGATCATCGGCGGCGCCGATCGATCCGACCGTGTTCACTACTCGACTACGGAGGTATATGACGTTGGCAGCCGATCATTCTCCGATGGTCCAGCCATGGCACACCGTCGATACAAGATCGCTGGAACCACTGTGATGCTGGCGAATGGCGACGTGCTCGTTACTTCCGGTGCCCGGTCTGCCGAACTGCTGCCATTGGACCGACTGGCATTTGTGGCGGTTCCCGGCCAGTTTCCCGAGGCATACTACTTTGCGGCGGCTGCGCCGCTGCCGGGTGGGGATGTACTGATTGCGGGCGGCTACTCCGATGCCAACCGGAATACTGCTGGCATCTGGCGATTCAGCCGCAGGTGATACCAGCTCCGCAACGATCGTCGCCGGGCATATGGTGGTGCCTCGGCACCGTCTCCAGGATATAGGCCTCAGGGCTGACCGGGCGGCACGTCCGGGAGTATCCCGGCGGGTTCGGGGCTGAACTCGCCCCCGTTCGCCGGGGGGTCGACCGTCGGCGTGCTTGCCTGCTGGTGCCGCGGCGCGTCGCCGCGGCCGCGCGCGCCCTGGTGCTGTCGATCACCACCGTCGTGCTGATCATCCTCTATCGCATGATCCTGTTCTTCACCGTACTCTACACCGTGTGATCATGCTCCCGTCCCCGGTGCGGCGGCTCCTGCTCGCGACCGCCCTTGCCCTGCTGGCGGCACCCGCCGCCGCGCAGGACCAGAGTCCGCTGCGCATCTACCTCGCCACCTACGGTCCCGGCGACGCGGTCTGGGAGAAGTTCGGGCACAACGCGATCTGGGTGCAGGACGCGCGCACCGGCACCACCACGTCGTACAACTGGGGCATGTTCAGCTTCGACCAGCCGGGCTTCGTGCCGCGGCTGATCCGGGGCAGCATGCTCTACTGGATGATGCCGCAGGAGGCCGCACTCGAGGCCGGCGACTACGTCGCCGCCGGCCGCGCCATCCGCCTCCAGGAGCTGAACGTCGATCCTGCCGCCGCCGCGGAGCTGAACCGGTTCCTGCAGTGGAACGCCCGCCCCGAGAACCGGTTCTACGAGTACGACTACTTCCGCGACAACTGCTCCACACGGGTGCGCGACGCGATCGATCGCGCCACCGGCGGGCAGCTGCGCCGTGCCCTCGAGCCCAGAACCACGCGCGCGACCTGGCGCTCCGAGTCGCTCCGCCTCACCGCCTCCGCCCCGGCCGTGTTCACCGGGCTCGAGCTCGGCATGGCCGACGCCGTCGACAAGCCGCTCGACCAGTGGCAGCTCGGCTTCGTGCCCATGCGCCTCGCCGACGCGGTCGCAACCGTACGCACCACCACCGCCGACGGCAGCGACGCGCCCCTGGTCCGCTCGGACACGGTGCTCTTCGCGGGTGCCGGCTTCGGCGCCGACCGGGCGCCCGACCGAACGCTGCTCTACCTGCTCGCCGGCATCCTGATCGGCGCGGCGTTCGTGCTCGCCGGCACGCTCGCGCGCCACGGCGGGATAGCGCGTCTGCCGTTCGCGCTGCTCGGCGCCGCCTGGTTCCTGGTGGTCGGCGTCTTCGGACTGCTGCTCGCCCTGCTCTGGGCCTTCACCGGCCACGACGTCACCTACTGGAACGAGAACCTGTTCCAGGTGAATCCGCTCGCGCTCGCCATGGTCCTGCTCGCTCCCGCGGCTGCCTACGGCTCCGGCTGGGGCCGCGGCGGAGCGCTGCTCGTGGCCGGGCTGCTGGCCGGCAGTTCCCTGCTGGGGCTGGTCGTGCAGATTTTTCCGATCGCCGACCAGTTCAACCGGCACATCCTCGCGCTCATGGTACCCGCTCACCTGGGCGCGCTCTGGGGGGTGTACCGCCTGCTGGACGCTCGTGCGTCCGAGCGCGCGGACGTATAGTAGCCCGGCCGCCGGCTAGTGAACGCGGCCGCCGGCGCGGCCGCGGAGGGGCGCCGCGCACCACGGATGTTTGTGGCGGCGCCCACGTGGCACCGGGCTTGCCCTGAAAAACAGACGGCACTGTACACTGCCAAAAAACGAGAGGTGGAAATGAAGACGTCCGGGACGAAGCTGGCCCTGCTGCTCGCGGCGCTGATGCCGTTGACGGGGTGCGCCAGCATGACGGGAACGCAGCGCGGCGCGGTGATCGGCGCGGCGGCGGGTGGCGCGGCGGGAGCCGCGATCGGCAAGGCGACGGGCTCGACGGCGCGCGGCGCGATCATCGGCGCGGCGATCGGCGGCACCGCGGGTGCGGTGATCGGCCGCCAGATGGACAAGCAGGGCGAGGAGCTGGAGGACGATCTCGAGAACGCGACGGTCGAGCGATACGGCGAGGGTCTGCTGATCACGTTCGCGAGCGGGCTGCTGTTCGATTTCGACAGTGACGTGATCAAGGGCGCGGCGCGCAGCAACCTGACCGATCTCGCGCGCAGCCTGCAGAACTATCCGAACACGGAAGTCCTGATCGTCGGCCACACCGACGCAACGGGTACGGACTCGTACAACATGGACCTGTCGTACCGGCGCGCGAATTCGGCGCGGGCGTTCCTGATCTCGCAGGGGATTCCGGCCAACCGCATCCGTACGGAGGGGCGCGGCGAGACGGAGCCGGTCGGCACCGATGCGCAGAACCGGCGTGTCGAGGTCGCGATCTTCGCGGACGAAGCGACGCGCGAGCAGCTCCAGCGGCAATACAACTAGCGAGCCGCCGGGTTGCGCGCGAGCGGCCAGGTCACCGGACGGTGACCTGGCCGTTTTCGTTGCCCGGATTCACCCGGCGCTCTCGCGCAGCGTAACCAGCGGCGGCCGCCGCAACGCATCACGCCCGAGCGTGGTGCCCATCAGCACCGCCAGGCCGCAGGCGGCGGCGGCGAAGCCGAGGAGTGCGGCCCACGGCAGGCGGACCGGCAGCTCGAAGAGGAAGCGGGCGAGCAGCCAGCCGGCGGTGCCGCCCAGCAGCGTGCCGGTGACGCCGGCGAGGGCGCCGAGCGCGGCGTACTCGGTGAGCAGGATGCGGCGGACCTGCCGGTCGCGCGCGCCCAGGGTGCGCAGCAGCGCGATCTCGCGGGCGCGGGCACCGCGCCCGGCCGCGAGTGCGGCGGCGAGCACGACGACGCCGCCAACGACGCTGAACAGGGCCATGAAGCGCACGGCGAGCGCGACGCGGCCGATGATGCGCTCGAGCGTGGCGGTGACGGAGGAGATGTCGAGCATGGACACGTTGGGGTGCGCGATCACCACGTCGCGCTGCAGGCCCTGGCGTGCGCTGTCGCTCTCGACGCGGGCGAGCGCGACCCAGGTGGCGGGCGCGGCATCGAGCGGCCCGGGCTCGAAGACGAAGAAGAAGTTCGTCTCGAAGCGCGCCCAGTCCACGCGCCGCAGGCTGGTGATGACGCTCTCGAGGCTCACGCCCTGGACGTCCCAGGTGATGCGGTCGCCGACGTCGACCCCGAGCGAGCGGGCGACATCGTGCTCGGCGCTGACGCGGGCCAGTCCGGGGACCACGTCCACGTCATCCCACCATTGCCCGGCGGCCAGCTGCTCGCTGCTCTTGAGCTCC
This sequence comes from Longimicrobiales bacterium, assembly GCA_035461105.1. GTDB lineage: Bacteria > Gemmatimonadota > Gemmatimonadetes > Longimicrobiales > RSA9 > VEPF01. The sequence goes on along the minus strand of DATHVV010000155.1, from coordinate 9,249 downwards.
GCGCGGTAGGTATGGCGGTACTCCCGGCGCAGCGCCCACGGCTCGATGCGCGGCTGCCGGGGCGTGGCCAGCAGCTCCGCGACCGGCCGGCCGTTCACGGCCTGGACGCGCGCCGTGATGATGGGCGTCAGCTCGGTGGTGTGCAGCGCGCGCGCGTCGATGCGCGCGCGCACGTCGGCGAGCTGGTCCGGCTGCACGTCGAAGGCGACGACGTTCGGCTGCGAGCGCCGGTCCTCGACGTCGAGCCAGCCGATCAGGCTGCGCTGCACCACCCAGAGCGAGGCCAGCAGGAAGACGCCGAAGCCGACCGCCATGGTCACGATGGTGGTCTGGTTGCGCGGCCGGAACAGGTTGGCCACGCCCTGGCGCACGGGATACGACGCGCGCCGCGGGAAGACGCGTCGCACGACGCGCGTGAGCAGCGCGGCGGCGCTCCACAGCACGAGCAGGCCGACCAGGATCGCGGCGGTGAACGCGAGTCCGACGGGCAGCCGACGGGCCTGCCAGATGCTGAGGCCGGCCAGGCTGGCGAGCAGCAGGGCGAGCACGACCCAGTGCCAGGGGTCGCGCCACCAGGCGCGGCCCCCCTCGACGTCCTGCCGCAGCGCGTGCAGCGGCGTGATCGCGCGGACCGCGAGCAGCGGCAGCAGCGCGAAGACGAACGAGACCCAGGCGCCGAGCAGCATGCCGGTCAGGGCGACGCGCCACTCCACCGCCACGCGCACCGGGAACGGGATCGCGGCGCCGAGCACGGCGGGCAGCAGGAACTGGATGCCGGTGCCGAGCAGCGCGCCCGCGGCGGCGCCGGCGAGTCCCAGGCCGAGCGCCTGGAGCAGGTAAGCGCCGAAGGCGGCGCCGCTGGTCGCGCCCAGGCAGCGGAGCACGGCGATGGTGTCGCGTCGCTCGCGCACGAACACGTTGACGGCACTGGCGACCCCGAGCCCGCCGAGCAGCAGCGCGGTGAGCCCGACCAGCCCGAGGAAGCGGCCCATGGCGTCGAGCGCGGACGCCAGGTCCTCCGCCTGGTCGGCCGCGGTGTCGAAGCCGACCTGCTGGCGCGTGAGCAGGTCGTGGTTGCGGTCGACCAGCCGCTCGAGCGCGGCCGCGTCCGGCTCCTCGATGTAGGCGTGGAACCGGGCCAGGCTGCCGAAGCGCAGCACGCCCGCGGCCGCGAGCGCGTCGCTCGACAGGTAGATGCGCGGGCCGAGCGCGTTCTGGAACGTGACCTCCGCGGGCAGGTCGGTGGCCGCCGCGGCGATCACCATGCGGATGCTGCCGAGCTGGATGCTGTCGCCGACGCGCACGCCGAGATCTTCGAGCAGCGACGGCTCGACGATCGCGCGCCGGTCCTGCCACGTGCCCCACTGACCGGCCGGCTCGGTGCTGCGCTCGCCGTAGAACGGATAGACGCCATCGAGCGCGCGCAGCTGCGCGAGCCGGCTGCGTCCGTTGGCCGCCACCGCCACCGAGATCGTCGACGTGACCCGCGTGACGCGCCGGCCGGAGCGCGCCACGGAATCGAGCAGCGCGCTCACGCTGTCGGGGAACGGCCGGTTGCTGCTGAGCCGCAGGTCGGCCCCGAGCAGGCCGCGCGCCTCCGCGGCGATCGAGCGGACCGCGTTCGCGCGGAACGAGTTGATCGCGACCAGCGCCGCCACGCCGAGCGCGATCGCCACCATGTAGCCGCCCAGCCGGCGCACCCCACCGCGCAGCTCGCGGCGGGCATGGCGGAGCGCGAAGCCGGACCCGGTTCGCGACATCCTCAGCCGGCGTCCGCGATGCGCCCGCCGGCGATCCGCACGACGCGCCGGGTCCGCTCCGCGAGCGGCAGGTCGTGCGTGACGAGCACCAGCGTGGTACCGTTCTCGGCGTTCAGGCCCATGAGCAGCTCGATGATGCGCGCGCCGGTGTCCGCGTCCAGGTTGCCGGTCGGCTCGTCGGCGAACAGGATGCGCGGGTCGTTCGCGAACGCGCGCGCCACCGCGACCCGCTGCTGCTCGCCGCCCGACAGCTGCGCCGGATAGTGGCCGAGCCGGTCGCCGAGACCGACGCGCCCGAGCAGCGACTCCGCGCGCGCGCCCCGCTCGGCCGGCGTGCCGATGCCGGCCAGCTCCATCGGGACGAGCACGTTATCGCGCGCACTGAGCGTGGGTATCAGCTGGAACGTCTGGAACACGAAGCCGACGTGGCGCGCCCGAAACCCGGCGCGTCCATCCTCGGTAAGACCGGCCAGGTCCGTGCCGAGCAGCGACACCGTGCCGGTCGCGGGGCGGTCCAGCCCCGCGAGCAGCCCGAGCAGCGTGGTCTTGCCGCTGCCGCTCGGACCCACGATGGCCACGGTCTCGCCGTCGGCCACGTCCAGGTCGACGGCGTGCAGCACCGTGAGCGGCTGCGAGCCGCTGCGATACGTCTGGGAGAGATTGCGTGCGGAGATCACCATGCGGCGGATAATAGCGGGCGTGCTCGCGGCGGCGCTAACGGCGTGCAGCGAACCGGCGGAACGCCCCGGCCAGGCGCCCGCCGGCAACGGCGGCGTCGCCGCGGACGCTCTCGATCGGCCGGCGGCGAACGGCGTTCCGGCCGATGCCGCCGCCGGACCGGAGCCGCGCCCGCCCGCGCCCGCTGCCGGGACGGTCGCGGCGGAGCGCGTCATCCTCTTCGTCGGCACCAGCCTCACCGCCGGCTACGGCATCGGCGCCGACCGCGCCTATCCGGCGGTGCTGCAGGCGAAGATCGACTCGGCCGGCCTCCCGTTCCGGGTCACGAACGCGGGCATCAGCGGCGAGACCTCCGCGGGCGGGCTGCGCCGCATCGACTGGGCGCTGCAGCAGCCCGTGGACGTGCTGGTGCTGGAGCTGGGCGCGAACGACGGACTGCGTGGCCTGGACCCGGGGCAGCTCGAGCGCAACCTGGAAGCGATCATCGAGCGCACCCGTGCGGCCCACCCGGACGCCGGCATCGTGCTGCTCGGCATGGAAGCGCCGCCCAACCTCGGCAGCGCCTACACGACGCGCTTCCGCAACGCCTACCGCGATGTGGCGCGCCGGAACGACGTGCACCTGATCCCGTTCCTGCTCGAGGGCGTCGCCGGCGTGCCGGCGCTGAACCAGCCGGATGGTCTGCACCCGACCGCCGAGGGGCAGCAGCGCATGGCCGAGACCGTGTGGCGTACGCTGGCGCCGCTGCTCGAGGCGCGCGTGCGCTCACCCTGAGCGGTCGGCCCGCGTCAGCGCGCCGCTGCTCGAGGCGCGCGCACGCTCACCCTGAGGTGCAGGGACCGCGTCGTCGCGCCGCTGCTCGAGGCGCGCGCACGCTCACGCCGAGCGCCAGTGCGCGTCAGCGCGCGATCAGTGAGGCGGCGTAGCCGGCGAGCAGCGCCTCGGGGTCCTGGTGGATCTCGACCGCATCGCGCAGCGCCGCGTCGTCCCAGCCGCCGCAGCGTACGGCGATGCAGCGGACGCCCGCGCGGCGCGCGGCCTCGACGTCGTACGGCGTGTCGCCGATCATGACCACGTGCTCGGGGGGTGCGTGGGCGCGTGCCAGCGCGGCGCTCACGATGTCCGGGGCCGGCTTCGACTCGTCGGCTTCATCGGAGTTCGTCGCCGCCTGGATCAGGTCCTCGATCCCGGCCTGGCGGAGCAGACCCGCCAGGTCCTCCTCGCTCGCCGACGTGGCCACCACCAGGCGGCAGCCGTCCGCGCGCAGCCGCTCGAGCAGGGCACGCGCTTCCGGGAAGGGACGCAGCTCCGGCAGGTAACGCTCCCGGAAGATCTCGCCGCGCCGCGCCAGCAGCCGCTCCCCGTCGACACTTTCCTCGACCAGCCCGGTGAGCCGGGGCAGGACCCTGTCGCCGCCCATGCCGATCAGCCAGCGCACGTCATCGAAAGCGATGCGCCAGCCGAGCTCCGCACCCGTGTCCACCCACGCCTGCGCATGCGCATCGTTGCTGTCGATGAGCGTGCCGTCCACGTCCAGCAGGACCGCCCGTATCGCTTTGCTCATGGCGTCCGCGCCATGGAAGATCCGCGCCGCCGCTATCGCGCCGCGACCGGCGCCCAGTTCACCATCTCCTGGCGCGCGCTGTAGTGCAGCCGGTCGGGAACGGCCGCGAGCGCCAGGCCGAGCGGCCGCGCCATGCCGTTCTCGCGAAGCTCCGCACGCGCGCGCTGCAGCCGCCAGGGCGGGTGATGGATGTCGACGCGCGAGACCTGCTGCCCCCGGACCGTGAACAGGCAGTAGCGCTCGGTGAGGAAATGGTCGAGCGTGCCGGGGGCCGCGGTGAAGACGTCGCCTTCCGGGCGGTAGCGACCCCGGAACGCGACATCGGCAGCACCCTCACGCTCGCTCTCGTACTCGGTCCAGCCGTCCCGCGACCACGCGCGCATGCGCGCCTCGTGATACGGCAGCCCGAAGAGCGTGCGCGCCCCCAGCACGGCGAGCGCGCTCGATGCGTCCAGGCTGAAGAAGTAGACGCCCGGCCGGCCGTCATGCGTCACGTACGTGCGTACGTTCAGCTCGAGGAAGTCGGTCGCGGTCGGCACCCCCGGCAGACTGCGCGCCCGCAGGCCGCGCAGGCGGAACGGCACGACCCCGACCCAGCCGGCGCCGTCCGCGACGTCCAGCACCAGCGGCGCCGGCACGTGCCCGGCCACCCCGGCGGGATCGACGCGCCAGTGTGCGAACAGCAGGTCGAGCCACTGCTGTTGCGCGAGCCACGGGCGGTCCGGCAGGGGGAACGGCCGATGGGCGCGCGCGCACAGCACGGCGCCGACGTCGATTCGAGCTTCGTCCATGGGCGGCCCCGGCAGCGGATGCGATGCGTCTCCGCCGGGACCAATGCAGGAAGGGAACCGCGGCCGGTTTCAGGACGCGGCGACGTCCTCCGCGCCGTGCGCGTCCCGGCCGTACAGCGCGCTCGAGACCGCGCACTCCCGGCCCAGCACGTCGCGCACTACGCAGCCGCTCCGGAAATGCACCCCGCAGCGCAGACAGCGCTCCTCGCCGCCCGAGTCCAGGTCGAGCAGCAGCACGGACAGCTCGTCCAGGAGCGACGTCACACGCTTCAGCTTCTCGTCCTCGACCGCCCCCAGCAGCGCCAGCAGCTCCCCGTCCCGAGCCTCGTTGAAGCGTTCCAGCAGCGCCCGGCTCTCGTCCGTCAGCGCCAGGTCCACCGCGCGCCGGTCGTCCGGCGAGATCGTGCGGTCCACCAGCCGGCGCTGCACCAGCCGCTCGATCGCGCGGCTCGCCGCCGCGTTCGTCACGCCCAGGAACGACGCCACGTCGCTCACCTTGAAGCGGTGACCCGGCCGGGCGATCAGCAGCAGCAGCTTGACCTGCGACATCGCGAGCTGCTCCTCGCTCGTGGCCGCCAGCGTACGGTCCAGCAGGTCGTTCACGGCGGAGCAGAACACGTGGGAAGCGCCCATCAGTTCGCGAATCCGCTCGATTTTCTGCTCGTCGTACATGTGCCTGGCGCATCCTGGCGCTGTGAGGAGCCGGCCGGGATCATAACCCCAGTTGATAGTAAATCATGGGCAGCCTTGGAGGGAAGCAATTCAGGCCCGCCGGGGCGCTGTTTTTCGCGCACCTGGGCGCTCGAAGTGGAGCAATTTTGCGCTTGCGCCCAATACTTAACAGCGGTTTATTGTGAAGTGGAGTCAAGAATTATCTCCCGCAGCCTCATAATGGGCTGAACGGGAGCCAGGGCTCGGCAGGCGGGGACCTGCCGAGGGCGGGCGGAAGGGCTCAGAGAGTAGCTCCCGTCCGGGCGGCCGACCAAGCGATGACCCCGGGAATCAACGGTCGCCGGCGCCCAAACAGGGCGCTCCACACGGGGCAGTATCCGCGGTCTCATGAGCGGGACCGTGGATGACGGGGAGGCAGACATGCGGTTACAGACTGCGTGTGTCGAGCCCGCGAGCCGCTTCTGGAGCACGGACCTGATGCGTGATGAGCTGTCCCACGCACTCGTCGAGGCGATGTACGAACTGGAGGTTCTGCCGAAGAGCCAGGAGGGCGCTCTCGTGGGAATATATGCCGTAATGGATGATCTTCAGGACGCCATTCGACGTACCGAGAAGCTGGACCGGAGCCGCGCCAATTGAGCGCGGACCGCTGATCGGCTGACCACAGACCCGCGGCTCGGAGCATCGCCTCGAGCCGCGGCGAGTGCGGCGCGGGCCGGGGAGCTCTCCTCTCCGGCCCGCGCTGCTTTCTTTCACCCCCTGCGTCCGTCCCCGATACCCGTGCCACCCCGCCAGCTCCCTCGCTTTTCCACCCTTCCCGTGGCTGCGCGGATCCGCGCGCTTCACCTTTTGATTAATTAGTTGCAAAGGTTAACTATTACTTCGAGTAATAGTTGTCAAAGACAACCGGTCCGGCAAACCGATGTCACACACGGACGCACACAGGCGGCAAACCTCTCCGGGCCGCCCCCTTACAAGGCGACGCTTGGCGCCGAGGGGGAAAGGGCCTGCCGGACCGGAAAGGCCCGGAGGGGCCGCCCGATCACGGAGGGTACGATGGGCGTAGCGATTTTTCTCGTGCTCGCCTTCGTGATGCTGGCTGTGGAGCGGCTCGTGACCCATCACCGGCTGCACTCCCACACGCCCCGGCACGAAGTGACCCCCCGCCTCTGAACGCAGGGCTGGTTCGGGGCGGCCTGCGGCAAGGGCTGCAGGTGCAAGCGTAATCCACGGTCGGATTGCAGGGGGAGGCTTCATGCCGATCACACGGCGAACGGCACTAACGACACTGGCGGCTGCGGGGGCCACGGCACTGCTCCCGAAAGGCGTGGCGGGGCGGAGCACGAAGAAGGCTCCCTCCCCGGACGCGGTGGCCGTGCTCTACGATCCCACCCGGTGCATCGGCTGCGAGCAGTGCATCCGCGCGTGCGCGGAAGCGAACGGAACTGACGCGGAGCTGGCGACGGGGGCGAACCCGCACCTGACGACGACGGCGTTGACGGTGCTGAAGAAATACGAAGTGAACGGGACGGAGACGTTCCGGAAGCAGCAGTGCATGCATTGCGTGGACCCGGCCTGTGCGAGCGCGTGCATGCTGGGGGCGATGTCGAAGGATGCGGACGGCGGGGTCACCTGGAACGGCGACCTGTGCGTGGGCTGCCGGTACTGTCAGATCGGCTGCCCGTTCAACGTGCCGCGCTTCGAGTGGGACACGCCGCTCCCGTCGCTGCGCAAGTGCGAGCTGTGCAAGGACCGGCGTGCCGAGGGCCTGGGCCCGGCGTGCGCCGATGCGTGCCGGCGCGGTGCGCTGACGTACGGCCCGCGTACGGAGGTGCTCGCGGAGGCGCATCGCCGCATCGCGGAGGCGCCGGAGGCGTACAACCCGAAGGTATACGGGGAGCACGACCTGGGCGGCACCACCTGGCTGTACCTGGCGAAGGCGGGCGTGTCGTTCGCCGACATGGGCCTGCCCGAGGTGGGCGACCGTTCGGTACCGTCGACGCCGGAGACGATCCAGCACACGCTCTACAAGGGCTTCATGGCGCCGGCCGCGCTGCTCGCGACGTTCGCGTTCGTGGTGCGTCGCAACACGCGGCTGCAGCACGAGGTCGAGGAGGGCGAGGCGACGCACGAGCACGAGCACTCGGAGCCGGTGGGCGGCCGGATCTTCACCTGGCCGTTCCGGATCCTGGCCCTGCTCGCGCTGATCGGTGTGGCCACGATCATCTATCGCTTCGTGTTCGGGCTGGGCTCCGTCACGAACATGAACGACGGCTACCCGATGGGCATCTGGATCGCGTTCGACGTCGTGACCGGCACGGCGCTGGCCTGCGGCGGCTACGCGGTGGCGCTGCTGGTCTACCTGCTGAACCGGGGCAAGTACCACCCGCTGGTGCGGGCGGCGATCGTCACCAGTGCACTCGGCTACACGCTGGGCGGCCTGTCGGTGCTCGTCGACCTGGGCCGGGCGTGGAATTTCTGGAAGATCATCGCGTACTTCCAGGCCTGGAACTTCAACTCCATCCTGCTCGAGGTCGCGCTCTGCATCATGGCGTACACCGGGGTGCTGTGGCTCGAGCTCTCGCCGGCGATCCTGGAGCGTTGGAAGGACAGCCGGATGACGCCGCTGCGTCGGCTGGCGGTGACGGTGTCGCCGTGGATCGAGAAAGCGATGCCCTTCATCATCGCGCTCGGCCTGCTGCTGCCGACCATGCACCAGTCCTCGCTGGGCAGCCTGATGCTGCTGGGCGGCGAGAAGCTGCACCCGCTCTGGCGGACGCCGCTGCTCCCGCTGCTGTTCCTGGTCTCGGTCGTGGGCATGGGCTACGCCGCGGTGGTGCTCGAGGCGAGCATCTCCTCGCGCGTATTCCGGCGCCCCTCCGAGCTGCCCATGCTGCGCGCGCTGGGCGGTCCGATCTCGTACGTGCTGTTCGCGTACGCAGCCATCCGCCTGGTCGATGTGCTGGTGCGCGGCCAGCTGCCGGCGGTGCTCGCGCTGGACGGCTTCTCGCTGCTGTTCCACGTCGAGATGACGCTGTTCACGGTACCCGCGCTCGCGCTCATGATGGGGCGGCGGCAGGCGAGCGTGCGCATGCTCTCGACGCTCGCGTGGATGGTGATCCTGGCCGGGTCGCTCTACCGGTTCTCGACCTACCTGATCGCGTTCAAGCCGGGACCGGAGTACTCGTACTTCCCGTCGCTCGGCGAGCTGGCCGTGAGCATCGGGCTGGTCGCGTTCGAGATCATGGGCTACCTGATCATCGTCAAGCGCTTCCCGATCCTGCGCGGCGCGGAGTCGCCGGCGCACGCGGCGGCGCATGCATCGTCTCCGGTCGCACGTCCGCGCCGGACCGCGGCAGTGGCGGGCGCGGTGGTCGTGCTCGCACTGCTCGGAGCCGCGGCCCCGCTCGCGGCGCAGCGGCAGCCGGCGAGGCAGGTCGAGCCGGTGCCGTCGGCACAGGCACGGCCGCGGGGCGAGGACCTGCGCTGCCTGACGAACCGTGATGACCAGTGCCTGGACCGGCCGGTGCCGGTGGACGAGCCGCACGGCGCGAACTGCGCCGTGTGCCACGACTACTCGAAGCAGGCGCGTCCGGCGGATGCGGCCCGCTCCTGCGCCCAGGCCGGCTGCCACGACCAGCCCGAGAAGGAGACGCCGTTCCACGCCGGGCTGAGCGCCACCGTCCGCCGGAATTGCATCAGCTGCCACCCGGCGCACGATGCGCGCATTCCGGCGGCCGGCAACAACTGCCAGTTCTGCCACGCGGCGGGCGGGCAGCACGCG
>DATHVV010000154.1:0-11799 GCA_035461105.1 Longimicrobiales bacterium | reverse complement strand
GTCGCCACATCGGCCGGCTCCATCCGGAACAGCAGGTTGAGCGGCTTCGTGTTCAGCATCCAGCCGTCGGTCGCCGCCACCTCGCTGAACGACCAGCCGCCACCCAGCGGGCGCAGGCGCAGCTGCCGGTCCAGCGCCTCCTGGATCAGCTGGCCGATCGCGCCGCCCGTCGCGCGGTACTGCTCCCAGGGCTCGCCGCCCAGCGGGTTCCAGATGTCGAAGAAGCGCTTGATACGCGTGGTGTACGTCTGGTGCCGGTTCTCGAACTTCGTGAAGCCGCGCGGCACGAGCTGCGGCTGCAGCAGCGTCGGGCTCATGGCTGTGCCTCCTGCAGCCGGCGCGTGCATGTATAGCCGATCCGCTTCGGCGCCCAGATGCCGAGCGTCAGCACCGTGACCGCCGCAAACCCCAGGTTGTCGTGCACGCGCACCTGGTCGATCGCGGTCTGCGCCGGGCACACCGTCGTGAACAGGTACTCGGGTGTGCGGACCAGGCCCCAGAGCAGCGAGTGCACGGTGCGGGTCTCCCATTCCGTGGCCGGGTCCCACTCCGGCGTGACGCACGCCGGCCGGCCCGGCTCGGCGTCGACCGCCTCGGCGACGCTCAGCGGCCGCGCCGAGCAGCGCGCGACGTGGTACTGGTAGCAGCCGGTGCTGCCGAGCGCCGCCGCGGCTGCGAACGTGCCGATCAGGGCCGACCATCGCGTCATGGCTGTCTCTCCTCAGTGACGGTTCGCGGCGTACCAGTAGAGGTGGGCGCGGAACACGGCGCGGTCGGTGCCGCGCTGCGTGCCGAGTGATGCCGTCGCGGACAGCGCGGGCACCAGACGCGTCTCGACGAGCAGCGCCGGCAGTATTCCGTCCTCGCGGTCGTAGAACAGCTCGGCGCGAAAGTCTGCCGCGGCGCCCTTGCGTTGCACGCCGGCGCCGATGGCCGGCGTGTTCTCGCCGAACGGGTCGCCCAGCCGCACCGAGGCGAGCAGGTCGTAGCGCGCGCCCGGCGTGATCTGCGCGGCCGCCCAGAGCTGGTGGCGCACGGGGGTCGCGCTGTCCGCCGCCAGCACGCCGCCGCGCGCGGTCAGCTCGCCGCCCCACCCGAGTGCGTACTGCACGCAGCACCGGCCCCGCACCGAACGCCGCGCCCGGGCGAACAGGCCGTCGAAGTTGACGCCGCGCCCGTGCACGTCCTCGTCGGCATCGGCCAGGGGCGGAGCGCCGGCGGCGCGCAACCGGGCATCGACGGAGTCGGCGAGGCCCCAGTTGAGCACCGGGTCGTGCGGGTCGTGGATCGTGGAGCGTACGCCCAGCCCGAGCTGGAGCGCCCCGTCCGGCAGCGCCCGATCCGCCACTGCGACCGAAACCAGCGTTTTGGTCAGCACGCGCATCAACCGGCCGGCCACGGAGTTCGCGCGGAAGCTGTCGTACTCGCGCACACCGCCGCCGGCCAGGTAGTAGGGGGCGACGTCGAGCGCGATGCCGCGCGTCAGCGCCGCACTCGACTCCCGTGCGGTGAACAGGTGCGCGGCCACCGGCTTCGGCGCCGCCGCCCGCGGCACGCGCGCCGGGGCCAGGTCGAGCGCGAGCAGGGCCGGCGACTCCGGTACATCCACGTCGAGGATGTAGCGGTAGACGTTGATGCGGTCGGTTCCGGCGAGCTGCGCCGCGGCACTGCCGGCGGACAGCAGCAGCGCGACCGCCGCGGCGGGCAGGATCGCGAGACGTGCCGCCGGCCAGGGGTCGCGGCGTAGAGCGGCCAGGCTCGCGTTCGCGGACATGCGTTTCTCCAGATCGCAACGGGATGGGGTGCCGGGAACGACCGGGGAGGGGAACGTCGCGCCGCCGGTACGCCGCTGCGCCGGCGGTCCCACGGCGTCAGGGCGACCGGCGCCAATGTAGAATTGACCGCCGCGGCACACCAGACTCTTGACCCAGGGCCTGCCGGCACGCCGGGCACACCGAGACGTTCCGAGTCGGCGAGGACGCAGCGGGCCGGCCGCCGTGCAGCGGCCGGCCCGGTGCGCTCCGAGCCTTCGCTACCCGGCTATTTCCAGAACGCCGGATCCTTCGCCTTCGTCTCGGCAGTGACGTACGACATGGTGGGACTGACGCGATAGCGGTTCGTGATCACCATCTGTACGTCGTTGGCCATGGTCTGCTGCAGTGTGGCCATGTCCTGCGGGCTCACGTTCTCCCACATGGCCATGCCTTCGGCCATCTGCCTGTCGAACTCGCCGTAGGCGTTCACGGTACCGAAGATCAGATACGTCCCGCCCGGCATGCCGCTGGTCACCTGGTAGACCCGATAGCTCATCCCCGGCATCGCTTTCTCGACCTGCGCGCGGTAAACCTTCGCGGCCGCTTCCCACCCCTGCTCGTGCCCCGGGCGCACCCGGAACGTCGTGACCTCGTAGAACCGCACGAGTGCGAGGTCGGGGAACTGCCCGTAGCTCAGGTCGGGTCGCGCAATCGCCTGGAACGTTCGAATGCCGGCGAGGTACTGGCCGTCCGCGCGCGAGAGCTTGCCCATCTCGGCGGCGAGCGTCTCGTTATCCGTGATGGCCTTCATGCTCTCGCCTTCGGCCGTCCAGGACTGGTACGGCAGCAGGAACCAGATCTCCGGGCTGCCGGTGATCGATTCCACGGCCAGGTAGTTGTACGGATAGTTTGCCCGGGCGAACGCCTTCGGCCATCCGGATTCGTTGGCCTCGTGGTCGGCCGCCATGCCTGGCTTCAGCTCCTCCACGATCACGGTGAGCACGCCCGGCTGCGATGTGGGCATCCCCTGCGCGCGCGCGCCGGCGGGCACGAGTGCGAGCGCGAGCATGGGGACGATGAAGCGGGGGAGGTTACGCATGGATCCCTCCGTGCGGGAGCGGCCGCGCGGGCCGCCACGTGAATGGCGCGCGCGGGGGGAGTCCGGCGCGCGCCATGCTGCTCGCTGATTGTCGGGGAATACGCGGCCAGTATAGCGATCCGGCGGGCGGGCGGATACCACCGTCCCGGCGGCGGCCACGTCGACGGGTACGCTCCCGGCCGGGTTCCCGGGCCGCGCGCCGATCCATTGCGGCGCTGCATCGTGTTGCGCAATCTGATGGATGGCTGATTCCCGACCATCCCTGCTGCGCGGCTTCTTCGCCGGCGCCATCCACGATTCCCTGCTCTTCCCGTTCCCAGCGCCGCTCGACGTGCGCGACCCCGGTGAGGCCCGCATCGTCGCCCGATTGATCGCGGCGCTGCGGGGCATGCAGCGCGAGGGTCTCATCGACTCGGCGCGCTTCGATGCCGACGAAGCGATCCCGGATGAAGTGCTGGAAGCGTTCGCGGCCGCGGGGCTGTTCGGGCTCACGATCCCGCGGGAGTACGGCGGTCTCGGCCTCTCGAATACCGCGTATGCCCGCGTGTTCGGCGCGGTCGCCGTCGCCGACGCGTCGCTCGCGGTCATCGTCGGTGTCCACTGCGGCCTCGGCAGCAAGGCGATCGCGCTGTACGGCACCGACGCCCAGAAGGCGCGCTACCTGCCGCCGCTCGCGCGCGGCGAGATGTACGCCGCCTACGCGCTCACCGAGCCGGAGACGGGCAGCGACGCGCAGAACCTCACGACCACGGCCGTGCCGAGCGGCGATGGCACCGGCTGGGTGCTGAGCGGTCGCAAGATCTGGATCGGGCTGGGTCATCGAGCGGGCGTGATCGCGACGTTCGCGCAGACCGAGGTGATGCGCGCCGGCGAGCCGCAGCAGCGCCCGACCGCGTTCCTGGTACGTCCCGACATGCCCGGCTTCGTGGTCGAGGACACCGAGCGCAAGCTCGGCATCCGCGGCTCGTCGCAGGCGCGCCTGCGCTACGACCGGCTGGAGGTCCCCGCCGACCACGTGCTGGGTCACGTCGGCAAGGGGTTCACCGTCGCGGTGAACGTGCTCAACGCGGGGCGGCTCTCGCTCGCATCCGGTTGCACCGCGGGCACGCGGCACTTCGTGGACGAGCTGGTGAGCTACGCGGAGCAGCGCGTGCAGTTCGGGCATCCGCTCGCCGACTTCGAGATTACCCAGCGCAAGATCGCGGAAGCGACGTCGGCGGCCTACGCTGCCGATGCCATGGTCGGGCACCTCGCCGCCGCGATGGACAACGCCGATGCGGAGATCTCGCTGGAAGCGGCGGCCGTGAAGGTGTTCGCTTCCGACCTGCTCTGGAAGACCGCCGACGACCTGGTGCAGCTCGCGGGCGGACGCGGCTTCGTGCGCGGCGCGTCGCAGCAGTGGCCGCCGTATCCCTACGAACGGTATCTGCGCGACGCGCGCATCAACCGGATCTTCGAGGGTGCGAACGAGGTGTTGCGGCTGTTCATCGCGCTGAACGGGATCCGCGGCCCCGGCGACCGGCTCAAGGCGCTCGGCTCCGCGCTGCGCGCGCCGCTGCGCAACCTCGGCCTGGTCACCGGCTACGCCGCAGACCGCGTGCGCGGCGTGGTCGGCAACCGCGACCGCGTCGACGTCGAGGTGCACGCCGCGCTGCGCGAGCACGTCCGCTACTTCGAGAAGCACGTCGCCGAGCTGGCGCGCGCGGCCGAGTCCCTGGTGCTGCGGCACCGGAAGCGGATCATCGACCGGCAGCTCGTGCTCGAGCGGCTCGCCAACATGACGATCGAGATGTACGCCACCGGCTGCACGATCGCGCGCACGCAGCGGCTGATCGAGGAGCAGGGCGCCGATGGTGCGGCGCGCGAGATCCGGCTCTGCGACCTGTTCTGCGTCGAGTCCGGCCGGCGCTTCCGAGCGAACCGAATCGCGCTCGATGCCGATGAGGAGGATGTCGACGACCGGCGTCGCGACGTCGCCGCCGCGGCCCGCGCCGCGGGCGGATATTTCGTGGCTGATGCGATCCTCGACGAACCCGAACCCGAATCCGCATCAGCCCACCCGCGTGCGGTGCCACCGCGCCCGGGCGTTACCGGACCGAGCTGAGCCGCGCATCCCCGGACAGCGGCCGATCGGCCCCGTCGAGCACCGGAACAGCCCCGCCTGCTTGCGCTCTCGCGGGTTCCGCTGAAAACCTGCCGATTCACCATCGAGGGAAGGGATCGTGACCACTACCGAGCTGAAGAGCGCCGCGCGCGCACTGCTGCGGGCGCCCCGCACGACTGCCGCGGTCATCTCATGCATTGCGCTCGGCGCGATTGCGGTGAGTGCGATCGCCTCCCTGCTGTTCGCGGCGTTCTTTCGACCCCTGCCGTTTCCGGACGCCGAGCGCCTGACCCGGGTGTGGCTCGCCTCGAGCGGTGGCAGTGATCGGGGCGGGATCGCATTCGCGGATGTGTCGGATCTGCGGAGGCACGTCGCCGCCTTCGACCGCGTGGAGGCGGCCGTCCGGGCGCGGCTGATCTTCCTGACCGATGGCGGCGGCAGGAGGGTCGAGGGGGAGGCGGTCACCGAGGGTTACTTCGAGCTGCTCGGTGCCCGGCTGAGTCGCGGGCGCTTCTTCACTGCCGACGACCATGCTGGCCGCGGCCCGCCGGTGCTGCTGTTGAGCTACGAAGCCTGGGTTCGCCTGTACGGAATGGCGGAATCCGCGATCGGCAGCACGGTCCGGACACCGGAGGCCAGCTACACGGTCATCGGCGTGCTGTCGCCCTCGTTCACCGGCAGCGTGGAGGACGACAGTGGCGAGCTGGAGTTCTGGGTACCCGCACGGCCATTCCTGGCAGGAGGCGCGGATGCGCGCAGCGGGGGCAACACCTGGGCCATCGCGCGCCTTGCGGCCGGCCAGCCGCTCACCCGCGCGCGGGCGGAAGTTGCCGCCGTCGGGTCGAACATCTCCAGGCAGCATGCGCGGGTTCGCGCGGGCACGAGCCTGTGGGTGGAGCCGATCGGTGAGAACTGGCGGGCGGGAATGCGTCGGGGGACCTGGCTGCTCTTCGGAGCGGCAGCCCTGCTGCTGCTGGTGGCGGCGACGAACGTCGCGGGCGTCATGCTGGCGCAGGGGGTCGCGCGACGTCGCGAGATCGCGATACGCACGGCCCTGGGCGCCAGCCGCGGCCGCAACGTCCAGCTTCTCGCGCTCGAGGCCGTCATGCTGGCCACGATCGGAGGCCTGCTCGGAATCGCGCTCGGACCCGCGGTCCTGCGGCTGTTCGCGCGGTTCGTGACCATACCCGTTCCGGAATACATCACGCTGGATCCGGCGCCTGCCGCGATGGCGGCGGCCTGCGCCATCCTGGCTTCAACGACGCTGGCGATGGCCCTGGTGCCGGCGGTCCTCATGAGCGGAGCCGAGCCCATGACGGTGATCCGCGCCGGCGGGCGCGGCGTGACACCCGGCCGGCGGGATCAGCAGTGGGGTCGCAGGCTGGTCGTGCTCGAGGTCGCGCTCACGACTGTGCTGGTATCGAGCACCGCGCTGCTCCTGCGCTCGTACCAGTCGCTCGCCACCGCCGACCTCGGATTCCGCACCGAAGGCATGTTGCGCGTGGCGCTGTTCGTGAACGAGCACGACGCGCCCGGGATGCAGGATGTGGTGGCGCTGCAGGAGAGAGCGCTGGCGGCCGTTGCGCAGCAGCCCGGGGTCGGGGCCGTCGGCCGGGTATGGCCGACAGTACCGATCGTGGCGGGAGCTCAGACATCGGTCCGCTACCCGGGCATGGACGATCGGACCACGTCGGCGGGCGAAAGCGTCGTCGTCTACGCCGCCGATCCCGCGCTGTTCGAGGTGCTGGAGATCCCGGTCCGTTCGGGTCGCGTCTTCACCGCCGTGGATCATGCGGAGTCGGAGCCGGTGGCGGTCGTGAGCGCTTCCTTCGCGCAGCGGATGGGCGGCAGCGAGAGTGCGATCGGTGTAATGGTCGACGCACTCGGGGCCGAACGCCGGGTGGTCGGCGTCGTCGAGGATGCAGCGTTCGCAGGCGCGCGGGCGGCGGCGCACGAGCAGGTTCAGCTGTTCGTGCCGCTGGCGCAACGGCCGAACCGCACGGTCACGTTCGCGATTCGCACCTCGCTGGACCAGCCGCGTGACGCGCTGCCGGATGTGCGTCGAGCGCTGGCGCAGGTCGCGCCCGCATCAGCGATCGACTGGACCGACAGCTACGTCGAGGCGTTCGGCGAAGGCTTTGCGACGGACCGGTTCATGCTCGCCCTCACCGGCGTCTTCGCGACGGTGACACTGCTGCTGGCGGCTCTCGGAGTGTTCGCCGTGCTCGCCTTCACGGTCGCCCGCTCGCGCGTCGAGATCGGGGTCCGCCAGGCCCTGGGCGCGACCAGACGCCGCATCCTCACGGGCGTCGTCTGGCGGGCCGTGGTCCTGGTCGGTACCGGGCTGGCCCTCGGCTTCGGCCTGACCGTCATGGCGACGCGGGCGCTGGCCGGAATGCTCTACGGCGTCGGTGCGCTGGACCCGCCCGCGTTCCTCCTGGCTGCCCTGGTGCTGATCATCGTTGCTCTGGTCGCGAGCGCCTGGCCCGCACACCGGGCAGCGGCCGTCGCACCGGCCACGGCGCTGCGCGACGACTGAGCCTCTCGAGACGCGCCTGCCGGCGCCGCGGGATCCAGCCTCAGCGGGGTTCGATCCAGATCGCTTCGCTGCGACCGAGCAGAGCGCCGTCGCGCGCGAAGAGCGCCGCGCCGGCGTGCAGCTTCCGGCCTTCCCGCCCCCGGGACCATCCCACTGCGACGCACTCCTCGCCGGCATCGGGCCGGCGCAGCACGCGCGCGGTGAGCTGCCCCAGCAGGCCGACCGTGGTGTCGGCCTCGAAGTCGAGCAGGCCGAACCACGACGGACAGTCGAGTGCTGCCCAGACGATCTCGAGGGCCACGCGGCCGTCCGGGTCGCAGACCGTCGCGTCGGCAATCCACGGCGCGGCGACGACCGCCCGACCGGCGACCCGACCCGGGAAAATCCTCAGACCGTCGCCCGCCTCGCGTTCCGGGCCGCACACGAAGCAACCCGGGAAAGGATGCCCGGTTGACCAGCGGTAGCGCGTCGACGCGTCGCACGCCGCCGCGAAGCTCACCGGGTCCGGAACCGGACCGTCGGGCTCGGCATCCATCGCGGCGGCGACCAGCTGCTCGTCGCGGAGCATCAGCCACTGGCCTGCATCATCACGACGGATCGTGACCGGCAGCTCCAGCGGGGGCGGCAGGTGCAGGCGGACACGCTGGGCACCCTCCGCGTGCCTCGCGAGCAGGCCGCATGCGTAGCCGCCATTCGCCGAGTCGGGAGGACCCCGGAATCGTCGCGCGATGGTCGCCCGCGGCATTTCTCCGCTCAGGGATCGAGCGCCGGCAGTTGCCACCCGGCGCGCAGCGTGTCGTAGGCGGCGGCGGAAAGCTGCACGACCGCCGGGTGCGCGCGCGGGTCCAGCCAGGCGACGAGCCGCTCCAGCTCGGGCGCAGCCATCGCCGTGCAACCGACCGTGGTCGAGCGCGGCCCGTTCCATATGTGGAAGAAGATGCACGAGCCGCGTGCCCGCAGCGTCGGCCTCGTGTTGTAGCCGACGATCACGCCCAGGCGGTAGACCGGCACCTCGCGCATGCGCTCCGACGTCTGCCAGTCCACCAGCGGAACGCTGCCGCGATCCACGACCGCGTTGTAATGCGACGACGCCGTGTCATCCACGCATTCGATTCCCGGCGTGAGCTGCAGGTAGGGCAACCGCACATCACGCACGGAGTCGGCGGGCGCGAAACCGAACGCGGCGGTGATCGGGAAGATCCCGGCCGGGGAACGGCCGTCGCCCTCCCGCTTCACCGGCCCTGCGGTGGGCGAGCCCGGCGCCGCGTACGAATCGAAGCCGGCGCCCCACGCGAGCCCGGTCCGGCCGACGACGATCGGCACCGCCTTGTCCGCCCGCTGCCAGGGCGCGTCCTCGTCCGCGCGCACGAATCGCCGGAGCGTGCCCGATGTCGAGTCCCAGCCTGGTGTGATGACGACGACGAGCTGTCGCGCCGCCGGTTGTGGCTGCGTGACGACCGCGGTTGCCGGCGCGCGCGCCGCGCAGGCCGTGATCGCGACGATTGCTGGCGCCAGCAGCACCCGCCTCGACCGCGCGGCCGCGCCGTTCACGGGGCGCTCCCGGACGGCGCTCGCCCGATCCGCCGGAGCCATGCCTCGTGCTCCGTCTCGCCCCAGTGCGCGATGCCGACGCCGTAGCCGTCCGGATCTCTGAGGAAGAGCTCGCCGCTCGGCATGTACTCGGGGTAGTGGATCGGCGGCGGCTCGAAGCCGCTGCCGAGCAGATGCTCGCGCAGGCCCGCCAGATCGTCGGTGTACATGTAGAGCAGAATCGACTGGGCCGCGGGATCGGGTGGCGTCTCCGCGCGCAGGAACATGAGCGCGCCGCCCTCGCAGTGCAGGCGTGCCCAGCCGAGCGGCCGGGCGCGATCCGTGTCGATCGTGGTGAAGCCGAGCAGCTCGTAGAATGCGATCGATCGCTCGATCGAGTCGACGTGCAGCATCGGCGTGGCGTAGCCGACCTTCGGCGTCATGGCGCCTCCGGATGGGTGGGACGGACCGTCGTCGATGACGGTATCCCGATCGGTGGTCCGGCGCTACCGGGGCCTGGCGAGCGTGCTCGAGCCGGCCCGTCGTTCCGCGATACGATAGGCGAGTGCGGGGTCCGGCCAGCCAGGCCCGCCCGCGCCCAGCATCACGAACTCGCCGCCGTTGTCGTACCGCTTCACCCACGCCACGGCATTGCCCGTCTCGTCGGTGGCCAGCACCTCGTCCACCGTGGCCGGATCCGCCCCCCAGCGCGCGCGCCACCAGCCGGTCAGCCCCCGGGCGCGGCCGGCATCGGTGGGGCGCGCGCCGAGCAGATCGAAGTTGCCCGCCGCGTAGCTCACGCCGAGCAGCTGCCGCGGCCGGTCGCGATCGATGTCGGCGTAATCCACGGTGCCGTCCGCGCCGCGCGGCCAGATGAGCGGGGGAGTACCGGTCCAGACGATGCGCCCGCCCGCATCCAGGAAGGCGCGCAGCAGCGGCCGGCCGCCCGTATCGGCGGTGAGCGCGGGGGGCGGATAGTCCGTGGCGAAGACCAGCGTGGTGCGCGCCGCGTCGCCCGCGGTGAGCGCCGCGCGCAGCAGCTCGGCTGCTCGCGTCTCGTCAGCCACCCGGTAACCGCGCGCCGCGAGCGCATCCCTGAGCGCGCGCTGGTCGAGCGCCTGCACGGACGCGCCCGCCCAGGCGGAATCCCAGAACACGACGCGCTGCACCGGCGAGGCGGCGGTCGCGAGCGCGTAGAGCACGCCATCCTCGTTCGGCACCAGGATCAGGTCGCCGGCGGGCACGAGCGGCGCCCGGATCGTGCCGCCGATGCGCACGTTCCACTGCTCCACGCCGTCGGCGGTCGTCACGGCGTGCACCGTGCCACCGCTGTCGCCGAAGTAGACGATGCCGTCGGCGACGAAGGGTGACGACCAGACGGGGGCGCTCGTGCCGAGCCGCCACTGCTCCGTGCCCGTAGCCGCGTCGACCGCGTGGAAGAAGCGCGCATCCGAGCTGCCCGCGAACACGGTGCCCTGCCACACCACGGGAGTGCCGGTCACCCACGACACCTCGTGATCGAAGCGCCAGCGCTCGGCTCCCGTCGCGGCGTCGATGGCGTACAGGAACCCGTCGCGCGCGCCGACGTACACCGTGCCGTCCACGACCGTCGGGCCGAACTGGATGGTGCGCCGATCGAAGCCGTACTGCCGCGAGTCGAGCGCACGGCCCTCGGTATCGAAGCGCCAGCGTTGCGCGCCGGTGGCGGCATCGATCGCGTAGACGCTCCCGTCCATGCTCCCGACGTAGACGACGCCGCCGGCCAGCGCGGGCGAGGCGCGGACGCGGCCGCCGGTCTTCAGCGTCCAGCGCACCGCGCCGTCCGCCACGGCCACGCCGTACACGCTCCCGTCCCCGCTGCCGATCACGGCCGTGCCATCGGCCACGGCCGGCGCGGACGTGTAGATGTCACCGCTCTCGTAACCCCAGGCGAGCGGCGCGTCGGCACCCGTCGGCCGACGCCAGCGCACCGCGCCGTCGCGCGCGTCGAGCGCGACGATCACGCCCGCACGGTTCTGCACGATGACGTCGCGGCCGACGACTGCGGGCGCCGCGGTGACCGCGTCGCCGATGCGCGTCTTCCACAACAGCTGCCCCGCGTGGTCGAGCGCGTGCACGCTGCCATCGGCGCTGCTCAGGAAGATCCGGTCGGTCGTCATCGCGGGTGCCGTGCGCAGCGGCCCTTCGGTCGCGTAGCTCCAGCGGATGCCGGCAAAGGCGGGACCGAGCGCCGCGCCCGCCCGTTGCGGCTCGCCGCCGGGCGTCGGTGCCGCATCGTCGCCCGCGCCGGTGCAGCCGGCCAGCAGCAGGGCGCAGAGCACCGCGCGGCGGCGGAGGTGCCCCGAGAGAAGACGTCGCACGAGGCGTGCAGGCATGGTCAGCCCCGGATTGGCGCGCGGTGCGTACGCGTGATGCAGAGATCTACGGAGGAGGTGACGGCGGTGCCGCCCGCCAGGGACCAATCGCCGTGCTGCCGGGGCGGGCGGCGTGGTCCCGGGAGGACGCGGGTGGCGCGCTCTTGATCCACGAGCCGGGGCGACGGCATCTTCCCCGCCGGACGTCGCCCCGCTCCTCATTGCCCGGTTTCCGTGGCCACCAATGCCGCGCATGGGTACCCATCGGCTCCAGTCATTCATTGCCGAGCTCCGGCGACGTCGCGTTTTCCGGGCGGCGATCGTCTACGTGGTGGGCGCGTTCGCGGCGCTCCAGGGCGCCGACATCCTGGTGCCGGCGCTGGCGCTGCCGGACTGGACGATGACGCTGCTGGTCGTGC
>DATHVV010000153.1:0-46613 GCA_035461105.1 Longimicrobiales bacterium | reverse complement strand
AGCCATCGAGTTTCTGCGGAGACTGAATTCGGACGTGTATCACGCATTCCCCGATACTCAGACGATCGCCGAAGAGTCGACCGCCTGGCCGATGGTCTCACGCCCGACATACATCGGCGGCCTCGGGTTCGGCATGAAGTGGGACATGGGCTGGATGCACGACACGCTCGACTACATGTCACGCAACCCCATCCACCGCCGCTACCACCACGGCCGCATCACGTTCCGCGGCATCTACGCCTTCACCGAGAACTTCGTGCTGCCCCTCTCGCACGACGAGGTGGTGCACGGCAAGGGCTCGCTCATCGGCAAGATGCCCGGCGACGAGTGGCAGAAGTTCGCCAACCTGCGCCTGCTGTACGGCTACATGTACACGCAGCCCGGCAAGAAGCTGCTCTTCATGGGGGGTGACATCGCACAGGTGCGCGAGTGGAACCACGATGCCGAGCTCGACTGGCAGCTGCTCGCCGAGCCGCTCCACGAGGGCGTCCGGTGCTGGCTGCGGGACCTCAACCACTTCTATCGCGACGTGCCCGCCGCCTCGGAGCTGGACTTCGACTCGGCCGGTTTCGAGTGGCTCGACGCCGACGACTCGCTCAACAGCGTGCTCTCCTATGTGCGCCGTGGCCGCCACACCGACGACCAGCCGCCCGACGAGCTGCTCGTCATCTGCAACTTCACCCCGGTCGTTCGCACCAATTACCGCGTCGGCGTGCCCCATACCGGCTTCTGGCGTGAAGTGCTCAACAGCGATGCGGCCACCTATGGCGGCAGCGGCGTAGGCAACCTCGGCGGTGCACACGCGTCGCCCGTGCCGTTCCACGGCCGCCCGCACTCGCTCAACCTCACGCTGCCTCCGCTCGGGATCCTCGTGCTCCGCCACGAGCCCGCAGACGCGGAGGCCGACACCAGCACGCCGGAGCAGTTGCCGGAATGAAGATGGCTTCACCCACAGTCGATCCACGCGCACCCGGCGCCGCGGACACGCCGCTCGGCGCACACGTCACCGGTGCCGGCACCACTTTCTGCGTGTGGGCGCCGTTGCACGAACAGCTGCACGTCCGCATCGCTGGACATGATGACGCACCCATGACGCGCGACGACTTCGGCTACCACACCACTGCGCTCGATCACGCCGAACATGGTACGCGGTACACGTTCGTGCTGCCGGACGGCCGTGCCCTGCCCGACCCCGCGTCGCGCTCCCAGCCGGACGGCGTGCATGAGGCCTCGTGCGTGGTCGCCACGGACTTCGAATGGTCGGCCGACGCGTGGCCGGCGCCGCGCCTCGAGGACCTGGTCCTCTACGAGCTGCACGTCGGCACGTTCACCCCCGACGGGACATTCGACGCCATCATACCGCGCCTCCCGGAGCTGAAGGACACGGGCATCAACGCCGTCCAGCTGATGCCCATCGCCCAGTTCCCGGGCTCGCGCAACTGGGGCTATGACGGTGCCTTCGCGTTCGCCGCGCAGCACAGCTACGGCGGGCCGCTCGCACTCAAGCGCCTCGTCGACGCTGCACACGTCCACGGCATGTGCGTGTTCCTCGACGTCGTCTACAACCACCTCGGCCCCGAGGGCAACTACCTGCCCGCATACGCACCCGTCTTCACCGACGTCTATCACACGCCGTGGGGCGCCGCGCTCAACTATGACGAGGCCGGCAGCGACCACATCCGCCGCTACTTCATCGAGAGTGCGCTCCAGTGGACCGGCGAGTTCCGTATCGACGGCCTGCGCGTCGATGCAGTGCACGCCATACACGACCGCTCCGCGCAGCCGTTCCTGCGTGAGCTCACGGCCGCCGTGCACCAGCGCGCGCATGAACGCGGCCGCAGTGTCGTGGTCATTGCCGAGAGCGACCTCGGGGACCCGCGCGTCATGCGCCCTGCGGAGCGCGGCGGCTGGGACATGGATGCCCAGTGGCTCGACGATTTCCATCACTCGCTGCGCACGCTGCTGACCGGTGACGGTTCCGGCTATTACGCCGATTTCGGTGACATCGGGCAGCTCGCACGTGCATACCGTCAGGGCTACGTGTTCACCGGCGAGTACTCCCGATACCGGCAGCGCCGCCACGGCGCGCCGGTCCCCGACATCCACCCGTCGCAGTTCGTGGTGTATGCGCAGAACCACGACCAGGTGGGCAACCGCATGGAAGGTGATCGCCTCCCGCGCAATGCCGCTCCCGCACAGCTGCGCCTCGCCGCCGCCGCCACACTGCTGTCACCGTTCACGCCCATGCTGTTCATGGGCGAGGAGTATGGGGAGCGCCGGCCGTTCCCGTACTTCGTGAGTCACGGGGATGCCGACCTGGTCGAGGCCGTGCGCGCGGGCCGCAGCGCCGAGTTCGCTGCGTTCGCGTGGAAGGGCCGCCCGCCGGACCCGCAGGCCGAGTCCACGTTCGAGAGCGCCGTGCTCGACTGGGAGGCGCGCGACCGCGACGGCCACCGCGAAATGCTCGCACTGCATCGCCGCCTGCTCGAGCTGCGTCGCGCGGCACCCGCCATCCGGGGCATCCGCGCGGATGCGCACGTGATCGGCGACGACGTCGTCGTCGTGCGTCGCGCCGATGAACGCGGCGCGTCCGCCCTGCTGCTCAACTTCGCCGATGACGACGTGACCGCTTCCGTCGACGGCATCGAGGATCAGGTGGAAGTGGCTGTCGATACGGCGGCCGCAGAGTGGGGTGGCCCGGGTGCAGGCACCGTGCAGGGCACCGACGTCACGGTCCGCGCGCACTCCGCCATGCTGCTCATCCGGGAGGCCGCGCGATGAACCGCTCCGTCTGCATCCACGGCCACTTCTACCAGCCGCCGCGCGAGAATCCCTGGCTCGAGGCCATCGAGCAGCAGGACTCGGCCTATCCGTACCACGACTGGAACGAGCGCGTCAATGCGGAGTCGTACGGCCCGAACGGCCAGGCCCGCATTCTCGATACCGAGGACCGCATCATCCGGATTGTCAACAACTACGCATCGATCAGCTTCGACTTCGGACCGACCCTGCTCAGCTGGCTGGAGGAGCACGCGCCCGAGACCTATGGCGCGGTGCTCGCCGCGGATCGCGCCGCCGTCGAGCGCCACGACGGGCACGGCTCCGCCATGGCGCAGGCGTACAACCACGCGATCATGCCGCTCGCGAACGCCCGCGACCGCCGCACCCAGGTGATCTGGGGGCAGCGCGACTTCGAGTACCGTTTCGGCCGTCGCGCGGATGGCATGTGGCTGCCGGAGACCGGCGTGGACACGGCCTCGCTCGAAGAGCTGGCCGCCCACGGCGTCCGCTTCACGGTGCTCGCGCCGCACCAGGCGGCCGCCGTACGCCGCCTGGGCGATGGCCCGTGGACCGACGTCGCCGGGGATCGCATCGACATCACTCGCCCCTATCTCTGCCGCCTGCCCTCAGGTCGTGAGATCGTCCTGTTCTTCTACGACGGCCCCGGCTCGCGCGCGGTCGCGTTCGACGGCCTGCTCAAGAACGGCGAGCGCTTTGCGAACCGGCTGCTCGGGCTGTTCCAACACGAGAGCCGCCCCCAGCTGGTGCACATCGCGACCGACGGCGAAACGTACGGCCACCATCACCGGCACGGCGAGATGGCCCTCGCCTACGCCGTGCACTTCCTGCAACAGAACCAGCTCGCCGACGTCACCACGTACGCCGCGTTCCTGGCCGCCAACGAGCCCGAGTTCGAGGTGCGCATCGTCGAGAACTCGTCCTGGAGCTGCAGCCACGGGCTCGAGCGCTGGCGCAGCGACTGCGGCTGCCATACGGGCGGACAGCCCGGCTGGCACCAGGCGTGGCGCGAGCCGCTCCGTACCGCGCTCGACTGGCTGCGCGACCAGCTCACCCCGCCGTTCGAGCGGGTCGGCAGCGAGCTGTTCCAGGATCCGTGGGCGGCACGTGATGACTACGTCGACGTGATCCTGAGCCGCGCCGCCAACCTGCGCCCGTTCCTGGCTCGGCATGCGCGAGGTGAGCTGAGCGATGCCGAGCGGGTGCGGGCGCTGAAGCTGATGGAGCTGCAGCGGCACGCCATGCTCATGTACACGAGCTGCGGCTGGTTCTTCAACGAGGTGTCGGGCATCGAGACCGTGCAGGTACTGCAGTACGCGAGCCGGGCGATCCAGCTCGCCGAGGACGTGCTGGACCTCAAGCTGGAAGCCGACTTCATGACCCGCCTCGAGCGGGCCCCCAGCAACATTGCCGAAACCAGCCATGCCCGGCGCGTTTACGAGCAGCACGTGCTGCCTTCTCGGGTCGGCCTCCTGAACGTGGCCGCGCACTATGCCGTCAACTCCCTGTTCGCGGACCAGCCGCAGCGCGAGCGTATCCACTGCTACCAGGTGGCGCTGCAGCACGGGGAGACCCAGCGGGTCGGCGAGATGAGCCTGTCCGTGGGCCGGGCCCGGGTGGAATCGGAGATCACGACCGAGTGCGAGGTCGTGACGTACGCGATCGTGCATTTCGGCGCGCACCACCTGACCGGCGGCATTCGCCGCTTCGCCGGCGACAACGAGTACCGCAAGCTGACCACGGAGCTGTTGCGCGCCTTCCAGAACAGTGACATCCCGACCGTGGTGAGACTGCTCGCGAACTTCCCGGAGTACTCGTTCTCCCTGAAGTCGCTGTTCGCGGACCGGCAGCGCGTGATCCTCTACCGGCTCCTCCAGGGCAGCATCCGGGGGGCCGAGGCCGCCTATCACCGGGTCTATGAGGAGAATCTGTCGCTCACGCGCTTCCTGGCCAGCCAGGACCTGCCACTGCCGCGCGCTTTCACGCTGGCCGCCGAGTTCGTCCTGAACCATGAGCTGCGCGCGGCGCTGGATGCCGAGGAGGTCGACCTCGAGCGGCCGCGCACCCTGCTCGCGGAGGCCGACCAGATGGAGGTGGTGATCGACCGGGCCGGGCTCAGCTTCGTGCTCAAGCGTACGCTCGAGCGCCTCGCGGCGCGGCTGAGCGAGGATCCCCACGACCTGGTGACGCTGCAGCGGCTGGCGCGCGCGGCCGCCCTCGCAGGTACGCTGCCGCTCGACGTCGACCTGTGGCGCGCGCAGAACATCTTCTACCAGCTGATGCGGAACGTGCACCCCGACTACGCGGCCCGGGTCGCCGCGGGGGACGTTGGTGCCGGCCAGTGGCTGGAGCTCTTCAACGGCGTGGCCGCGGAGCTACGGCTGGTCACCCCGTAGATGCGCATACCGACGGCCACGTACCGGCTGCAGCTGCACGCCGACTTCACGCTGCACGATGCACGCGCGCTGCTCGACTACCTGCAGGCTCTCGGCATCACCGACCTGTACCTCTCGCCGGTCTTCGAAGCCCGGCCGGGCAGCCGCCACGGCTACGATGTCACCGATCCCAGGAGCATCGCCGCGGCGCTGGGGGGTCGGGCGGCGTTCGACGCGCTTGCCGGCGACGCGCACGCCCGCGGCATGGGAGTCCTCCTGGATATCGTTCCCAATCACATGGCGGCGTCGGAGCTGAGCCCGTGGTGGGCCGACGTGCTGCGGCGCGGCCCCGATTCGCCCTACGCCGGCTTCTTCGACATCGACTGGGGGACCGGCCGCGTGCTGCTGCCGGTGCTCGGCTCCGAGCTGGACGAGGCGATCGCGCGTGACGAGCTCCGCCTCGTGCGCGGTGAGTCGGGCGAATGGGTGCTCGATTACCACGGTCGTGCCCTGCCACTGCGGGAGGATGCCGAGACCCGGAGCGCGCTGGCATCCGGCTCCGCCGCCGATGCCGCGCAGCGACACCGGCTCACCGCGGCGGTGGCCGACCGCCAGCACTATCAGCTCGTCCCCTGGCAGACCGCGAGCACGCGCCTTGGCTACCGACGCTTCTTCGACATTACCGACCTGGCCGGCGTGCGCGTCGAACGACCGGAGGTGTTCGCTGCGAGTCATGCCCTGGTCCGGGAGCTGGTGGCGGGGGGGCAGGTCACCGGCCTGCGCGTCGACCACGTGGATGGGCTGCGTGATCCCGCCGCCTACCTGGAGCGTCTGCGGGAGCACACGGGAGCGTTCACGCTCGTGGAGAAGATCCTGGCGTCGGAGGAGCCCCTGCCCCGGTGGCCCGTCGAGGGCACCACCGGCTACGAGTTCCTCAACCTGGTCAACGGCCTGTTCCTCGATCCGGCGGGGCACGCCGCGATCGTGGCCGCGTACCGTCGCTTCACCGGCGAGCACCGGGAGTTCGGTGACATCGTCCATGAGAAGAAGCACCTCGTGATGGACATGCTGTTCGGGGGCGAGCTGACGCGACTGGCCGCCGAGCTGCACGCCGTGCTCGAGGGGCGCTATTCGCCGGACTCGGTGCGACGCACCCTGGCCGAGGTCACCGCCTGCATGCCCGTGTATCGCACCTACCTCGCCGGGTACACGCTCGCGCCGCAGGATCGCGCGGCGCTCGCGCATGCCCTCGACGAGTTGCGCCGCCGCGCACCCGACCTGGATGACGCGCTGGTCGAGGAGATCGCTCACGTTCTGCAGGTCGCCGGGACGCTCGCGGAACGCCGTGCCGCGGCCCTCGAGTTCGTGCGGCACTGGCAGCAGTTCTCAGGACCCGTGATGGCAAAGGGGTTCGAGGATACCGCTCTCTATGTATGGGCGCCGCTCCTGTCCGCGAACGAGGTAGGGAGCACGCCGGCCGCGCCCGCGCTTTCGGTGGCCGCGTTCCACGGGGCCATGCGCGAGCGCGTCCGCGAGTGGCCGCACGCCATGAGCGCCACGGCGACGCACGATACGAAGCGCGGCGAGGACGTACGCACCCGGCTGGATGTGCTGAGCGAGCTGCCGCACGAGTGGCTCATCAAGCTGCGCGCCTGGGTCCGCCGGAGCGTCGATCAGAAGGAGACGGCCGCGCAAGCCACCGGGCTGGCCGACGATGCGCCGGTGCCGAACGGTGGTGAGGAGAACGTGCTCTACCAGACGCTGGTGGGTGCCTGGCCGCTCGAGGACGATGCCGGTGACTTCGTCGAGCGGGTGCAGGAGTACATGACGAAGGCGCTGCGCGAGGCGAAGCAAAGCACGAGCTGGCACGGGCCCGACGAGGACTACGAGGCTGCCCTCGCCGCCTTCGTCGATCGCCTGCTCGCGGGGCCGCAACGCCCGGTGCTGCGGGCCGAGATCGAGTCGTTCACGACCCGGCTCGCCTGGTACGGGGCGCTCAACTCGCTGTCGCAAACGGTGGTCAAGGTCACGGCGCCCGGGGTTCCGGACTTCTACCAGGGCACGGAGCTGTGGTCGTTCGTGCTGGTCGATCCCGACAACCGGCGTCCCGTCGATTATGCGGCCCGCGCCGAATGTCTGCAGCGCCTCGAGCCGCTGCTCGGCAGCCCTGACCCCGCCGGGGCCGGCGCCCTGCTGCGCACCTGGCGGGACGGCACGGTGAAGCTGTTCGCGACTGCGGCCGCGCTCCGCTTTCGGCGCGAGCGGGCCGGCCTGTTCCGGTGGGGCGCATATCTGCCGATCGACGTAGCCGGCGCGCGTGCCGGGCACGTGGTGGCTTTTGCCCGCCGGCACGAGGACCAGTGGGCGCTCACGGTCGCCCCGCGTCTCTACACGGCTCTCTGTGCACCGGGTGCGCTGCCAGCGGGCGAATGGGCGGATACGCGGCTGGTGCTTCCCGGCGAGCTGGCGGGGCGCACGATTACGGATGCGTTCACCGGACGCACCGCCCGGGCGGCAAACGAGCTGCCTCTCCGCGCGTTGCTGGCCGACTTCCCCGTGGCCCTGCTCGGGTGAGGCGCTCGCTCAGCGCCGCACCGCCGAATGGAGCGCGACAATCCCGCCCGTGAGGCTCTCCCAGCGAACCTGCGCGAACCCGGCGGCGGCGAGCTGGTCGGCCAGCGCGTCCGGCTCGGGAAACTCGAGCACCGAAGCGGGCAGATAATCGTACGCGCTGCCGTGCCGGGAAATCAGCCGGCCGATCAGCGGCAGCACGCGCCGGAAATACCCGAGATAGAGGGCACGGAAGGGCTGCCAGCGCGGGGTGGTGAACTCCAGGATGACGAGCGGTGCGCCCGCCTGCAGCACGCGCGCGAACTCGGCGATTCCGGCCGACAGGTCGGCCAGGTTGCGGACCCCGAACGCGACCATCGCCGCGTCGCAGGCGCCATCCCGCAGCGGCAGTCTGAGGGCGTCGGCGCACACCGGCCGGATCGGCAGCGACGTCGCTTTGCCGCCCCCGCGTGCGAGCATCGGAAACGCGAAGTCGAAGCCGAGGACCAGGCCGCGAAACGCGCTGCGCCCGGCCAGCTCGACGGCCAGGTCGAGCGTGCCGGCACAGGAATCCAGAACCACGCCGTCGGGCCGGGCGAGCCGCGCCAGGAGCACATCCACCGCGCGCCGGCGCCAGGCGCGGTCGCGGTTCGCGCTGAGCAGGTGGTTGAGCAGGTCGTAGCGGGGAGCGATCGCGCCGAACATGCGGCGCACGTGATCGGCCTTGGTCTCGGGGCTGGGCAGAGCCGCCCCGGAACGCATCGCGGAAATGCTGTACTCCCCGTAAATTGTTGTGTTACCTTCACGAAACGCGGGAACCTAGCCGGGACGCGCGGGCCGGACAACCCGGGGCTGAAACCATGCGGCGCGGCATGTCGTACGGGCTCCTGTGGCCACCTCCGCTCTCGACCTCAGGCGCGCCTGGAGGCCGGTATCGGCGCGATCCGTCGCGAGCCCGGCCCGGTCCGTGAACTACGCCGAGCTCACCGACCAGCAGGTCATCGAGCAGGCGCGGCGCGGCCGCGAGAGCGCGTTCCGCGAGCTCGTCCGCCGCTACGAGCGCCCGGTCTTCTCCCTCATATACCGCCTCGTTCGCGACCGCGAAAAGGCCGAAGACCTCGCGCAGGAGACCTTCATCAAGGTCCTGAACGCGCTCGACCGCTACGATCCCGGCTACAAATTCAGCTCCTGGATCTTCAAGATCGCCCACAACACGGCGCTCGACCTGCTGCGGCGCAAGGAGCCGGAGACGCTCTCGATCCACGGCTCGCCGCACGCGCGCACCGATGCCGAGATCGAGGCCAGCACGATCACGCCCGAAAGCGGCGGCGAGAACCCGGAGCAGTACACGGCGAACCGCGAGACCGGCGCGATCATCGAGCAGGCCATGGCCCGGATCCGGCCGGAGTACCGGACTGCGATCCTGCTCTGCCACGTCGAGGGCCGCCCCTACGAGGAAATCGCCGTGATCATGGATGTGCCGCTGGGCACGGTGAAGACGTTCATCCACCGCGGCCGCAACGAGCTGAAGCGGGAGCTGGAGCACCTGCGCGGCTGAGCCGCCGCGCCTGAAACCGGGCGCGCGCGAGGCGCGTACGGCATTACGGAAACAGAGGTCGAAGCGAAAGTGAGCATGGGAACGCACCCGGACACGGAACGCCTGCAGGGCTACGCGGAGACCGCTCTCCCGGAAGGGGAGCGGGTCGTCGTGGAGTCCCATCTGCAGGCGTGTGCGCGCTGCTCCGCCGAGGTCGAGGAGTGGCGCTCGCTGTTTCTCGCCCTCGCGGCGCTGCCTCCGCTGGCCCCGAGCGCCGGCTTCGTGGACCGCGTCATGGCCCGCGTGCAGCTGCCCGTCGCGGCACCGGCGTGGGCTCCGCTGATCCGGCGGGCGGGAGAGCTGCTCGCCCGCGTGGTCCCGCAGTCCACGGCCGGCTGGGCGCTGGCGGCCGCCTTCGTGGCGCTGCCCCTGCTCCTGGGCGGCGGCCTGCTCGTCTGGCTGTTCTCCCATGAGTACCTCACGCCGGCGACGCTCTGGACCTTCCTGAACGAGCGCGCCGCGAGCGGGCTGCAGTCCCTCGGCGGCGCCGCCATCGCCGCGCTGCTGCAGACGCAGGCGGTCGCCTGGCTGGTCGCCACGGTGCGCCAGCTCATCGCGACCGCGGGCATGTCCGGGATCGGCGCGCTCGCCGCGGGCGGCGCCCTGATGACCACGCTATCCATGTGGATCCTTTACCAATACCTGTTCCGCACACCCACGCGGGAATCGAATCATGTCTCGTATTCGTTGTAGGCTGCACCTCGCGCTGGGCGCGCTGCCGCTCGCCGCATTCCTCGCCGCGAGCACGCTCGCCGCTCAGGACACCTCGACGCGCATCGTTTCGCATGAGGTTTCGATCTCGCGTAACGCCGCGACCCTGCGCCTGGAGCTGGCCGACGGGCGTACCGTGGACCTGGGGGTGCTGGATGGACGCGCCGAGCTGAACGGTACCCGACTGGGCACGGCCGCGCGCGGCAGCGACCTCGATCGCAGCTGGCGCGAGTTGCTCAATCAGGTGATCGATGCGAGCTCGGACGCACTGCCGGTGCTGCTGACGGAGTGGCGGGGCGATGGCAGTGACGTCGGCAGCGCGCTCGACCGCGCCCTCGAGGAGGCCGTCAGCGGTGTCGGCACCGGCCTGGTCGCACCCGTGGATCCGGCTCCGCTCACGGACAGCGTCGTGCGTCTGCAGCAGCGAATCGCGGAGCTGGAGCGGCAGCGTGCCGAGCTGGCGGCGACGGATGTGCAGGTCTCCGAGCGCAGCCGTGATCGCTGGCGTCCCGGTCCGCTGCATTACGTCGTGAGCGGCGTCGGCCGGCTGGTCTCGGTGCTGGTCGTGTATGCGGTGCTGCTCGCGATCGGGTTCGGCACCATCTTCTTCGGCGGCCGCAAGTAC
This sequence comes from Longimicrobiales bacterium, assembly GCA_035461105.1. Classification (GTDB taxonomy): domain Bacteria; phylum Gemmatimonadota; class Gemmatimonadetes; order Longimicrobiales; family RSA9; genus VEPF01. The sequence continues at coordinate 35,956 of DATHVV010000153.1, read as the reverse complement.
ATCGAGGGCGTGGCCGACACGGTGCGTCACAGCACGACGCGCTCGCTGCTGGTCGGCATCGCGGGCACGTTCCTGATCCTGCCGGCATTCGTGCTCGGCATCATTGCGCTCGCGATCTCGATCGTCGGCATCCCCGCCCTGCTGATCTGGGTGCCGGCGTTCCCGGTCGCCGTGTTCGGCGCGCTGGTCCTGGGCTACCTCGCCGTCGCGCACGCCGGCGGCGAGGCGCTCGCCGAGCGCCGCTTCTACGTGAACGACTGGTTCCAGCGCGGCAATTCCTACTACTTCCTGCTCACCGGAGTCGGACTCCTGCTCGCGTTCTTCGTGGGCAGCGCCGTGGTCTCGATCGCCGGCCCCTGGCTCAGGGTGATCAGCGGGCTGCTCACCTTCTTCGCGGTCACTACCACGTGGGCCGCGTTCACGGTCGGCTTCGGCGCGGTGCTGATCTCCCGCGGCGGCAAGCGGCCGCGCGGCATGGAGCCCGTCTCGGACCCCGATCTCTTCTCCGAGGAGGCGGCAGTCTGATGAAGGCGACGTCTGCGTCCCGTGATCGCCGTCCACCCGCCGCAGGGCGCGGCCGCCCACGCACCTGGCTGCTCCCGGCCGGAGCCGCCCTGCTGCTCACCGCGACCGCCTCGTCGGCGAGCGCGCAGGACTGGCGCACGCTCGCCCGCGCGCGCGACTACCGCGGCGAGACGGCGCTCGCGGTCAACATCGAGTACGGCGCCGGACGACTCGTAGTGAAGCCGGCCGGCGAAAGCGTGCTCTACCGCACCAGCCTGCGCTACGACGCCGATGCGTTCGAGCCCCGCTTCGAGTACGCCGAGCAACGACTGCGGCTCGGCATCGCGAGCGGCAAGGTCAAGGGCCGGAAGCATGCGCGCGAGGGACGGCTCGAGCTGCAGGTGGGTCCGCGTGTGCCCCTCGACCTCGATCTCCAGTTCGGCGCCGCCGAGGCGGAGATCGAGCTGGGCGGGCTGCGGCTGCGGCGACTGCACGTCGCCACGGGCGCGAGTGCGACACGGCTGCAGGTATCGACGGCGAACCTGATCGAGGCCGAGACCATCGAGATCGAGGCCGGTGCCGCGAAGCTCGACGCGAGCGGCCTCGCGAACCTGCGGGCCCGCAAGCTGGAAGTCTCGGGAGGGGTCGGTGAAGTGGTACTGGACTTCAGCGGCGCCTGGACGCGCGACCTGGAGGCCAGCATCGAGATGGGCATGGGCACGGTGACGATCCGGGTGCCGCGCGGCCTGGGTGTCCGGGTCTCGCGCAGCGGCTTCCTCTCCGGATTCGACAGCGAGGGGCTCATCAAGCGCGGCAACGTGTATTACTCGGAGAACTACGAGGGCGCCGCGCACCACCTCGACGTGGATCTGCAGGCGGCTCTAGGAAGCGTCCGCATCGTCTGGCTGGACGGCTGAACCTCAGCGCAGGAGCGACCCCAATGCTATCGACACTTCTCACCTTCTTCATCGTCGGCATCGTTGCCGTCCTGGTGCTCGGCGTCGTGCTGTCGGTCATCGGCCTCGCGCTTGGACTCGCCGGCTTCCTGCTCTTCAAGGTGCTGCCGCTCGTCGCCATCGGCTACGTGGTGCTGCGCTTGCTCGCGCCCCGCCAGAAGCAGCTGAGCGCCGAGGACCGCAAATGGCTCGAGTCGTGACCTTGCTTGCCGGTACGCGAAACGGCCCGCAGCGCAGACGCGGCGGGCCGTTTCCCATCTGATCCCCTTCCCGGCGCCGGCCGGCCGGTCGCCGAGCGCAGCGCCACGCTTCGGCGCCTGACTCAGCCCATGCGCTCGACCACCACTTCGCTGCCCCGCTCCTGCCAGAGTCGACTCGCCGCACTCCCGTCGCGCACGGAGATCTCGAGGTAGCCGGCCGACCCGATCAACGCGAGCGGCCGGCCGGTCGCCACGTCGGCGTACGTACTGCGCAGCGGGCCGATGTCGTTGGAGCCGACGCGTACGTGCGCTCCCGGTATGAGCCAGCTGCCGGGGATGTTCGTGATCAGGTTGCCGAACCGGTCGATGTGAACCACGCTGCCGCGGATGCTTCCCGGTCCGCGCTCCGGCAGCAGCTCCGGCAGACGCACCGGGTCGCTCACGGGAGGCCCCATGTCCTCGAGCGGCACGCCCCGAGCGAGGTACGCCGCGGCCGGCGCGAACAGGTCGCGGCCGTGGAACGTGGCCGCCACGGTCTCGCGCATGAGCGCGCGGTTCTCGACCGCGACGACCCGCACATCGGCACCCTCGAGCAGCGGCCGCGTGAGCACGCCGTTGTCCGGCGCGACGAACAGCTGCTCGTCAATGCGCCCGGCCAGCGCGCGCCGGTCGCTGCCCACGCCCGGATCGACGACGACCAGGTGGATGGTGCCGGGCGGATAGAACCGCCAGTAGTTGCCCAGCGCCCAGGCGGCGGCGCCAAGGTCGCCGGGCGCCACCTCGTGACTCGCATCCTCCACCAGGACGTGCGGCGCCAGCCCGGCGATCACGCCCCGGATCGCGGCCACGTAGCCATCGGCCGTGCCGAAGTCCGTGAGCAGCGTGATGCGCGGCAGGCCGGTGGCGTCGCTCATGCTCGTGCGGCCGCCGCCTCCAGCGCGTCGACCACGTGCCCCGCAATGGTGTGGAAGGCCTGCCCCGCGGGCGAGTCGGCGGCATGCAATGCGCTCGGCATGCCCGCGTCGCCCGCCTGCCGCACCCGCGGGTCGAGCGGGACCTCCCCTAGGAACGGCAGGTTCATCTCCTGCGCGAGCACGCGCCCGCCACCGCGGCCGAACACGTCGATCGCGTGGTTACAGTGCGGGCAGGCGAAGCCGCTCATGTTCTCGACGATGCCGAGGACGGGCGTCCGCACCCGCTCGAACATGCGCACGGCCCGGCGCACGTCGCCGGTGGAGAGCTCCTGCGGGGTCGTCACCATGACCGCGCCATCCACGTTCACGATCTGCACGAGTGAGAGCTGGGCATCGCCGGTACCCGGCGGCATGTCCACGATCAGGTAATCGAGCCGGTCCCACGCGACCTGCTCCAGGAACTGCTTCAGGATGCCCGATACCAGCGGACCGCGCATGATTGCGGGCTGCTCGTCGTCGAGCAGAAAACCCAGGCTCATCAGCTGTACGCCGTGCGCCTCCAGGGGCACGATCTTCTCCGATCCCTTCTCACCGCTCACCTGCGGCTTGCGCCGCTCCCCGAACATGAGCGGGATGTCGGGACCGTAGACGTCGGCGTCCAGCAGCCCGACGCGCTTGCCCGCTGCGGCGAGCGATGCGGCCAGGTTCGCAGCCACCGTGCTCTTGCCCACGCCGCCCTTGCCCGAGCTGACCGCGATGATCCGGTCGATGTTTGCGGACAGCGACTCGTCGGGCACTGGCGCGGGCACGGAACCGGGCTTCAGGGTACGGCCATGACCGGGGCCGCCACCGCCCCCTCCCGGGGCAGTCGGCAGCTTGACGTCGATCTTCACCTTGCCGATGCCGGGCACCGCCTCCACCGCGGCACGGGCTTCCCGGACCAGGCTGCCCGGGTCTTCCTGCCCGAGCACGAACTGGAAGCGCACCCGACCATCCTGCTCGACCGCCAGATCGCGCACGTGGCCGCCGTTCCAGAGGTCCGCGCCGGTGCGCGGGTTCGATACCTGCTCCAGCGCCGCCTGGACGGCGCTCCTGATCGTCTCTCGTTCCATTGCTCGCCGTGGTATCAGAACGGCCGGCGCCCAACCGGGCGCCGGCCGTCCCCAGAAAACTCGTCCGGCACGGGATCAGAGCGCGTTGACGCCCCGCACTTCCGGCACCACTCCCACGATCCGGCGCTCGATCCCCTGCTTCAGGGTCATCATCGATACCGGACAGGAGCCGCACGCCCCCATGAGCCGCAGGTGGACGATCCCATCCTCCTCGTCGAAGTCGATGAACTCGACGTCGCCGCCGTCCGAGCGCAGCGCCGGCCGGATGGTGTCCAGCACCTCTTCGATCTTCTGCCGGGCGTCCATGGTTTCCGCTTGCATGGGGTGAATCTAGCCGATTCTCCTACCCCCCGGCAATCGGGAGTTGCCTTACAACAGCAGGGCCAAGGGACGAGGGCGAGGGCGAGGGAGGGGAGAGGGAGGGCGGTCGTCCCGACGTTCCTCGCCCTCGCCCTCGCCCCTCGGCCCTGCCCCTACATGTCGCCTTCGGGCTCCAGCGGCGGACGCCGCGGCACCGAGTCCACGAGCCGCTCGGTGATGCTCTTGCCCTGCATGAACAGCTGCAGGTAGTCCGGTCCGCCCGCCTTCGAGTCGGTACCGCTCATGTTGAATCCGCCGAACGGCTGCACCCCGACGAGCGCGCCCGTGCACTTGCGGTTGAAGTACAGGTTGCCGACATGGAAATCCTCGGCGGCGCGCTCGATCCGATCCCGCTCCTTCGAGAAGAGCGCGCCGGTCAGCCCGAATTCGGTGTTGTTCGCGATCTCGAGCGCATGCTCGAAGTCGCTCGCCTTGATGAACGCGAGCACCGGCCCGAAGATCTCCTCCTGTGAGATGCGCGCATCGGGCGCGACGTCGGCGATGATCGTCGGGGGAATGAAGTAGCCGTGCTGCGGGTCCTTCTGCTCGCCGCCGAGCACGAGCCGGCCTTCCTGCTTACCGATGGCGATGTACTCGTGGATCTTGTTGAACGCCTTCTGGTCGATCACGGCGCCGTTGTGGATGCCGAGTTGCGACGGATCGCCCAGGGTGAGCCTCCGGGTGCGCTCGACCACCTTCTCGAGGACCTCGTCATAGACGCTCTCCACCACGATGGCGCGCGAGCAGGCCGAGCACTTCTGGCCCTGGAAGCCCCAGGCCGACTGCACGATCCCTTCGGCCGCCTTCTCGAGGTTGGCGGTCTCATCCACGACGATCGAGTCCTTGCCGCCCATCTCCAGCACGGTGCGCTTGAGCCAGATCTGGCCCGCGTGCACCTTGGCCGCGCGCTCGAAGATGCGCATGCCGACTTCCTTCGAGCCGGTGAACGCGATGAAGCGGATGCGCGGGTGGTCGACGATCAGGTCCCCGATCTTGCTACCGGGGCCGGGCACGAAATTCACCACCCCGGGCGGCAGGCCGGCCTCGTCGATCAGGATCTCGAGGAACTTCGCGGCGATGATCGGCGCGGTCGAAGCGGGCTTGAGCAGCACCGTGTTGCCAGTCACGGCGGCGGCCATGGTCATGCCACCCATGATCGCGCCCGGGAAGTTCCAGGGCGGGATCACCGCGCCCACGCCGAGCGGGATGTAACGCAACTCGTTGTGCTCGCCCGGGTAGGGCACAACCGGCTGAGGTCCGCCCAACCGCAGCATCTCGTGGGCGTAATACTCCGCGAAGTCGATCAGCTCGGCCACGTCGCCATCGGCCTCCGCCCAGCTCTTGCTCACCTCGTAGACCATCATCGCCGCGAGCTCGAATTTGCGCTCGCGCATGATGTCGGCCGCGCGGAACAGGTACTCGGCGCGCTCCTCCGGGCTCACCTTCCGCCACGACTGGAACGCTTCCTCGGCGACCTGGATGGCCTTCAGCGCCAGCTCCGGCGTGCACTGCACCGTGTAGCCGACCACCTCGTCCGGACGCGCCGGGTTGATCGACGGCTCCTTCGCGCCCTCCGTGATGCGCTCGCCGCCGATGATCAGCGGGTAGGTGCGCCCCAGCTCGCCCCGCACCTTGGCGAGTGCGGCTTCCATGCGGCGAACGTTGTCGGGATCCTTGAAGTCGGTGAACGGCTCGTTCCGGAACTCGGTGTGCGGGGGTGCGACGGTTGCCATATCTGCCTCCTGCGCCGAGATCCGACACCCCGACGCCTTGATCTGCGTGTGGTACCTGGCCCGGAGTCTACCCGGGCTCCCGGAGGGTGTCAACGCGGCTTTTCACGCGCGCCACGATGTGGTCGCCATGGTCCCGGCCGTTCTCGATGAAGACCTTGTTGGCGTTGAAGCCAGCCGCCAGCACGCCGGCGATGAATACCCCCGGAACGTTCGTCTCCATGGTACCCGGGTGGTGGTGAGGGATCCCTGTTTCCGGGTCGAACTCGACCCCCAGGGAGCGCAGCAGCGTGCCGTCCGGTGTGTACCCGGTCATGGCAAGGACCCAGTCGCAGTCGAGCGTCCGCTCGCCGTCCGCGCCGTGCACGACGACGGCTTCCGCCCGGATCTCCGTGACCCGGGCCCGGAACAGCGCGGCGATGTCGCCATCGCGGATGCGGGCGTCGATCTCGGGCCGCACCCACGGCTTTACGTTCGGGTCGAGCTGCTCCGCGAAGTGCACGAGCGTGACGCGCGCGCCCCAGCGGTTCAACTCCAGCGCCGCATCCACCGCGCTGTTGCCGCCGCCGATCACGACGCAGTCCTGGTCGTAGAACACGTGACCCTCGCGATAATTGTGCGCCACGTGGGGCGAATCCTCGCCGGGGATGCCCAGCCGGTTCGGCGAATCGAAGTAGCCGGTGGCGATCACGACGTTCCGCGCCCGGTAGCGTGCCGTGCCTCCCGCGCCGTGCGCGGTCTCGATGTCGAACCCTGCGCCGCGAGCCGTGATCGCGCGCACCGGCTCGTACTGGTGGATGTCGAGCCGGTACTCGCGGGCCAGTCGCTGGTAGTAGCGCAGGGCCTCGCGCCGCGACGGCTTTTCGCCGGCTACGACGAACGGCACGCCCCCGATCTCCAGTCGCTCCGCCGTGCTGAAGAACGTCATGTGCGTGGGATAGCGCGAGATCGATGCGGCGACGCACTCTTTGTCGAAGAGCACGCAGGAGAGCTGCGCGCGCCGGGCGGCGATGCCGGCCGCCAGGCCGCAGGGTCCCGCGCCGATGACGGCCATGTCGAGCGGCGCCGCGTGCCTGTGTCTGATCATGCCTCAGTCCTGCCGGGGTACCAGCCTGAGCCTTTGCACGACGCGCGCCTCGGCGGCCGTGCGGTCCAGCGGGATCAGCCACAGCCCGCCGCGCCGCCACCGCACGAACTGGTCCCGGTAGTGCCGCTCCCACGGCAGTCCCGACTGCCCGGTCGGCAGGATGAAGCCGCCCGCGCCATCGATGTCTCCCATGTCCACGACGTGCCGCTGACTTGCCCCGTAACCCGCTGTCACGGGGAATGTCGCGTCCAGGTGGTGCAGCACGTTTACGGTCGTGGTCGAGCCGCTCGCGGCCGGGCCGTCCAGCGTCGGGCGCAGCACGCGCCGGACCAGGGCGACGTCGCCCAGGGCATGCTCCACGCGCAGCGCATGCAGCTCGCCCCAGCGGCGCCCGCGCGCGATCGACAGGGCGTCGCGCCACGCGCGCGCCGCCGCGGAATCGTACACCGCCGCCGCGGACGCGGAATCCCAGGGTACCGCGCCGAGCTCGAGCACGCGGTCCACGACCGGCCGCGGCAGATAGCCGGTACTGTCGCCGTACAGCGTCTCCGCCAGCCGCGGGCGCAGCCGCGCGTACCACACGTAGAAGAGCGCCGCCGCACGCGAGTCGGCGTTCGCGTAGTGATCCCAGCGGCGCAGCAGCGTCGCTTCCGCGCTCGAGCCGAGGCGCTCCGCGAGCGCGGCCGCGATCGGGGCGTAGCGGGCGGCGGCGACGTCGCCGACGTCCAGCTGCATGCGGTGCACGGCCGCGGCGTCCACCCCGCGCACGTGCTGCACGAGCTGACGGATGCGGGCGGCCCGGAACGGCGTCTCCCAGTCACTGCTGATGCGATCGCCGAGCTCGCCGGCGGCCTGCCGGTTGTTCGCGGTAACGACGAAGCCCTCAGCGGGATCGAGCACCAGCGGGTGCTCGGCGGCGTCGTGGTAACCCTGCCAGTCCCATTCTCCGGTCCAGCCGGGCACCGGCAGCGTGGGCGGCCGGCGGCCATCCGCGCCACGGCGCGGGATGCGGCCAGCCATGACGTACCCGAAGTGGCCCGCGGTGTCGGCATACACCACGTTCTGATGGGGATTGTCGAACGCCGCCACGGCGGCGCGAAACGACGGCCAGTCTCCGGCCCCGTTGAACGCCCGGAGCGCGCCGAGCGGCTTCGCGGCGTCGTGTGCTGCCCAGCGCAGCGCGATCGGGGTCCCGCCGAGCTCGCTGCGGACGTCGCTCACCACCGGGCCGTGGCGCGTGACCCGGTACCGGAACGTCACCGGTGCCCCGCCCCGCACCCGGATCGTGTCGCTCAGGTACTGGAACGGCGCGCTCCCGTCCGGCGTGCGGTAGCGCGAGCGGTCGGCCGGATCGACCTGCTCAAGGAAGAAGTCGGCGTCGTCCAGCATCGCGTTCGTGAAGCCCCACGCGATCGCGCGGTTGTGCCCGGCCACCACGTAGGGCGCGCCCGGCAGCGTCATGCCGGCCACGTCGAAGCCCGGAGCGTGCAGCGCGGCCAGGTACCAGAGCGATGGGGCACGCAACGCGAGGTGCATGTCGTTCGCGAGGATCGGCCGGCCGGAGCGCGTGCGCGCGCCGCCGATCACCCAGGCGTTCGACGCGCGCGCGATGCTACCGGCCTCGAGCAGCGCGATCGCGGACGCGGGGGCCGGCAGCGCGGCGCTCCCGGTGATCAGGGGACCCCATTCCGGGTAGATCGGCGTGAGCAGCGCGGCGCGCGCGGCGCCGATCCGCTGCGCGGCCGCGGTGGCCTGGGCGGCGCCGTGATACAGCGAGAGATCGAACGCCATCAGGTGCGCGATCAACAGGCTGTGCTCGACGGTCCACGGCTCGAATCGGGCGCGCAGCAGCAGGAACTCGGGGGGCAGGGCCCGACGTCCTTCCCGCATGCAGGCGTTCACGCCGGCGGCATAGTGCTCGAGCAGCGCCCGCTCGGCCGGCTCCAGCATGGCCGCGTCGCGCCGCGCCGCGCGCGCCATGCCGAGCACGCGCAGGAACCGGTCGCTTTCGATCAGGTCGGCGCCGAACAGCTCCGCCAGGCGGCCGGTGCCCGCACGGCGCAGCAGCTCCATCTGCCACAGGCGGTCCTGCGCGTGCGTACAGCCCTGGGCGAAGAGCAGGTCGGCTTCGCTTTCGGCCCAGATGTGCGGCACGCCGAGCGAGTCGCGCCAGACCTCGACCGGCGCGCCGAGGCCGCGCAGCGCGAGCGTACCCGCGCGCTGCGGTACGCCGCCGCGCACGTAGGCGGCCAGTCCTGCGCCCATCAGCAGGAGAACCAGCAGCGTTGCGGCGAGCACCCGGAGGATGCGACGGAGCATCATGTCCGGTGAGCGGATTACGTCGCCGGCGCGGTGGCCGGCGCTGTCGTTTCAGGAGCGAGCGCCTGCTCGAGATCGGCAATGATGTCGGCCGCGTCCTCGACGCCGAGCGACAGGCGGACGAACCCGTCAGCGATGCCGAGCGCGTGCCGCTCGGCGCGGGGCAGCGCCACGTGCGACGTGTATCGCGGCATCGACACCAGGGACTCCACGCCGCCCAGACTGGGTGCGACGCGCAGCAGGCGCAGCCGGTTCACGAAACGCAGCGCCGCCTCGTCGCCCCCGTGCACCACCAGCGACACCATCCCTCCGAAGCCCTCGAGCAGCTGCCGGGCGATCTCGTGGTCGGGATGGGACGGCAGCCCGGGATAGAGTACGCGCGCCACCACCGGGTGCCGCTCCACCCAGGCGGCGATCCGCATGCCATTCTCGTTGTGCCGCGCCATACGCACCGCCAGCGTCTTGATGCCGCGCTCGAGCAGCCAGGCGGCGTGCGGATCGAGCACCGGGCCGAAGCTGATCAGCGACTGGCGGATCGCCTCGACCAGCGCGGCGGGCCCCGAAACCACGCCCGCCATGACATCGCTGTGCCCGCCCAGGTACTTGGTGCCGCTGTGCAGCGCGAGCGTGGCCCCGTGCCGCAGGGGCTGGAAGTTGACCGGCGTCGCGAACGTCGCGTCCACCACCAGCGGCACGCCCCGCTCGCCGGCGAGTCGGGCGACCGGGCGGACGTCGGGCACGCGCAGCGTGGGATTGACCGGCAGCTCGAGCCAGAGCAGGCGCGTGTTCGGCCGCAGCGCCGCCGCCCAGTCGGCGGGATCGTCGATGAGCGTGACCTCGATGCCGAGCCGCGGCAGCTCGCGCGACAGCAGCCGCAGCGTGCCGCCGTACAGCTGGCGCGCCGCGACCACGTGATCCCCGGCGCCCGCCAGCGTGAGCAGCGTGAGCGCCGCGGCTGCGTTGCCGCTGGCCAGCACCAGGCTCGCCTCCGCGCCCTCGAGCGCGCGCATCTTCTCCGCCACCGCGAGGTGGTTCGGGTTGCGCCCGAAGCGCGTGTAGCCGACTTCCTCCTCGGGCACGGCATGCGTGTAGAACGTCGCGCTCTGGAAGACCGGCGGGACCACCGGTGCGCCGGGAACGGCGGCGCCGCTGCCGGCGTGCACGGCGCGGGTCGAGACCCCGTCAGCGTCCCGCCCGGCGCCGGGCGCGTCGGACTCAGCTCTCATCGCGCCACATCGCGACCAGCCCGGAGTATCGATCGAGCAGCGCCGCCGCGGAATCGGCGTCCGGTCCTTCGACGGTCACCACGAAGTAGGGCTTGTCGCTGTGCGGGATGACGAGCGCCCACTCGCGCGGGCCGCTCCACACCTTGACGCCGTCGATCAGCTGGCGCTCGTTGTGCTCGGTGTGCTGCATCAGCCGCCGCATGACCTTGCCCTTGCGTCCCCACGGACACGCAACCCGCTCCTGCCGGACGTGCATCGCGGGGTGCAGCCCGGCCAGCTCGCTCAGCTCGCGGCCCGACCGGGCGAGCGCCTCGAGCACCTTCGCGGTTGCGAACATGCCATCGTAGGCCGGCAGGAAGCCCGGGAAAATGAACTCGCCGCGCGCGCCCGCGACCAGGTCCGCGTCCGTGGCCGACGCCATCATCGCGTGATGCTCCGTCTTCGTCCACAGCACCTCGCCGCCATGCTCCCGGATGATCTCGGCGACCACCGCCGGACTCGTCACCGGGATGGCCACCCGCCGCACGCCCAGGTGCTCGAGTGCCAGGCCGACGATGACGGCCTGGGTGAGCTCCGCGGGCAGCGGCCGGCCGGTGTCATCCACCAGGTCGATCACCTCGCCGCCGGGGTCGATCCACAGCCCCAGGCAGGCGTCGATCGAGCGGACGATCCCGCCCAGCCGTACCAGCGATTCGCGGAACTCCTTCTCGTTGCGCGACAGGCGGCCGGGTGCGGCGTACGCGTCCAGGCTGACCGTCTCGATGTTGAGCAGGCCCAGGATGCCGGGCAGCACGCTCACCGTCGAGCCGTAGGCGAAATCCACGACGATGGTGAACTCGCGGTCGCGGATCTGGCCGCCGTCGAGCTCCGACAGGAAATGCTCCTGGTAGCCCTCGACCACGCGGGCCGGGAAGTTCAGATCGCCGGTGCCGTCGGGACCGGCACGCGGAAAATCCTCGCGCGCGAAGAACCGCTCGATGCTCTGCGTCTTGCCGGGCGGCAGGTCGCGGCCATCGCCATCGAAGAAGAGGATGTCGATGACCTTGGGATCGAACGGTGAGCGCCGCACGTGGATGCCGCCCAGCTCGCGCCCGTGATGCACCGCGTGCCGCACCACCGGGATGGGTGTCTGCTGCAGGTCCTCGACGTTCAGCCCCGCCGACATGAGTCCGGTCATGAGCGCACGCGCGATCATGCGGGAGGCCCGGTCCGAGTCGCGGGAGGAGACGACGAACGCGCCCTGCCCGAGCGTCGCGCCGTACGCCCCGGCGAGGCGCGCGGCGATCTCCGGGGTCAGCTCGAAGTTCGGGATGCCGCTGACGCGGGCGCCCGCGAACAGGCTTCGCTCCCACGCTTCACCCCAGATCAGCGAGTGCGTCAGCGCGGCACGCTCCTCGACCACCTTCTCCGGCCATACCTTCACGTTGGGTCCGACCACGGCGAAATCGCCGACCTCGACCCGGTCCGAGAGGATGCAGCGCTCCCGCACCAGCGCCGAGTGCCCGATCCGCACCTGGCTGGCACAGATGGTCTCGGTCACCCGCGTGCGCGCGCCCACGGCGCAGCCTTCCCACAGGACCGCGTGACGCAGCTCCGCCTCCGGGGCGATGCTGGTGCCCGCGCCCAGCACCACGTTATCGAGGCGTACCCCGCCGCCGATGCTGCATCCGGCACCGACGACCACCGTGCCGCTTATGGCGACGTCGGCGGCGATCGCGATACCGGCCGGTGCCCAGAGCGTGCCCCCCTCGTACGCCCGGGCCTCCCCGGGCAGGCTCACGTGCGCACGGCCGGCCAGCACGTCGGCGTTCGCGAGCCGGTACTCGTCCAGGTTGCCGATGTCGCGCCAGTAGCCGTGCGCCACGTGACCGTACAGTCCGGCTCCGGCCCGCAGCATGCCCGGGAAGAGATCCTTCGAGAAATCGACGTTGGTCCTGAGCGGCACCCGGCGCAATGCGTCGGGCTCCAGGATGTAGATGCCGGTGTTGATGGTGTCGCTGAAGACCTCGCCCCAGGTCGGCTTCTCCAGGAATCGCTCGATGCGTCCCGTCTCCTGGTCCAGGATCACGATGCCGTACGCGAGCGGGTTTTCGACCGACGTGAGCGCGATGGTCGCCTCCGCGCCGCGCGTCTCGTGCTCGGCTATGCAGGCGCCCAGGTCGAAGTCGGTGAGCACGTCGCCGCTGATCACGATCACGCGGTCGTCGAGCAGCAGGTCACCCGCATTGCGCACCGCCCCCGCCGTGCCGTAGTCGGCGTCGGCCGTCACGTAGCTCATGCGCACGCCGAAGCGGGAGCCGTCGCCGAAATGGGCCGTGATGTGCTCGGGCTGGAAGTAGAGGATCGAGACCAGGTCGGTTATGCCGTGGTTGCGGAGCAGCTCCACGATGTGCTCCATCACCGGCCGGTTCGCGATCGGCACCATCGGCTTGGGCCGATTGATGGTGAGCGGCTTGAGGCGGGTGCCGAAGCCACCCGCCATGATCACGCCTTTCATGCGCTCCTGCGGATCTGCTCGGGGCTCGAGTGCGGGTCGCCGCGCGCATCGCGTGGTACGCAGCGCTGCGACGGGCAAGGTATTCGAGCGCGCCAGCAGCTACAAGGGCGGCGACGCACCGCCGCATCGCTTGACGCTGCCCTCGTGGCGGTGGCATTCTGCTGACTGCGTCATCCCTCGCAACCGATCACTCGATGCCGAAACGCGAGACCAAGGAGGCGGCGGAGGCCGTGCTCAGGGAGCTCCCCTCCGTCCTGGGCGCGTTCGTCCGCGAAGACGTGTATGGGCATCCCCGCGAAGTGCACCTGCTGGTCAAGCCGGGACCCGATCCGCGTCACCTGGCCCGCGACATTCGCGACCTGCTCGAGGAACGCCTCGGCGTGCCCGTAGACCAGCGGGTGATCAGCATCGCACAGCTGGCCCCCGGCGCGGAGCGCCCGCCGCTGGTGCGGCCGAACCCGGATGTGTCGCGGGGCGGGCCGGTCGATCCGGCGTCGAGGCCGGCCGACGCGGGAGGGACGGCAGGCGCTTCCGCACAGCCGCCGACGTCGCCAGCCCCGGCCGCGCCCCCGACCTCGACGGCGCGGCCCGCCGCAACCGAGCCGCGGCTGCGCTTCATCGGCGTCGAGACGCAGGTGCGCGATGCCCGGGTGCTGGTGCGCGCGCGATTGCAGGCCGGCGAGCGGGTGCTGCACGGGGAGGCGGTGGAGCTGGAGGCGACGAACGGTCGCGCGCGCGCGGGTGCCGCGGCCGCGCTCCAGGCGGTGACCGCGGCCGCCGACAAGCACGGCCGCTTCGAGCTGGAGAACGCTTCGGTCGTGCGCGTGCTGGAACGGGAGTACGTGCTGGTCTCGGCGCTGGCGAGCTCCCCCTATCTGGGGCGCCGCCCGCTGCCGCTCTGTGGCGCACAGCTGGTCGATGTGGACGTCGAGTCGGCCGCTGCCCTGGGCGCCCTCAAGGCGGTCAACCGCATCCTGGCGCTCATGCTCCGGCTGGGAGCGGAGCGGTAAGCCCGTTCAGGACAGGAGTGCCGTGAGCGCGTGGTAGGTGAGCGGCCGTGAGCCCGGCAGCACCGCGCGACGGTACGCCAGGCTCTCCAGCGCCGAGGCCACTTCCTCCTCGCGGTGCTGCACCACCACCGCGACTTCCATGACGGTTCCGGTGCCGTTGCGCTGCAGTGCCGCCCACGCCAGCTGCTCGAGCAGGCTGGGCGCACCGAGCAGCGTGAACCCGATCCCTTCCACGTCGGCGACCAGGACGAGCCCGTGGCGGATGAGAACTTCCTCGAGCGGCTCGCGGTGCTGCTCCGCGACGCCCCGGGCCAGGAAGTACGCATCGGCCGGCCGGTCGGGCGGCTGGAACCGCTGGATCAGCTTCGCCACCGCCTCGTCCGCACAGCTGTAATCGAGCACCAGCACCTGGGTGAAATCGAGCACCGAGATGCAGCTTCTTCCGAGCTCCGCGATCTGACTCTCGATGCCGAGACGAAGCGCGCGCCCGGTCGGGCGCGTGACCAGGTGCGAGTAGAGCGTGGCATAGGACCGCTCCACCAGCGAGGACAGATCGAAGGAGAACGGGATCACCTGGTCGGGCTGCATGTGCTCCTCCTAGCGGCGCGCGGCCAGCGGCTCGCGACCGGCCTGCTCCGCCTCGACGCGCGCCGGGAGCACAATGCCGATCTGCGCGCCCGGCAGCGCCGGCAACCCCTGCTCGAGCGTCGCGGAATCGTCCCACCACGGCACGTCGGCGATGCGCGCGGTGCCGCTGCGGATGGTGATGCGGCCGCCCCAGCGCGCGACCTGGCGGCGGATCTGCTGGATGCCCTGACCGCGACCGGGATCGGGGTGGCGCGTGTGCCCGTGCATGAAGGCCGCCTCCAGCGCGGCCGCGTCGGTCCAGTCGTCGTAGCGCGCGGCATGCGTCGGGGCGAGTGACTGGCGGAATCCGACGCCCAGGTCCATGACCGCGATCACCACCACCTTGCGCCCCAGCGTCTTCGCCCAGTTGTACGTCTGCGTGGCCACCCAGCCGCCGGTCTCGGCGTGCTCGATGATGTTCTGGCACACCTCGGAGAGGATGACGCTGAACTGGAAGGCCTCACGCACCGGATAGTGCAGCTGCGTCGTCAGAATGCGCATGCCACGCTGGTTCACCAGGTCGACCACCGAGTGCACATCCGCGTGCGAGTTGACGCCGGTGATCTCGAGCAGGACGTCCGACTCGCCCTCGTGCCGGCCACGCCGGCCGCCGCCGTGCAGCTCGAAGATGGTGTCGGCATGGGGGAAAAAAGCCATGCGCGACATGTAGCTGACGACCTCCGGGTTCTCGGGCAGCTTCAGCAGCGGCGCCTCGCCGGCCCGGTCGCGCGCGACCCGGCCGAGCACGAGCAACCCGATCAGCCCGTACGGGTTGACCCAGCGAGTGTGCGTCGCGTCGAAGAGCGCGCGCTCCGCGTCCCCCGCGTCCGCATGACGCACGATCGACTCGAAGCTGCGCTCGTCGAGCGATGCCGGCAGCGTTATGACCTTCACGTTCCGAACTGTCCCAGCAGATGTTCGCGCAGCCCCGTGGCTCCGCGGTGCATGACGTTGCGTGCCGCCGCCTGGTTCGCGGCGCGCATGGCCCGCGCCAGGTCGCGCTCCGCCAGCAGGCGACAGAAGAAGGTGGCGCCCCAGACGTCACCGCAGCCGGTCGGGTCCCCATCCTCACCCGTAACGGGTGCCGCCATGCGCTCGCTCTTCGCGGCCCCGCCCCCGAGCAGCGGCTGCGGCACGACCAGTCCGCGAGCCCGCCACGATAGCGGGTCGGCCTCCAGGCCGGGCGCCGCGACGTAGGCGGCGCCACGCGCGCCCAGCGTGACCAGCAGCAGGCGCAGCTCGTGGCCCACTACCTCGGCGGCGAAGCGCCACGGGTCGCCCCACAGCTGCGCGAGCGTGGCCAGCTCGTCCTCGTTCACCTGCGCGACGTCGAAGCACCGGAGCCACTCGCGCCACGCTTCCAGGGGCCGCGGCACGCGCGTGCCAGTCGGCGTGATCCCGAGCAGGAGCGAATGCAGGTCGGCGTAGACCGGTCCGTGGAACGAGAGCCGCAGCTGCTGGGCCGTCTCCAGAGTCAGCTCGAAGCCCGAGATGAAATTGACATAGAGGGCATCCAGGTCCGCGAGCGCAGGCCCCAGGTCGGGCCACTGCCAGGCACTGAGTCCGCCGGTCAGCCGCTCGAAGCGACGCTCCCGGTCCAGATAGCGCAACTCGACGCGGTTGGTCGGCTCCGCGACCACGCGGATACGCGCCAGGTTCACGTCCGGCAGGCTGCGCAGAAAGCGGAAGGCGCGCTCGCTCAGGTCCTCACCCACCTTCAGGATCGGGACGATCTCCCAGGCCGGCGGGATGGCGGCGCTCGCCGCGGCCAGCGCGTACGTGATGCCGCCCCACTCCTCCACCGGGCCGGCACGGCCGTCGCGCGCGTGGATTCGGTCCCAGACCATCGTGCC
Source organism: Longimicrobiales bacterium (assembly GCA_035461105.1). Classification (GTDB taxonomy): domain Bacteria; phylum Gemmatimonadota; class Gemmatimonadetes; order Longimicrobiales; family RSA9; genus VEPF01. The sequence goes on along the minus strand of DATHVV010000153.1, from coordinate 19,561 downwards.
GAGAACGCCCAGGCGCATGCGCGGCTCAGACGACGCCGTACGTCTCCTTCTTGAACACGGCCACGGCGCCAATGACGCCGGCCACGCCGGGCAGCTGCGCAGGTACGATCTGGCAGGCCTCCAGCGCGACCCGGAACGCGCGCCGCCGGACCTCGGCGCGCAGCGGCACGAACAGGTGCTCGCCGGCACGGGTCACGCCGCCCGCGATCACCACCATTTCCGGGTTCAGGATGTTGATGATGTTGGCGATCCCTGCCCCCAGGAACCGGACCGTCTCGCGCATCACCTCGTTCGCGTACGGGTCGCCGAGCACGACCGCCTCGTAGACGGTGGCCGCCGTGATCTCCTCCAGTCGGCCGTTGACCAGCGCGGGCAGCAGTGACTCGATGCCGGACTCGAGCCCTTCGACCGCGCGCAGCGCGATCGCCGGCCCCGATGCGTACGCTTCCAGGCACCCGTAGTTGCCGCACTTGCACTTGCGGCCGGTGGAGTCGATGCTCATGTGGCCAATCTCGCCGGCGGCATCGCAGACGCCGTGGAAGATCTCGCCGTTCAGCACGATGCCGCCGCCGATACCGGTGCCGAGCGTCAGTCCGACCAGCGTGTCCACGTTGCGGCCGGCGCCCAGCCACCACTCGCCGTACGTCGCGCAGTTCGCATCGTTGTCGAGAGTCGCGGGCAGGCCCACAGCGTTCGCGATCAGGTCGCGCAGCGGGAAATTGCGCCAGCCGAGGTTCGGTGTGTTGATCACGGTACCCGTGGAACGATCCAGCGGACCGGGCGACCCGATGCCGACACCCGCGAAATCGCTGGCCGTGCCACCATGCTGCGCCAGCACCTCCGCTTTCGCCTCCCGCACCAGGGCCACGATCCGGTCAACCACGTATTTCGCACCGCGCGCCGCCTCCGTCGGTACGCTGCGCGCCGCCAGCACGCTGCCATCGCCGCCATCGATCGGCAGCACGCCGACGACGATGTTCGTGCCCCCGAGATCGACGCCGATCACCCACTTCTTGTCGGTCGCCGGTCCCTCCCGGCCCGCCACGCGGGGCGGCTCGGCGCCTCGGGTCTGTCCGGAATCACGGTGCGCTGTAGGCATCAGGTTTTCGCGTCGGGTGAGCGGTGACCGGACCGCCCGGCCACTCGTTCTCGCGGCATGGCCGGGCCGGGCCCGGCCCGCTGAATGTGGCACTCGGCGGCAGGCGCCGCCAGCCGCCCCGGCGAAACCGTTCAGTCGCCTACCTGCAGCACCGCCAGAAAGGCCTCCTGCGGGATCTCGACGGTACCCACCTGCTTCATGCGCTTCTTTCCTTCCTTCTGTTTCTCCAGCAGCTTGCGCTTCCTGGTGATGTCGCCTCCGTAGCATTTCGCCGTCACGTTCTTGCGGAGCGCGCGGATCGATTCGCGCGCGATGATGCGGCCGCCGATCGTCGCCTGCAGCGCCACCTCGAACATCTGGCGCGGGATCAGCTTGCGCAACTTCTCCGTGATCGAGCGGCCGTACTCGTAGGCCTTGTCGCTGTGAATGATGACGCTGAACGCGTCCACCGGCTCGCCGTTCACCAGGATGTCGAGGCGCACCAGGTCGTTGGCCCGGTATTCCAGGAATTCCCAGTCCAGCGACGCGTACCCCCGCGTCGAGCCCTTCAGCTTGTCGTAGAAATCGAGCACGATCTCCGCGAGCGGCAGCTCGTACACGAACTCGACGCGCGCCGGATCGAGGTAGTGCATCTCGATGAACGCACCACGCCGCTCGTGACAGAGCTTCTGCACGTTGCCGATGTACTCGGACGGGGCCATGATGCGCGCCCGCACGTACGGTTCCTCGATGCGCGCGATCCGTGCGCGATCCGGCATTGCGCTCGGGTTCTCGATGTCGAGCGTGCTGCCGTCCGTCATGACCAGGTGGTATTCCGCGTTCGGAACCGTGGTCACCAGGTCCAGGTCGAACTCGCGCTCCAGGCGTTCCTGCACGATCTCCATGTGCAGCAGCCCGAGGAATCCGCAGCGGAAGCCGAAGCCGAGCGCGGTCGAGACTTCCGGCTCGTAGAAGAGCGACGCATCGTTGAGCTTGAGCTTCTCGAGCGCGTCGCGCAGGTCCTCGTACTGGTTGGCTTCCGTCGGGTAGAGCCCGCTGAAGACCATCGGCTTGACTTCGCGGTATCCGGGCAGCAGCTCCGCGGCCGGACGGTCCGCATCCAGGATCGTGTCGCCCGACTTGGTGTCACTCACCTTCTTGATGCCGGCCAGCAGGTAGCCGACCTCGCCGGGGCCGAGCCGGTCCTGCTTGAACCGGCCCAGCCGCAGATAGCCCACCTCGTCGACGGGATAGACGGCATCGTTGGCTCCGAACGTGATACGCATGCCCGGGCGCACCTCGCCATCCACCACCCGGATGGTCGGCACCGCGCCCTGGTAGCGATCGTAGTACGAGTCGAAGATGAGCGCGCGCAGGGGCGCGTCGATGCCGCCGACCGGGTGGGGCACGCGCTCGATGATCGCCTCGAGCAGCTCGTCCACGCCGAGACCTTCCTTCGCGGACACGGCGAGCACCTGCTCGGGAGCGACACCGAGCAGCTCGACCAGCTCGTCCCGGCGCCGCTCGGGCTCGGCACCCGGCAGGTCGATCTTGTTCAGGACGGGGACGATCTCGAGCCCGGCATCGAGCGCCAGGAACAGGTTCGAGAGCGTCTGCGCCTGAATCCCCTGGCTGGCATCGACCACCAGCACGGCGCCCTCGCAGGCGGCCAGCGAGCGCGACACCTCGTAGGTGAAGTCCACGTGTCCGGGCGTGTCGATCAGGTTGAGCTCGAAGTCTTCCCCAGCCCGACTGCGGTAGTGCATCCGGACCGCATGCAGCTTGATGGTGATGCCACGCTCGCGCTCCAGATCCAGGTTATCGAGCACCTGCGTGTCCATCTCGCGCTTGCTGAGCGTGCCGGTCCGCTCCAGCAGGCGATCGGCGAGCGTGGACTTGCCGTGATCGATGTGCGCAACGATGCAGAAGTTGCGGATATGGTCCAGGCGCACGTTACGGCCGCTCCCCCGGGCTCAGCGACGGGCGCGGCCGACCCGCAGCTGGGCATATACCAGCACGGCGCCCAGCGCGAGAAAGACGAAGCCGGTGAGGATGGCCGAGACCGAGTGGACCGCCAGGCCATGGCCGGCGAAGTAGGCGAAGGCGATGAACAGCACGACGCTCAGCAACAGCACGATGCTGCGGAAGAAGGACATGGCTTTCCCCTGTTGTAGTCAGCGTGCCAGCCGGCGGACTTCCGCCAGGCCCTCGTCGGTCCACGCCGGCGCCTCGGGTGAGCTCGCGAGCTCCTCGGCCAGGTGGTAGATCAGCCGCGTCACGCGCGTGATCTTGTCCAGGTCGATCCGCTCGACCTCGTCCGAGGGGCGATGGTAATCCTCGTGCGTGCCGGTGAAGAAGAAGATGGCCGGTATCTCCTGTTTCGCGAAGTTGAAGTGGTCGCTCCGGAAGAAGAACCGCTGCTCCGGCCAGGGATCCGGCGCGACCACCAGGCCCAGCTCCGGGTGGCGGGACCTGACCTGCTGCACGAGCGGTCCCAGCGAGGAGTACTCCTGGCCGATCGCGACGACGGTGTCGGGCGCATTGCGGCCGATCATGTCGATGTTGATGTTCGCGATCACGCTGCCCGCCGGAACCGGGAGGTTGGCGGCGAAGTACGCCGAGCCGAGCAGCCCTTTCTCCTCGCCGCTCACGGTGACAAAGATGAGCGAGCGCGCGGGCGGGACCGGGAGCGACGCGAACGCTTCGGCGAGCTCGAGCACGGCCGAGGTGCCCGAGGCGTCGTCATCGGCACCGTTGTAGATGGAATCACCACTCGCGTCCGGCCGGCCCACCCCGAGATGGTCCATGTGGGCACTGATCACGATGTACGTCTCGCGCAGCACGGGATCGGAACCGCGCAGCAGACCGGCCACGTTGGGCGGCCGGTGGGTGACTTCGCTCACCGGCGCCGCGATCCGGGCGCTGGCGCCGGTCAGCTCGCGCGGGCGGAATCCGGCCGTGGCCGCGTCAGCGAGCAGGTTGGAGAGTTCCGCGCCGGCGGCAGTGGCGAGCTCCATGACGCGGTCGCGTCTCAGGTACGCGACCGGGATCGGTGCCATGGCGCGTCCGCCGCGTGCGCCGGCGGCGTTGCGGGCGATCTCCTCGGCGGTGACCGCGCCGTCGAGCGCGAGCAGCAGACCGGTGGCGCCCGCCGCGGCGACGGTCGTGCGCGCCTGGGTCACGGCCCGGAAGTCGGCGGCTGCGAGGTCGGCAAGGGCGATTCGACCGTCGAGGGAGCCGGGCGGCAGCTGCGGCAGGGAGGCAGCGCGCCCGACGAAGACGATCGGGCCGAGCGCGGGCGCGGGCCCGCCGGGCGAGAGGTAGTAGTCGGACGCGTGTCGCAGCGGCGGGGAGCCGGTCGCGCCGGCCACCTCGAGCGTGGCGTCGGCGGTGCGGAGCGTGCGCACCGTGTACGGGTATCGCTGCAGGAAGGAACCGGAGTCGCCGGCCGGCTCCAGCCCGAAGGAACGGAACTCGCTCGCGATGTAGGCGGCGGCGACCTCGAGCCCCGCGCTCGGCGTGTCCCGACCACGCAGCGCGTCGTCGGCCAGGAAGCCTATGCGGGCGAGAAAATCGACCGGCCTGATCGTCGCCGCTGCGCTCGTCCCGCCGGGCCGCGGCGCGATGCCGCCACCCGCGCGCTCCTGCGCGGGCCCGGCCGTGCAGCCGGCCAGCAGCGTGAGCACCAGCAGAGGACGCGTGCCATGAATCATGATCTCACTCGGTCGTTGTGCGTGATGGGACTTCCGCCCACAGCCTGCAGAAGATATCGGATCACAGGGCACCCGACCAGCGGCGCGGGGCCGTGGGCCCGCCCTCGCGGTGGCGCGTGCAATTGACCGTGCCGGGTCCCTCGCAGTAGCATCCGCCGCCCCATGAGCCCAGCCGAACCGAGCCCCGAGCGGCGCGCCCCGGACGCCGCGCGCGCGGACCTGCTGCAACCGCAGGAGCTGGCGGCGCTGGGCGGCCTGGAGTTCACCGCCCGCCAGGTCGTCGAGGGCTTCATCGCCGGGCTGCACCGCTCCCCGCACCGCGGCTTTTCGGTGGAGTTCGCCGAGCACCGCATGTACCAGCCGGGCGACGACCTGCGCTACATCGACTGGCGGATGTTCGGCCGCTCGGACCGCTATTACATCAAGCAGTTCGAAGAAGAGACGAACCTGCGGGCATACCTGCTCGTGGACGCGAGTGCGAGCATGGCGTGGTCATCGTCGCCCGAAACCCTCCCCTCGAAGCTGTGGTACGCGAAGCAGCTTGCGGCCTCGCTGGCGCTGTTGCTGTTGCGCCAGGGCGACGCGGCCGGCGTCGTCGGATTCGACGATCGCACCCGCGCCCACGTCGCGGCGCGGGGCGGACGTCGCCAGTGGGCCGAGCTCCTGCGGACGCTCGAGCATCTGCCCGCGGGCGGACGCACCGATGCGGGCAGCGCGCTGCGTGACATCGCGGGGCGCCTGCGCCGTCGCGGCCTGGTGATTCTCATCTCCGACCTGCTGGTCGACCCTCCCAGCACGCGGCTCGCGCTGCGCTACCTCCGGCATCGCGGCCACGAGGTGCTCGTCTTCCACCTGCTCGACCCCGGCGAGCGCGAGCTTCCGGGGGCAGGCGACGTGCGCTTCTACGATTCCGAGACGAATGACGAGCTGCCGGTCAGCGTGGCGGATCTGCGCATCGAGTACCGGGAAGCGGTGACGGCCGCGCTCGCCGAGTGGCGCACGGAGCTGGTGCCGCAGGGCATCGACTACGTGCTGGTGGATACGGCCCAGGCGCTGGTGCACGCGCTGCGCGCGTACCTGCGCAAGCGGGAGCGGCTCGGCTGATGGGACTGCTGCAGCCGTGGCTGCTCATGCTCGCGGCGGCCGCCGCCGTGCCGCTGCTGCTGCACCTCCTGCAACGGCACCAGGGGCCGCGCATCCTGTTCCCGGCCCTGCGCTACCTGCGGCGGGCGGAGCGGGAGAGTGCGCGCCGGATCCGGCTGCGGCAGCTGCTATTGATGCTCCTGCGCGTCGCCGCCGTGCTGCTGCTCGCCGTGGCGGCCGCGCGCCCGTTCCTGCTCGGGGCCGGCTCCGCGCACCAGCCTGCCGCGGTCGTCATCGTTCTGGACAACAGCGTCAGCACCGGTGCCGTGAGCGGCGAGCGCCGGGTGCTGGACGAGTTGCGCGAGCGCGCGCTCGAGACGCTGGCCGCGGCGGGTCCGGACGACCGCTTCTGGCTGCTCCGCACGACGCCCGCGGATGAGCCGGCGCTGGCGGGCGACGCCGTGATGACCGCGGAGCGGGTGCGCGAAACCGAGCCCGGCTACGGTCGCGCCGAGCTCGCGGGCGCGCTGGCCCGCGCCCGCGCGCTGCTCGCCGCCGGTAGCGGCGGGCGCGCCCCGGAGATCCAGCTGCTGAGCGACCTGCAGGCGAACGAGCTGGAGGGGATCCACGCCGACGGTCCGGCGCCACCGGTGCTGGCCTGGGTGCCGTCCGGATCCGCGCCCCGCAATCACGGGGTCAGTGCGGTGGGCATCGCCGGCGGCATGGCGCCGCTCGCCGGCAGCCGTATCCGGCTGAGCGCTCACGTCACCGGTGCCGGCACGGACCCGGTCGGGTTGCGTGTCTTCCTCGATGAGCGGCTGGTCGCGGCGGCGGCCGCTCCGCCGGGCGCGACCGCGTTGCTCGGCCTGCCGGCCCGACCGGCCGGAATGCTGACCGGCCGCGTCGAGGCCGACCCGGACGCCCTGCGCGCCGACGATCGCCGCTATTTCGCGGTGCGTGTGCTGCCGCCACCGGGCGTGGTCGCACCGACCGCCAGCTCGTTCCTCGCCGACGCTCTCGCCGTCATGGCCGATGCGGGGCGGGTACGACTCGCGGGCGCAGCGGATGCCGACGTGGCCCTGCTCCCCGGGGCGCTGGGGATCGAGGCGGTGCGCGCGGACGCCGCGTCGATCGTGCTGCCACCGGCCTCGGCCGTCGAGCTGCCGGCGGTGAACCGCCGCCTCGCCGCCGCGGGGATCGGCTGGCGCTACGAACCCGTTCCGTCCGGGGCAGGCGCGGCCGTACTCGCGATCGCCGACACGGCCGACCCACTGCTGGGCACGCTGGCGCGCGCGCAACTTGCCGAGCACTATGCCCTGGTCGATCCGGCCGGCGGCGGCGACTCGGTGCTGCTGCGGTTGCGCGAGGGCGCGCCCTGGCTCGTGCGGGGCGTGCGCCCGGACGGCGGCGCGTTCCTGCTGCTCGGCTCGCCCCTGACCGCGGAGGCGACGAGCATTCCGACGTCGGCGGCCATGATCCCGCTGCTCGACCGCATGCTCACCGACTGGGTCGCGCCGGAGGCGCCGCCTCTGGAGCTGCGCCCCGGCGCGGAGGCGCGGCTGGGCCAGGGCCCCCTCTCGGTGCTGCGGCCGGACGGCGTCGAAGACGACGCTCCCGATGGCCGCTACCGTCTGCCCCACCTGCCCGGCATCTACCACGTACGCGGGCCCGCCGCCGCGCCGAGCGCCTTCGCCCTGAACGTGCCGGCGGCAGAGTCCGACCTCCGCCGCGCCGCGCCCGGCGAGCTGCGACGCCGCCTGGACGGCTGGCGCGTGCGCAGCGCCGACACGCCCGCGCGCTGGGCCCGCGGCATGTATCAGGCGAGACTCGGCATGCAGCTCTGGCGCCCGCTGCTCCTCGGCCTGCTCGCGCTGCTCATCATCGAAGCCGTCATCGCGGCCACCGGCGCGCGCCGTCGGGCCGCCGCGAACGAAGTGGAGACCGCCTGATGCACGCCGCACTGCTGGACGCCATGGCCCGACAACCCGAGTTCCGTGCCGCCGCGGCACAACTGCCGGAACGCGGCACCACCCTCGAGCTGGCAAACCTGCCCGGGTCCAGCACCGCCCTGCTGCTCGGCGCGCTCGCGCGTCGCCACGAGCGCCGCATCTTCACGGTCGTGGCCCATTCGCCGCCTGACGCCGAGGCGTTCGAGGCCGACCTGCACGCGCTCATCGGCGAGGCTGCGGCCGTGCTGTTCCCGCAGCGCGAGACGCTGCCATACGAAGCGGCCGAGCACCACCTCGAGGTCGGCGGGCTGCGCGTCGAGGCGGCCGAAGCGCTGCTCTCCGGCCGCGCCCGGATCATGGTCACCACCGCCCGCGCGCTGCAGGAGCTCGCCGACATCCCGGCCGGCCTGGCCGAGCTGCGGCTCTCGCTGCGGCGTGGCGAGCGCGTGCCCCTGGCCGGGCTCACCGGCCGCCTCGATGCGATGGGCTTCAGCCGCGTGACCCTGGTCGAGGCGGTCGGCCAGTACGCCGTCCGGGGCGGCATCGTCGACCTGTTCGGCTTCGGCGCGCCCGACCCGGTGCGCATCGAGTTCTGGGGCGACGAGCTGGAGTCCATTCGTCGCTTCGATATCCTCGATCAGCGCTCCGTGGGCGAGCTGGACAGCGTGGACATCCTCCCCGTCGATCTGCGCGCCGCCGTGCCCCGCCCTGCGCAGCAAGCGCAGCCGCGCCGCAGCCTGCTCGACGTGATCTCCGCCGATACCGTGCTCGTCGAGCTTGCCGCAGGCGCCGCCGAGCGCGACTTCGAGCGCACCTGGGAGCAGGTGCAGCACCTGCACGAGGCGGCGCGCAAGCGCGGTGACGAGGTCGAGCCGCCCGACACGCTTTTCCTCAGCCCCGCCGAGGCCTGCGCCCGCATGCACGCGTTCGGCCGCATCGTCGTGCACGGCGACAGCGTGGCCGCGCTGCGCTTCGACATCCGGGAGGCGGAGCCGGTCGAGCGCGACATGGAGCGGCTCGCCACGCTGCTGCGGGTGGGCGCGGCTCGCGGCGAGGAGACCCATATCCTCTGCGACAATGCAGGCCAGCTCGAGCGCCTGGATGAGCTGCTCGCGACGCTCACGAAGTCCCGGGAGCTGCCGGCGGGCACAACGCTCGCCCTCGGCGCCGTGCACGCCGGGTTCGTGCTGGAGGGGGCGGACCCCCCGGTGCGCGTGCTCACCGACCACGAGATCTTCCGGCGCGCACGCCGGCTGCGGCGCGTCCGCCGCTTCCGCGGCGCCGTCGCCCTGGAGAGCCTGTCGCAGCTGCGCCCCGGCGACTTCGTGGTGCACCTCGACCACGGCGTCGGCCGCTTCCAGGGCATGGAGCACGTCCGCGTGGGCGGCGCGGAGATCGAGTCCCTGGCGATCGAGTACGCCAGCGGCGAGACGCTGCGCGTGCCCGTCTACCGGCTCGACCTGATCGAGCGCTGGGTCGGCGACGGCGAGGACGCCCGCCCCCCGAAGCTGCACAAGATCGGCGGCCGTGCCTGGAAGAATCTCCGCGCCAGGACCGAACAGTCGATCCAGCTGATGGCGTCCGAGCTGCTCCAGCTATACGCGCAGCGCCAGCTCGCCGAGCGCCCGCCCTACTCTGCCGACTCGCGCTGGCAAAAGGAGCTCGAATCAAGCTTCCTGTACGACGACACCCCCGACCAGCGCCAGGCGACCGCCGACGTCAAGCGCGACATGGAATCGCGCCGCCCCATGGACCGGCTGCTGTGCGGCGACGTCGGCTACGGCAAGACCGAGATCGCGATCCGGGCCGCGTTCAAGGCCGTGCAGGACGGACGGCAGGTTGCGCTGCTCGCGCCCACCACCATCCTCGCCGAGCAGCACCTGCATACGTTCCGCGAGCGCCTCGCCGGCTATCCGGTGCGCATCGAATCGCTCTCGCGCTTCCGCAGCGCGAAGGAGCAGGAGCGCATCATCGCCGGGCTGGCAGCGGGCGTGGTCGACATCGTCGTCGGTACCCACCGGCTCCTCGAGCCGGACGTCGTCTTCCGCAACCTGGGGCTGCTGGTCACTGACGAGGAACAGCGCTTCGGCGTCAAGCAGAAGGAGCGCTTCAAGGAACTCAAGAAGCACCTCGACGTGCTCGCGCTCACCGCCACGCCGATTCCACGCACCCTGCACCTGTCGCTCACGGGCTTGCGTGATCTGTCGCTGTTGCGGACTCCGCCCCGCGACCGCATGCCGGTGATCACGCACGTACTGCCCTGGGTCGACGAGGTGATCCAGGACGCGATCCTGCGTGAGCTGGACCGGGGCGGACAGGTCTTCTTCCTGCACAACCGGGTGCAGTCGATCAACATCATCGCAGCGCAGGTGCGCGCGCTCGTGCCCGACGCGCGCATCGGCATCGCGCACGGGCAGATGCCGCCGCACCAGCTCGATACGGTGATGGCCCGCTTCCTCGACGGGACCATCGACATTCTGGTCACGACGGCCATCATCGAGAACGGCCTCGACGTCCCCAGCGCGAACACGCTGATCGTCGACCGTGCCGACCAGTTCGGCCTCGCGCAGCTCTACCAGATCCGCGGCCGAGTGGGCCGTTCGCACCACCGGGCCTACTGCTACCTGCTGACTCCGGACGACGTGAACGACGAGGCCGAGAAGCGGTTGCGCATCCTGGAGCACTACACCGAGCTCGGCAGCGGCTACGCAGTCGCCTTGAAGGACATGGAGCTGCGCGGCGCCGGCAACCTGCTGGGCGCCGAGCAGAGCGGTTTCGTGAGCGCGGTCGGACTCGATACCTACACCCGGCTGCTGGAGGACACCATCCGCCGCATGAGGGGCGAAGTGCCGGCGGATCTCGTTGCCACCGAGGTGAGCATCGGCGGCTCCGCGCTACTGCCCGACGGCTACGTGGCCGACGGCGCCCAGAAGCTCCACCTGTACCGCCGCCTCTCGCGCGTCGCCACGGTCGCCGAGGTCACCACGCTCCAGGCCGAGGTGCGCGACCGCTACGGGCCGCCCCCGGCCGAGGTGGAGCACCTCTTTCTCGCCGCCCGGCTGCGCCTGCTCGGCACCGCGCTCGGCATCGAGCGCATCCTCATCCAGGGCGACGCGGCCCGCGTCACGTTCGGCGCCGGGACCAGTCCGCGCCTGGCCGTACTCCAGAATGCGCTGCGGGACCAGCAGGTGGACGTCGAGGTTCGCCGCCCCGTGCCGCTCTCGCTGGTGCTGCGCCGGCACGGCGCCGCCGACATCGGTGCCGTGCTCGCCGCGGCGCTGGAGATCCTGGCTGCGGAGCGTGCCCGGGCCGCCTGACGCGTTGCGCAGCCGGCGGACCGGAACCTCGAGGGCGCTGGCCGGTATCGGGAGCGCGGGCCGCCGGGTTCCGGGCCCGCCGCGCCGGTCGTGAACGACGGTGCGGGCACCGCGCCGTGCTGTGTGGCCTCTGTTCGCAGTCCACGTGTTCCGCTACCTTTCGCTGTCTTTTGCCAGACCGCTCAAGGAGAAACCCCGAGATGACTCGACTCGTCGCGACCGCGGCGCTGCTGGCCGGCGCCGTCTCGTTCACGGCTTGTGATGGCTTCGGGCAGGCCATGACGTCGCACACCGACGTCCTGGCCCGCGCCGGAGGTCACGAGCTCACTATCGAGCAGGCCGCCAATCTGCTGATTCCCTACGACCGCATTCCGCCGCAGCCCGAGGTGGTCGACGCGGTCGCGAACCTGTGGGTCGACTACACCCTGCTCGCGCTGGCCGCGGCGAAGGACTCGACGCTCGCCGGCGTCGACCTCGATCCGGTGCTCTCGCCGTACTTCAACCAGCAGCTGGTCTTCCAGCTCCGCGATCGCGTGATCAAACCGGACACCGTGTTCAGCGAGACGCAGCTGCGCGAGCTGTACACGCGCGAACAGCCCGGCGCCGAGGTCAAGGCGCGTCACATCCTGGTACGCCTGCCGGCCGATGCGACGCCGGCCCACCGGGACAGCGTGCTGGCCCTGACGCGCCAGATCCGCGACCGGGCCCGCGCCGGCGAGGACTTCGCCGCCCTGGCGGCGCAGTACAGCCAGGAGCCGGGCGCGGCGGAGCGGGGCGGCGACCTGGGGTACTTCACCTCGGGCCAGATGGTGCAGCCGTTCGAGCAGGCTGCGTTCGCGCTGCAGCCGGGCGAGGTCAGCGATGTGGTCGAGACCGCGTTCGGGCTGCACGTCATCAAGGTCGAGGACAAGCGTCTGCCGAACTTCGACGAGGCGAGCGAGCAGTTCCGCCAGCAGATGGTGCAGAAACGGTACACGGACGCCGAGGAGACGTACCTGACGCAGCTGACGAATCAGAAGCGCCTCGACGTACAGGATGGAGCGATCGAAGTGGCGCGCGACCTGGCCCGCAAGCCGGAAACGCGGCTGGGCCGGCGTGCCGGCGCCCGGCCGCTGGTGCGCTATCAGAACGGCGACTTCACGGCCGCCGAATACCTCTCGATCATGCGCACCCGGCCCGCCCAGCAGCGGATGCAGATCACGCAGGCTCCCGATGACGACCTGCGCGAGTGGCTACGGCTGCTGGCGCGCGATGAGATCCTGATCGCCGAGGCCGCCCAGCAGGGCATCACGGTGGCCCAGACCGAGCAGGACTCGCTGCGCACGCAGGCCCGCATGCAGCTGATCGGTGCGGCCCAGGCCGCCGGACTGCTGCCGCTCGAGGTACAGGCCGGCGAAAGCCAGGCGCAGGCGATCGACCGGGCAGTGATGACCCTGCTCGAGCGCATCCTCAAGCAGGAAACGAGCGTGGTGCCACTCGGGCCGGTCGGCTACTCGCTGCGCGAGGAGTTCGACGCCGAGATCTTCGAGCGTGCCGTGCCGCAGGTGGTGTCGCAAGTACAGGCCGCGCGTCCGGCCACTCCCCAGGGGGCGTTGCCGGACATGCCGCAGCCGCCCATGCCAACCCCGCCGCCGCAGCAGTAGCGGTGCAGGAACCGGGGTTCGCAGCAGGGATATAACACGGGGCCGGCGCGCGACCGCGCCGGCCCCGGTCCTTTCCATACAGAGTCGCGGCCACATGCGCTTTCGTTTTTCGACGCTCCTTGCCGGCCTCCTCGCCGCCGGTACTCCGCTCGCTGCGCAGCAGCCCGAGCGAATCGGCTACATCGTCGCTATCGTGGGCGACAGCGCCATCACGAACGTGGCGCTCACCGACGCCGTAATCCGCAAGTTCGCGCAGCAGCAGCGCCAGCCGGTGCTGGAGGGTCCCGAGTTCGACCGGGTCCGCGCCGAAGTGCTGGACGAGGAGATCACCAAGCTGATCGTCGTGCTTGCGGCGGCGAAGGACACGACCATCAGCATCGACGACAACCGCGTTCGGCAGGCCGTGGACGCCGAGATCGCCCAGCGACAGAAGAACGTCGGCGGGGAGCTGGTGTTCCAGCAGCTGCTCCAGCAGAACCGCATGACCCTGTCGGAGTTCCGCGAGTTCGTCACCTCCGAGCACCGGCGCAATGCCCTGCTCCAGACCTACGTGCAGCAGCTCCGGCGTGACCGCCAGCCGCCGCCCGCCAGCGACCGCGACATCCGCGAGTTCTTCGAGCAGAACCGGCCCTACGTGGCCCAGGCACTCGGCGGCGAGCGCCCGCCGCTGGTCACGCTCCACCAGATCGTGCTCCCGATCGCCGCCTCCGACGCGGCGCTCGCCCGCGCCCGCGCCGAGGCCGATTCGGTGCGCGCCGTGCTCCGCGCCGGCGAGGATTTCGAGCAGGCCGCGCGCCGCAGCTCGGATGACGTGGCCAGCCGCGAGAAGGGTGGCGACCTGGGCTACATCCGGGAAACCGACCTGGTCCGCGAGTTCGCGCGGGTCGCGTTCTCCATGCCGCCCGGCCAGGTGAGCGAGCCGGTGCGCACCGTGTACGGCTACCATGTCATCAAGGTCGAGCGGGTGCGGGGCGCGGAGCGTCAGATTCGACACATCCTGTTCAGCCCCGATGTGACGGACGCCGACGTGGAGCGGACCATGGACCGTGCCGACAGCATCGCCACCGCGCTGCGCGCCGGTGCCGACGCTTCGGTGCTGGCCCGCCGCTACGGCGATCCCGAGTTCGATACCCGCGTCGGACCGATCCCCCCGGAGCGTTACGCGACCACCTTCGGCGTCGATGTCTCGGCCGCCGCACCCGACGAGGTGATCGGGCCGAGCGGCTTCGGTGAAGGCCCGGGCCGCCGGATTCTGGTCGGCCGGGTGCTGGAGCGCACGCCGGCGGGTGAATGGTCGCTCGAGGACAGCTATGTGCGCGACTTCGTGAAGAACGAGGTCGAGTCCCAGAAGCTCATCGACGAGGTCGTCGCCGAGCTGCGCCGCGCCACCTACGTGAAGATCCTGGAATCCTAGCACCGTGCCCAGCGCCGGACCCGCTTCGCCGCGCATTCGCCTGGCCATCACGCTGGGCGATCCGCGCGGCATCGGTCCGGAGATCGCCGCGGCCGCCGCGCGCAGCGGCCGCCCGGCCAACGTCGAGCTCGTCTTCGTAGGTCCCGCCCATACCGCCGCCGACGGCGCCGGCGACGAGCTCGTCGAGCTCGGATCGTGGCGCGGCGATGAGGGCGCCGCCGCCGCCGGGCGGATCGCCGGACTCGCGATCGAGCGGGCCGTCGAGCTGGCCCGCGCCGGACGCGTCGACGCCATCGTCACGGCCCCCATCGACAAGGCCGCGCTGTACGCCGCCGGCTACCACTACCCGGGTCATACCGAGATGCTTGCCGCACTCGCGGGCGGAGCCGAAGTTGTCATGTTGATGGCGGCGGAGCACACCGCGCTGGGCGGCGCGTTGCGCGTCGTGCTGGCCACGACGCACCTGCCGCTGGCGGAGGTGCCGGCCCGCTTCACGCGCGAGCTGCTGGTCCGGCAGACACGACTCACGGCGGCCGGGCTGCGCGACGGCTTCGGCATCGCCCGGCCGCGCATCGCGCTGTGCGCGTTCAACCCGCACGCCTCGGACGGCGGCCGCTTCGGTCATGAGGAGGAGAGCATCTACGGTCCCGCCATGACGCAGCTGCGCAGCGAGGACATCGACGTCACCGGTCCGATCCCGGCGGACACCGTCTTCCTGCGCGCGGCCCGCGGCGAGTTCGACGTGGTGATCGCACCCTACCACGACGTGGGCATGGCCGCGTTCAAGACGGTCGCGTTCGGGCGCGGTGTCAACATCACGCTCGGTCTGCCCTTCGTGCGCACCTCCCCGGACCACGGGACCGCACTCGACATCGCCGGCCGCGGCCTGGCGGATGCCTCGTCGATGCGCGAGGCCCTGGCCCTGGCGGCGGCACTGGTGCGCCGACGCCACGCGCTCGTGTCATGATCAATCTGCTCAACGTCACCAAGGAATACCCGCGTACCGGGACCGTACTCGATGACGTCACTTTCCGGCTGCGCAAGGGCGAGTTCTGCTTCCTGACCGGCCACAGCGGCGCCGGCAAGTCCACGATCATGCGGCTGGTACACATGGCGGAGCGCCCGACGTCGGGCGAGGTACGAGTGAGCGGGTACTCGTCCTCGAGCATCCGCCCGCGCGAGATCGCGCTGCTGCGGCGCAAGGTGGGGTACGTGTTCCAGGACTTCCGACTGCTGCGCGACCGAACGGCCTCGCAGAACATCGCCTTCGCCCTGGAAGTGACCGGGGCGCGGGATACGGTGATCCGTTCCAAGGTGGCGCGCCTGCTCACGCACGTGGGCCTGGCCTCCAAGTCAGAGGCGCTGCCGACCGAGTTGTCGGGCGGCGAGCAGCAGCGCGTGGCGGTGGCGCGCGCGCTCGCGCACGATCCGCTGGTGCTGCTGGCCGACGAGCCGACCGGCAACCTCGACGAACGCGCGACCCGCGGCATCTTCGACCTGTTCAAGTCGATCAACGCATCGGGCACCGCGGTGCTCTTCGCGACGCATGACCTGGAGCTGGTCCGGGCGCACCCCGGCACCCGCGTGGTCGAACTGGACCACGGTCGCCTGGTCTACGATTCCGGCGTGGGCGCGGTGAGCGCATGAGCTATTCGGTGCGGGAAGCGCTCACGGCCTTCCGCCGGGCGCCGTTGCTGACCGGGCTCTCGGCCGCGATGATTGCGCTGTCCCTGTTCGTGATCGGACTGTTCGCGGTCGTGGCGTTCAACATCCGGCGGGTGATCGCCGACGTGGAGTCGCGCGTCGAGGTGGTGGCCTACCTGCGCGACGACGCCCCGACCGACCGGATCGACGCGCTGCGCAGCGAGATCACGGCGCTCCCGGAGGTGAGCGCGGTCCGGTTCGTGACCCGGGAGGAGGCGCTGCTCCGGGCCCGTACCGAGCTCACCGAGTTCGAGACCATCTTCGCGACGCTGGACAGCAACCCGCTCCCCGCGTCGCTCGAGATCCGGCTGCATCCGAACCAGAAGGGACCGCAGGCGGTCCGCGCCATCGCCAGCCGGGTACGGCGCGACATCATCGTCGAGGAAGTGCAGTACGGCAGCGATTGGCTCGACAAGGTGTTCCTGCTGCGCCGCGTCGCCGGGGCCGCTACCTCGATCCTCGGCCTCGGCTTCGCGGCGGTCGCCACGCTCATCATCGGCGCCGCCATCCGGCTCGCCATCTTCGCGCGCCGGGACGAGATCATCATCATGCAGCACGTGGGCGCGACCGGCTGGTTCATCCGCAAGCCCTTTCTGCTCGAGGGCCTGATCACCGGCCTGCTGGGCTCGATCGTGGCGGCGTTCGCGACGTATGCCGCGTACCGCGTGCTCACGCAGTACGTGGTGGCCCTCGATTGGATACCCGGCCTGTGGATCGGCGCCGGCATCGCCGCCGGCTCGCTGCTCGGCCTGATCTCCTCGGGCGTGGCGGTGAAGCGCCACCTCGACGTGGTATGAGGCCGGCGGGCGGGCCCGGTCGCGAGCTCCGCCGGCGGCGCCGTTTCGGCATGACGGCGCTGCCGCTGCTGGCCGTGTTGCTGTTGCCCGCGACGGCGCAGGGCCAGGAGCGGGAGCTGCGGCAGAGCCGGCTCAAGCTCGATTCGATCAACGAGGAGCGGGCGCGGCTGCAGCGCGAGATGGCGTCGCTGCAGACGCAGGTGCGCGACGTCTCACGCGAGCTGCTCAACGTGGAGCGCCAGCGGGCGGCGTCGGCGGCGGCGCTGCTGGAGATGGAGTACCAGTCGCAACTGCTGAGCGACGAGGTGGCCAGGACCGAGGAGCAGCTGCAGACGACGCGCTACCGCCTGCGTCGCCGCACCGCCGAGCTGCACCAGCGGCTTCGCTCCATCTACAAACGGGGACCTACCCACACCGCGCAGGTGCTGCTCACGGCACGCAGCTTCGGCGACCTGCTCAACCGCTACAAGTACGTGCACCTGATCACGCTGCACGAGCGCCGCATGATCGACGACGTGGCTCGGCTCGAGCGGCAGCTGGTCGGGCAGGAGCAGGAGCTGCTCGAGACCTCCGAGCGGCTGACGGGGCTGCTGCGTGAGAAGGAAACCGAAGTGGCGCAGCTGCAGCGCGTCGAGCAGCAGCGTCAGCGCACGCTGCGCGATTTTCGGCAGCGCGAGACCAGCACCGCGAGCCGGCTCGACCAGCTCGCCCGCGAGCAGGCGCGGCTCACCAGCGTGCTCGCCAACCTGGAGCGCCGGCGGCGCGAGGCGGAGGCGGGCGGAGTGGGCGGTCGCACTCCGGGCACGATCACGACGCGCGACCTGGGGTCGCTCGCCTGGCCGGTCGAGGGTGACGTGGTCTACCGCTTCGGTCCGGACCGCCGGCCCAACGGTGTCGTGCTGAAGAACCAGGGCATCGGCATCGGCGCCGCCGCCGGCACGCCCGTGAAGGCCGTGGAAGGCGGCACCGTCGAGCTGGCGGGCCCGTTCCCGGGCTATGGCTCCACGGTCATCGTGAGCCATGGCGGAGGTTACCGGACCCTCTACCTCTACCTCCGCGCCATCCGCGTGGCGGTGGGCCAGGCGGTGGTCGCCGGCCAGGTGGTGGGGACCGTGGGCGGCGAGCAGAGCGCGGAGGGGCCGCACATCGAATTCCAGGTCCGGGTGCCGCTCGCGGGCGGCAACATCGAGGCGGTCGATCCGCTCAACTGGCTGCGCAGCCGGGCCGGGACCGATTGAGCGTGCTTGCCCCGGTCGAGGGCCACGACGAGACGCGCCGCGCGCTCGGACGCTCCGCCGCCGCCGGACAGTTGCCCCACTCGCTCCTCTTCCACGGTCCGGCCGGCATCGGCAAGCAACGGCTCGCGCTCTGGCTGGGGCAGCTGCTCCTGTGCGAGCGCGCCGCCGACACCGAGCCCTGCTTCGAGTGCCGAGCCTGCCACCTCTCGCAACGCCTCGAGCACCCCGACCTGCACTGGTTCTTCCCGATGGCGCGGCCGCGCGGGGCGAGCGCCGACCGGCTCGGCGACGCGCTCGAGGAAGCGCGCGCGGCCGAGCTCGCACTGCGCCGCGCCCAGCCGCTGCGTGCCTCGCTGCCGATCGGCATGGCCGGGATCTACCTGGCGCAGGTGCAGGCGCTGAACCGCATTGCCAGTGCCCGCCCCGCGATGGGCGCTCGCAAGGTGTTCGTGGTCGGTGACGCCGAGCTGCTGGTGCCCCAGGAAGCGAGCCCGGAGGCCGCGAACGCGCTGCTCAAGCTGCTCGAGGAGCCGCCCGCGGACAGCACGCTCGTGCTCACCGCGAGTGAGCCGGAGCTCCTGCTTCCGACCATTCGCTCGCGCCTGCTTCCGGTACGCATCCAGCCGCTGCCGGTCGAGGCGGCCGCCCGGCTGCTCGTGGAGCGCGGCGGCGCCGACCCGGAACGCGCGCTGTGGGCGGCCACGCTCGCGGGCGGCTCGGTGGGAAGGGCGCTCGGGTTCCTGCCCGGCGCCGAGGGGGACGGGCCCCTCGAGGAGATCCGCGAGCAGGGCCGGCGGCTGCTGGCCGCAGCGCTAGCCCCCTCCCACGGCCCGGCCCTCGCGCTCGCGCACGCGGAAAGCCCCGCCGGGGCGCGTGCCGGCTTCAGCGATGCCCTGGAGTCGCTCACGCTCTGGCTCCGCGATCTCGGAGCGGCCGCGAGCGGTGCCGAGGACGTCGTATTCAACCGTGATGCGCTGGAGTGGCTCCGCGGGACCGCGCGGGGCCTGCCCGGTCCCGGGGGTGTCCCCGCGGCGATCGACGTGGTCGAGGAAACGCTCCAGCTGGCACAGCTCAACATCAACCCGCAGCTGGCGACCGCGGCCCTGCTGCGGAGGGTGCGGGCGGCGCTCCTCGACTCAACCTCCTAAGTCGTTATGGTGCCGTCGGTTGAAGCGCCCGCGCCGGCGTTAGGGCGAGCCGCTGGACCGCCTCGCCCGCCCCGCCGGACTTCCGCCGGCACTGTGCCCAACAGTAAACTTGGCCCAATGGAGAGCAGCAGGACCCCCGGCGTGCGGCCGCTCACCCACCAGGATGAGACCGGGCGTCCGGTCATGGTGGACGTGGGTGCGAAACCGGAATCCGCGCGCAGCGCAGTCGCAGCCGGCGCACTACGGATGGCGCCGGCGACGCTCGCCGCGCTGCGCGCCGGGCGGACACCGAAGGGGGACGCGCTCGCCGTGGCGCAGATCGCCGGTATCCAGGGAGCGAAGCGCACGGCGGAGCTGATTCCGCTCTGCCACACGCTGCCGCTCTCTCACGTCGACGTGCGCTTCGAGCTGGATCCGGAGCTGCCCGGCGTCCGGGCGGAGGCGACCACGCGCGTCCACGGGCGCACCGGGGTCGAG
>DATHVV010000152.1:0-9785 GCA_035461105.1 Longimicrobiales bacterium | reverse complement strand
CCTGCTGGTGCTCGGGCTGCTGAAGGGGTCGTTCATCTTCCTGGCCGACCTGGTGCGCCACATCGACCGCCCGCTGCACGTGGATTTCCTGGTCGCCGCGAGCTACGGCGCGGGCATGGTCAGCACCGGAGACGTGCGACTGGTGTACGATCCCGAGGCGACGCTGGCGGAGCGGCACGTGCTGCTGGTCGAGGACATCATCGACAGCGGGCACACCATCAACCGGCTGATCCCGATGCTGGAACGGCGGGGCGCCCGCAGCCTGGAGGTGTGCACCCTGCTGCACAAGCGGATCGCCAGCGGGCTGGTGCGCGACGCGCGCTGGGTGGGCTTCGAGGCGCCGGCCGAGTTCCTGGTCGGCTACGGCCTGGATCACGCGGAGAACTTCCGGCATCTGCCATTCATCGCGAGTTTGTAAGAGACGCCGGACACCGGGTACCCGAAGGGACCAATGCAGGACCGAGACAAGAACCAGGACAATGATCGCGTGTCGCGCTGGAGCCGGTTCAGCCGGGCGGCCGCCTTCTGGGTCCTCATCATCCTGATCCCGCTGCTGATCGTGAACGTGTTCAGCCGCCCGAACCAGCAGAAGGCGGAGCTCACGTACACGCAGTACCAGGAGCAGCTCGCGGCGGGCAACGTCCAGGAAGTCACGCTGATCGACGGCAAGGTGATCGAGGGCAAGCTGCACCAGCCCGTCCAGACGAGCGGCCGGGATCGCGCGGTACGCGACTTCTCGACGATGCTGCCGATCAAGGACAGCGAGCAGGCGCTCGCGGAGCTGCGCCAGCAGCAGGTCCAGATCCGGGCCGCACCGCCGCGCCAGAACTGGTGGATCCTGGTGTTCCAGGCGCTGCCGTGGCTGCTCATCATCGGCTTCTGGATCTTCATGCTGCGCCAGATGCAGGCGGGCGGCAGCAAGGCCTTCCAGTTCGGCAAGTCGAAGGCGCGGCTGCTCACGGGCGACACGCCGAAGGTCACGTTCGCGGACGTGGCGGGGGCGGATGAGGCGAAGGACGAGCTGCAGGAGATCATCGAGTTCCTGAAGGACCCGCAGAAGTTCAGCCGGCTGGGCGGGCGTCTGCCGAAAGGCGTTCTGCTGATCGGCCCGCCGGGTACCGGCAAGACGCTGCTGGCGCGCGCCGTGGCCGGCGAGGCCGGGCGGCCGTTCTTCTCGATGTCGGGCTCGGACTTCGTGGAGATGTTCGTGGGCGTCGGGGCCTCGCGCGTGCGCGATCTCTTCGAGCAGGGCAAGGCGCACGCGCCCTGCATCATCTTCATCGACGAGATCGACGCGGTCGGCCGCCATCGCGGCGCGGGCCTGGGCGGCGGCCACGACGAGCGCGAGCAGACCCTCAACCAGCTGCTCGTGGAGATGGACGGCTTCGAGTCGAACGAAGGCGTGATCCTGCTGGCGGCGACGAACCGTCCCGACGTGCTCGACCCGGCGCTGCTGCGGCCCGGCCGCTTCGACCGCCAGGTGGTCGTGGATGCGCCCGACGTGAAGGGGCGGGAAGGCATCCTGCGCGTGCACCTGCGCAAGATCCCGCTCGCGACCGAAGTCGAGGTGAAGCGGCTGGCGAAGGCGACGCCGGGCATGAGCGGCGCCGACCTGGCGAACCTGGTGAACGAGGCCGCCCTGCTCGCGGCGCGGCGCGGCCGTGACAAGGTCTACATGGACGACCTGGAGGACGCGAAGGACAAGGTGATGCTGGGCGCGGAGCGACGCAGCATGGTGCTGTCCGAGGCGGAGCGCACGCTGACCGCATACCACGAGGCCGGCCATGCGGTGGTGGCGCTGCGTACCCCCGGGCTCGACCCGATACACAAGGTCACGATCGTGCCGCGCGGGCGCGCGCTCGGGATGACCGCATCGCTGCCGGAGGAAGACCGGCACTCGTACTCGCGCGACTATCTGGTGGGGACGCTCGCCATGCTGTACGGCGGCCGCGCCGCGGAGGAGCTGATCTTCGGAGCGGAGAAGATCACGACGGGCGCGGGCAACGACATCGAGCGGTCGACGGCACTCGCGCGTCGCATGGTGACGTCGTTCGGCATGAGTGACGTGATCGGTCCGATGTCGGTGGGCGATGCGGAGCAGGAAGTCTTCCTGGGCCGCGACATGGTGCAGCGGCGCGGCGTCTCGGAGAGCGTGGCGCAGCGCGTCGATTCCGAGATCAAGCGGTTGCTGGACGAGGCGTACGCGCGCGCCATGCGCACGCTCGAGGAGAACCGCGAGCTGCTGACGGTGCTCGCGGAGGCGCTGCTCGAGCGCGAGACGCTCGACCGCGAGGAGATCGACCTGCTGATCGCCGGCAGTCCGCTGCCGGAGGCGAAGGTCGTACGCCAGGCCCGGGAGTTCGCCGATTCGCTGCGCCGCGACCAGCTGGCGGGTCCATCGAGTGAAGGGAAGGGCAGCGGGAGCGGGATCCTGCCGGTACCGCAGCCCGAACCGGGGCGCTGATGACGCAGGCGGGCGCGGCCGGCGCCGAATGGCGCACGGCACGTACCCGATTGCACCTCGATCGTACCCGCATCATCGGCATTCTCAACGTCACCCCGGACTCGTTCTGGGACGGCGGCCGTCACGCAGGCGTGGCGGCCGCCGTCGCGCATGCCGGCCGGATGCTCGAGGATGGGGCGGACCTGCTGGACGTGGGCGGCGAGTCCACGCGCCCGGGCGCCGCGCCCGTCGCCGCCGCCGCCGAGATCGCGCGCGTGGTGCCGGTCGTGCAGGCGCTGGCGGAGCGCTGGCCGGCGCTCCCGATCTCCGTGGATACGACCAAGGCGACGGTCGCGGAGGCGGCACTCGCGGCGGGGGCCAGCGTAATCAACGACGTCTCGGGGCTGCGCCTCGACGGCGCACTGGGCGGCGTGATCGCGGCCGCGGGGGCAGGGGTGATCCTGATGCACTCGCGGGGCGACGTCGCGACCATGGCCGGATACGAGCTGGCCGAGTACGGAGCCGACCCGGTCGAGACGGTGTGCGCCGAGCTCGCGGAGAGCGTGGCGCGAGCCCGGGCGGCCGGGATCCCGGACGCGGCGATCGTACTCGATCCCGGGCTGGGCTTCAGCAAGCGCACCGCGCACAGCGTCGCGGTCCTCGCCGGGCTGGAGCGGGTCCGGGCGCTCGGCTACCCGGTGCTGGTCGGGCCCTCGCGCAAGCGGTTCGTAGGCGAGCTCGCCGGCGGACTCGGGCCGGAAGCCCGCCTCGAGGGCACGATCGCCGCCTGCGTCGCGGCCACCCTGGCCGGCGCGCGACTGGTGCGCGTGCACGACGTCGGGGCGGTCCACCGCGCGCTGGCGGTTGCGGATGCAGTACGTGCGGCGCGAAGCTAGAGCGCATGGAACGCTTCCTCTTCCTGCTGCCGCGCCCGATCGACCTGCTGCAGATCCTGCTCGTGGCGGCAGGTCTTTATTACGTGCTGAAGGTGCTGGCGCGGACGCGCGCCATGCAGATGCTGGCCGGACTGCTCGTGCTGGTGCTCGTCTACTTCCTGGCCCGGCTGCTGGCGCTGGAGTACATCCGCTACATCCTGGCCGGCCTGTTCCAGTACGGCGTCATCGCGGCGCTCATCGTGTTCCACCCCGAGCTGCGGGCGGCGCTCTCGCGGCTGGGCCGGGTGCGCATGCTGCGCGTATTCAACCGGCTGGAGGAAGGCCAGGTCGCGGACGAGCTGGTCGAGTCGATGGCGCGGCTGGCGCGCGCTAAGATCGGGGCCATCGTGGCCGTGCAGCGCGAGGTCGGGCTCGAGGAATACGCGGACACCGGGACCCGGCTGCACGCGCGGGTCGCCGCCGACCTGCTGATCTCGCTGTTCTCTCCCTACAGCCCCCTGCACGACGGGGCGGTGCTGGTCGAGGGCGACACCATCATCGCGGCCGGGGTGATCCTGCCTCTCACCCAGTTCCCGGTCGCGGACAAGAGCCTGGGCACGCGCCATCGGGCGGCGCTCGGCCTCTCGGAAGAGACCGATGCGCTCGTGATCGTCGTGAGCGAGGAGACCTCGCAGCTCTCGCTGGCCCACCGCGGCCGCCTGGAGCGCAACATCGACCTCGACCGGGTGCGGCTGGCGCTGACCACCGGCGTCGTGCAGACGCCGGTACCGACCTGAGGAAAACTGCCGAAAACCGCCGTGGTACGCGCCCTTTCGAACGTTGACACCCCCCTGGCGGGGGCGTAGGTTTTCGCGGATTACAGGGCAGACCGATCCGGCGTGGCACAGGGGACCTTCACCCGCTCTCGGAGCGTCGCTTGGAAGACTTCAATTATACCCTCATTGACATGTTCCAGGACGGCGGGTGGTTCATGTATCCGCTGCTCCTGTGCTCCCTGTTCGCGCTCGGCGTGATCATCGCCAAGGCGTACACCCTGTGGACGGCCGGACGTCACTCCCAGCGGATCCTGGACGAGGTCGAGACGCTCTCGCGCGCCGGTAAGCTCGACCAGGCCGTGGCGCTGACGCAGCAGGAGCCCGGTCCGGTGGCCGCGATCCTGGCGGCCGGGCTGAGCCGGCTCCGCGACCGCTACCGCGGCAACGACATCGAGACCGCGGTCAAGAGCATCGGCGTGATCGAGCTCGGCTTCCTGGAGCGCGGCCTGACCGTGCTGGCGACGATCGCGAACGTGGCGCCGCTGCTCGGGTTCCTGGGCACGGTGGCCGGCATGATCTCCGCTTTCGGCGCGATCGCCGACGCGGGCCAGGTGGAAGCAACGCTGGTGGCCGGGGGTATCAAGGTAGCGCTGATCACGACCGCGACCGGGCTGATCATCGCCATCCCGGTCAACATCGCGTACAACTACTTCGTCACCCGGATCGACAAGCTGATCCGCGCCATGGAGGAGGGCACCTCGCACGTGCTCAACCTGGTGTGGGACCTGGAGCGACCGGGCGCGGCCCTGGCGGCGGCGACCCCCGGCCTGCCGCGCCACGGCCACATCCCGGCGACCGATTCGGTTGAGGGCATGGGCCTGCCGGACCGCGGCGCCCGCCCCGACAGCGACCATACGCCCTGACGCGAGCCGCAGAGGAGAACTTCCATGGCCCTGATGCGTAAGAAGAACAAGCCCTCGGGGGACATCCCGACGTCCTCCATGGCGGACATCGCGTTCCTGCTGCTGATCTTCTTCCTCGTGACGACGGTGTTCGATGAGGAGAAGGGGCTCGAGATCGTGCTG
The DNA here is from genome assembly GCA_035461105.1 of Longimicrobiales bacterium. Lineage (GTDB taxonomy): Bacteria > Gemmatimonadota > Gemmatimonadetes > Longimicrobiales > RSA9 > VEPF01. Next base: position 4,606 of record DATHVV010000152.1, on the reverse strand, counting down.
CCGGAGCAGGACTCCGAGGTGGAGGTCTCGCAGAAGAACGTGATCCACCTGATGGTCCAGGTGGACGGGCTGGTGGCCGTCAAGCGCGGCGAGAGCCCGCAGGTGCAGCGGGTCCGGTCGCAGGAGATCGGCTCGATCTGGCGGCAGGCGGCCGCGGCGAACCCGAACCTGATCGCGGCGGTGAAGACGGCGCCGGCGGCGCCCTATCGCTACATGATCGACGTGCTCGACCAGCTGCAGGGTGCGGGCGCCGACAAGATCTCGCTGCAGGTACTGGAGGAATAGCGCCATGTCGGTGTCGAAGGGTGGGCTGAAGCGGAAATCGAAGGCGTCGAGCGAGATCCCGTCCTCGTCGCTCGCGGACATGGCATTCCTGTTGCTCATCTTCTTCATGGTCAGCACGACCTTCAAGAAGGAGAAGACCCGTACGTACGAGCCACCCCAGGCGGAGGCGACGCAGAAGCGGGAGGAGCCGCGCAAGGATGTGCTGCACGTGTACGTGGAGCGGGATGGCGGGATCTACATCAACGATCAGCTGCTGCAGCTCGACCAGGTGTCGAACGTCGTGGCCCCGCTCTACGAGGAGAATCGCAGCATGATCGTGCAGCTGCGCGCGGACCGCGAGGTGCCGTACGCCACGGTCGATCAGCTTCAGAAGGAATTCCAGCAGGCGGGCGCCATTCGGATGGTGTTCTACACCGAGCTGGAGCAGCGCGCTACGCGCGAGCGGAGGTGAACATGGAAAGTGTCAGGGATACCGCCAACGACCGCTTCAAGCAGTCGTTCAACAACTGGTTCTGGGGCTCGGTCGCAGTCGCGGCGCTCCTCCATTTCGGAGTCTTCGCCCTGTTCCCGACGCTGCAGGCCGAGGACGTCCGCTCCGAGGAATCGTCCTTGACTGCGGTCGACCTGCCGCCCGAGATCGAGATTCCGCCGCCGCCGCAGGCGATCGCCCGGCCGGCGACGCCGGTGGTGAGCGACGTGGTCATGGACGAGGACATCACGATCGCGTCGACCACGTTCGAGAGCAATCCGGTCGAGAACCTGCCGCCGCCGCCGTCCGCCTCGGGCGCGTCCGCGGATGACCTGGCCAAGGCGCCGACGTTCACGCCGATGACGGTGCGGCCCGAGCTGCGCAATTCCGGCGACGTGCAGCGGGCGCTCGTCCGCAACTATCCGCCGCTGCTGCGCGACGCCGGCATCGGCGGCCAGGCCACGGTCTGGTTCTTCATCGATGAGAACGGCCGCGTCATCAAGACGCAGCTCTCGAAGCCGAGCGGCTACACGGCGCTCGACGAGGCCGCGCTCGACGTCGCCAAGATCATGCAGTTCAGCCCCGCCTACAACCGCGACAAGAAGGTGCCGGTGTGGGTGGAGATTCCGATCGTGTTCACCGCGAAGTAAGCCCCCGTAGTCGACGGGCACGAAAGGGTCGGCAGCGATGCCGGCCCTTTTTTTTGTGGCGCAGAGGCGCGGAGGCGGGGAGGCGCGGAGGAGCTCGCGGAGGGAGCGGAGGAGGTACGCACGCGGGTGCGGGACCCTAGCATTGGTGTCGGATCGATCAATACTTTACACGGTTATGTACGCGAAGCGGTTGACGGAGGCGCTGCCCGAGGTGCGTGAGCGGATCGCGGCGGCGGCCGCGCGGCGGGGCGGCGGCCCGGTCACGCTGGTCGCGGTCACCAAGGGGCATCCGCTGGCGGCGGTGGAGGCGGCCCGGGCAGCCGGGATCGGGGACGTGGGGGAGAACCGGGTCCAGGAGCTGGTGGCGAAGCGCGCCGAGCTGGAGGCGGCAAACCCCGATGCCGCCGGCAGTCTGCGCTGGCATCTGATCGGTCACCTGCAGCGCAACAAGGTGCGGCGCGCGCTCGGTGCGTTCGAGCTGATCCACTCGCTGGATTCCGAGCGGCTGGCGCGGGAGCTGTCGGCGGAGGCGACGCGCGCGGGCGTGACCGTGCGGGCGCTGGCGGAGGTGAACGTCTCCGGGGAGGCGACCAAGGGAGGGTTCGATGGCGCGGCGGCACTCGAGCCGCTGGGCCGCGTGTGCGTGCTGCCCGGATTGCGCGTCGAGGGGCTCATGACCATGGCTCCGTTCACCGCGGCGGAGCCGGTGCTGCGGGCTACGTTTCAGGCGGTGCGCGGGCTGCTCGAGGAATGCGTGCGGGAAGTGCCGGGCTTCGGCGGACGCGAGCTGTCGATGGGCATGTCGAACGATTACGAGATAGCGATCGAGGAAGGCGCCACGATGGTGCGCCTCGGGACGGTGCTATTCGGGGAGAGAGTCCAATGATCGACCTGACACCGCTGGAAGTGCGCAAGAAGAAAGGCGATTTCCGCCGGGCGATGCGGGGCTACGAGCCGGCGCAGGTCGACGACTTCCTGGACATCGTGGCGGACCGGCTGGAGCAGGTGGTGCGCGATCACGGGGCGCTGCAGGACCGGGTGGCCGGCCTCGAGCGGCAGGTTGCGGAGAACCGGGAGCGGGAGCGGGCGCTGACCGATGCGCTGGTCACGGCGCAGACGATGCGCGACGAGATCCGCACGAAGGCGACGCAGGAAGGGGACGTGCTCAAGCAGCGGGCGGAGCAGGACGCCGGTGCGCGCGTGAAGGATGCGCAGCAGCAGGCGGAAGCGCTGCTGCAGCAGGCGCGGCAGGACGCCGAGGCGCAGCTGCAGAAGGCGCAGCGGGACGCCGAGGCGCAGCTGCAGCGGGCGCGCGGCGAGGCGGAGGCGCAGGTGGGGCAGGCGCGCCAGGCCATGGAGGCGCAGCTGCTGCAGGCCACGCAGACGGCGGAGGCCCAGCGGCAGCGAACGGAGGCGGATGTCGCGCGGCTGCGGAGTGCGGCCTCGGAGATGCGTCAGCGCGAGATCGAGCTGCTGCGGGAGCTGCGCGAGCGCCAGCAGAAGCTGCTCGGCAGCTATCGCGGCTTCCTCGAGCGGGAGCTGCACGAGCTGACGACGATGGCGGAGTCGATCGCGCAGAACGACGACGATCTGCCGCCGCTGCCGCCGCTGCCCGCGCCCGCGCCGCTGGCGGCAGGCGTGCTGCCGCGGGCGCAGGGAGATCACGAGTTCGGCGCCGCCAGGGGGTCGACTCCGGAGAGCGCGGCCGCCGGGTCCCCGCCCGCCGCCGGCGAGGCTGCGGCGGTCACCGAGCCGGGAGGATCCCGGGAACCGGCGGCGCTCGCGGGCGAAGCGGCGCCGCAGACGCCGGACCCGAGTGCGGAGCTGGCCGAGGCGCCGGTGGAGCCCGGCACCGAGCCCGCGGCCGGCACCGTGGACCTGGACGCGATCATCGCCGACGCGACGCAGGGGCTGGCCACAGTGGGTCGCGACCCGCTCACGGGGGAGGATCTGCCGCCCTTCGCACCGGAGCCGGTCTACGACGAGGACCTGGGTACGGAGCCGGCGGGGGAGGAACCGGACGAGGCGGCGCTGCTGCTCGAGAACGCAGAGCTCGCCGGGTACCACATCGAGCTGCTCGATGATGACGCCGGCCCGTCGGACTCGGAGCTGCTGCTCGAGGAGAGCGAGCCGGAGGACCGCGATGACGACTGGCTCTCCTCGATGATCCGGGACGACCGGTGAGCGCAAGCGCGACGACGCTGCGAGCGCGCGGTGAGGAAGCGCTCGCGGCGGTGCGCGCGGCGGTGGTGGAGGCTCCCGAGGTTGCGATCATCCTCGGCACCGGCCTGTCCCGGCTCGCCGAGGACATCGAGGTCGCGGCGACACTGCCCTACGCGGAGATCCCGCATTTCCCGATCGCGACTGTCGAAACCCATCACGGCCGCCTGCTGGTCGGCCGGCTGGCGGGGCGCCGGGTGGTGGCGATGCAGGGTCGCTTCCACCGCTACGAGGGCTACACGCTGCAGGAGGTGACCTTCCCGGTGCGCGTGCTCCGGCAGCTGGGGGCGCGCACCCTGATCGTCTCCAATGCGTGCGGCAGCATGCACCCGCTGTGGCAGCCGGGCGAGCTGATGCTGCTGGACGATCACCTGAACCTGCTCGGCGACAACCCGCTGGTCGGCCCGAACCTGGACGAGCTCGGGCCCCGCTTCCCGGACATGTCGGAGCCATACGATCGCGCGCTCCAGGAGCTGGCCGAGCGCTGCGCGCTCGAGCTGGGCGTGATCCTGCGGCGGGGCGTCTATGCGGCGGTGCCCGGACCGAACCTGGAGACGCGCGCCGAGTACCGCATGCTGCGCACGCTGGGCGCGGACGTCGTCGGCATGAGCACGGTGCCGGAGGTGATCGTGGCACGCCACATGGGCATGCGCGTGCTGGGCCTGAGCATCATTACGGATCGGTGTCTGCCGGATGCCCTCGAGGCGACGTCGCTGGAGGCGATCGTCGCCGCCGCGCAGCGTGCCGAGCCGCAGCTCGCCGCGCTGGTGCGGCAGGTGCTGGAGCGGCTGCCGATGAGCAACGGACAGGAGCGATGAAGTATCCCGATTATCCCGCCAGCGCGACCGCGCTCGAGGAGCAGATCCTGGAGTCGTGGCGCGCCGAGGAGCTGTTCCGGCGCACGCAGGAACAGCGGGCCGATGCGCCCGGGTTCGTGTTCTTCGAGGGTCCGCCGACGGCGAACGGACGACCCGGCATCCAT